>NZ_JAWOTI010000001.1:262984-576505 GCF_033338775.1 Vibrio sp. Vb1018
CAACAGCAACAGCAACAGCAACAGCAACAGCAACAGCAACAGCAACAGCAACAGCAACAGCAACAGCAACAGCAACAGCAACAAAAGTCTCAAAACGAAGGGAAAGAAGCGCAAGGACAACAGTCACAAAATCAGCAAGATTCTGAAAATAAAAAAGAAAAACAAAAAACGGAACAACATCAACCGCAACGAGATGACAAGCAAGTGAAGGATCAAGGTGAACCAATACAGGCTAAAGCGCATCCCGAAAAAATGCATCAGGATGATCCTGAGTTCCGTCGACTAGAAGCAGTAGAAAGTGCTCGCGACCCAAGCTTTTTGATCCGTGCGCAAATGCAACTTCAAGCGCAACAAAAACAACCTCCACAACAATCTCAAAAGGAGTGGTAAGCCTGTGATGAACAAAGGCGTAAAACTGGTCTTTATTTTTGTGGCCAGCCTAATATCCAGTTTCTCGGTGATGGCACAGACACTTCAAGCTAGTGTGAATAAAACACAAGTAGCCAAGAATGAAGTGATTAACCTCAGAATCATTTCAGATACTGAGCTCAGCTCAGACTCAATCGACTTCAGTGTTCTAGAGAAAGACTTCTTCTTGGGTCAACCTCGTTATGGCCGCTCTAGCAATAACATTAACGGAAGAAAATCAGTGCGTACCGAGTGGAGTATCTCAATTGCACCAATGAAAGAAGGTGTTCTGACTATTCCAAGTTTTTCCGCTGATGGTATGAGAACGGAGCCGATCAAACTGCGTGTCAACGCGAGCCAAACAGACCCCAATCTTGATGATCTATTTAGCTTCAATATTACGGTCGACAACAGTACGCTCTACCCTCAGCAATCTGCAACATTACGTATACAACTTCTAATTAAAGCGGACACTCGACGCCTAGATAACCCGCAAATAGTACCTCCGCAGATTAAAGGCATGAAGCTTGAGGCACTGGGTGGCTTACAACAAAGACAGAAGATCTTAAATGGGTTAGAAGTAGCGATCATAGAGCAGTCGTTTCGCTTAACGGCCAATCAACCAGGCACTTATACCTTGATAGGTCCTAAACTGACCGGTTCTTATATTTATGGCGACAGCTTGACGGGCTCAACCAAAATAATGCCTATCAACACCAAAGCGGAACGCATGCCAATCACGGTCAAACCGATTCCGAGCGAATTTAAAGGTGAATGGCTTCCTGCTTCAGCGTTAGAAATGACACAGAGCTGGCAAGACGATCAAGGTAATCTACTGTCGACTAACGCGATCAACACAGTAAAACAAGGCTCTTCACTCACTCGAACCATTCAAGTTAAGGCTCGCGGTACACAAGCCGAATATCTGCCACGAGTCAATATTAGTTACCCGAGTTCACTGCGCGTGTATCCCGAACAACCTAAGTTCGATAGCGCGAGAGATGGCACCGTTACCATGACGGTGAAGCAAGTCATTATTCCTACAGAGGCCGGGAAATATACCTTACCAGGATACGACTTGAACTGGTGGGACAGTCAAAATGATGAAGCGAAGAAAACAACGTTACCAGAGCTAACATTAGACGTAGAGAAAAATGACACTGGGCTAATCACGTTGCCGGAATCGCCTCTTTCAGCGCCTTTAGTGTCAGCCCCTAGTCCTGAATCAAGCGGCGATGTAAACAGTCTCTGGCGAATATTAACCTTTGTTTTCTTAGGGCTTTGGATAATGACATTGGGAATCGCTATTTGGGCATGGAAAAAGCGGTCAATAACAGCGAGTGGAACGGTTTCAAATACTGAACAACCACTTTGCATCGACGCGCTAAAAAAAGTCATCGAAGAGGGCGATGCTGCGAAAATTGAACGCTCTGTAAATGAGTATTTAACCACTCATCAAGACAGGCTAAACCCTGGCGACATACAAGCAATTAAGCAAGAGCTTAATGCCATGAATCAAGCGTATTTTAGTGCTAACCAACAACCTTGGAACCCTGATTCGCTGCTAGCGAAAATTCAAAACCTTGGCAAAGCAAACGTAACAAAAACCGACCACCAGCTCGAAAAGCTATAAATAACTAGATAACAATGGCAGCTCTCATGAGCTGCCCATTCTCTTATCCGGCCAAATTTGCTTTAGCGGTTTTATCTAGAGCACCAACCGCCGCCCCCTTCCCTATCAAGTTGCTCTTATGAACATCACTCACTCAACAAACACTTGGGGCTCGTATTCGTATCGCCTTACACAATTTCGCCCATGATTCTTCGCTTGATAGAGTGCCTTATCCGACAACTGATATAAATGGTCGAAATTAAAGTCTTTGCCTTTCGCTTTATAACAGGAGTAACCGACTGAAACGGTGAGTAACTCCCCTTCTGGGTTATGTCGATGCTTTATCCCTTCGCCCTCGATGCACTGACGAATGCACTCTGCTCTCAGTCGAACCTCCTCTTGCTCAGAACCAATCATGAGCAATGCAAACTCCTCACCTCCGATACGGCAAAAAACTTCATCTTCACCTTTGGTATGATGATCCAAGATATAGCCAATTCGCATCAATGCGATATCGCCTTCGAGATGACCATAGTGATTATTGAATAAGCCAAAATGGTCAATATCAATCAGGATCAGGCCAAACGACATGTCGTCTTCACACTCTAGGGCACAATATTTTTGCATCACATGTTCTAACATGCGGCGATTACCAAGACGCGTCAAAGGATCGAGCTTAGAAAGTACCTCAAGCTGTCGATTGGCTTCCTCCAACTCTTTTGTTCGGTTCTGAACCTCCAGCTCTAAGTTTTCGTTTAATTCGCGAATCGCCTCTTGAGCTTGAGTACGTTGCAATACTTCAGCTAAGCTGGACGCGAACATACGAATCACTTCACGTAACTGAGAAGTTAACGGCGCACGTGTCAGCAAATTATCAACAGCGATAAAGGCGATAGGACCACTGCTATTTGAAGTCAATACCGTCATCGCAGCCCAACCAAAGCCAACAATATTACAGTCATGATAAATAGGCACTGATTCTTCAAATGCGACTTCGTTTGGCATTGAGCGAGCCAGATTTATAAGAGAGAAATCTTGGGTTTCGCCAAAGAAGTAAGATTCATCCACCACATTACCTTGAATATCGGTACCCCACGTTCCTTGCATGTAAGAGCAATTTTCATCAGTTAAAAACACCGCCATTCGATCAATACCAAGATTTTTAATGGCGAAAGTGACGGCCGATTTGCATACTCCACTGACAGTAGTGCAACGTGATAACTCAACCATGCTTGAATGCAACATGCGTACGTTTTGTTCTTGGCGCTTACGAATGTAAATTTGAGAGAAGAGTGAACCAAACGAGTCCAACATCTGTTTTTGATATGCCGTTATCGGCTTACGATGAATAAAGTTATCTAGCGCGAACCACCCAAACGGTTCATTGCCATCGCGTAAAATCAACATCGCATTCCAGCCCTGCCCGATGACCTTGCCTGCTGTGTATATTGGCGCGTCTTCTACAATCACTAAGTTGCTCTCAAGGCTAGATAACGCGGTGATATACTCCTCGCTAAGTTGGTGTAAATCGTATTGTGTGTGAAATTCATCAATCGTAATTCCTGACTCATCCGTGCCGTATGTACCACTGAAGCTGCGCTTTTTCATATCGAGAAGCATCAGTGTAGAGCGATCAAACCCAAGTCGTTCACGTAACGCTTCGACGGCTTTGTAGTACAAGTCCTTTAAAGAATCAGGATTAGAGATTTCGAGTGCAACTTGCTGAACTAACTTCATATTTTCGATAAAGCGCTCGCGTTGGCTAATCTCATCAACATATTGCGCTTCACGAATATCTCTGTGCCTGATCTCTTTCGAGGCATTTTTTTCAGCACGAATACATTGCCAACGCGCCGCTGCGAGTTGCATTGCGTCGTAACTTTCTTCATAGATATTATGTGCCGTGCGAGCATGTACAGATTGAATCAGTAGGTAGGTACGTTTGATAGGCGTGTTGTCGAGCATCATGATGTAACTATCACCGCCTAAATCTCGGGTGTGATTCCAGTTACAAGTGTTGATCGCCAGAGGTATGATGCTTTCAGAGGTGTCAAACTGACTTGCCCACTCCCAGAATGTCTCAGGATAGTTTTGGGTTGGGTAAAGCTCTCCGCGAGAGAAGCTCATCGAATGACGAGGGTTAATTGAAGGATCTTCAAAAATAGCGAGGGCTTGAGGGGAGAACAGACTCTCTAAATGATCAAAGATTGCCTCCGCTAGCAACCGATGATCCCTCGTTGAAGACACTTTTCTTGTAAAACTTCTTAAACTCACCCTACCAACCTAATCTACTTTTTTATCCTCGATAAAAAACTACTTAGGCCATGATATGCAATCAATACGTTCAAATTTGAGCTGTTAAGTCATTCGCAAAATTATCAGACTTAGTGTTACATTCGAGAGCTCTTCAGCACTTTTAAAGCCATGTTTCACATAAGTTACATGCTTTATAAACTGGGGAGGAAAGTTGTACTCATTTACAAGATTTTTGTGTTGGTAGATGTTTTAAGCCTACGACTTAAAAAGAAAAAGGCCCCTCATCAAGAGGGGCAAAGTTACCATCGCTTATAGTTATTTAGTTATGCTTGTAAATACGGTGGATTAACCGAAATCACCATTTACGTAGCCTTGAGTACGGTCGTCTTGAGGGTTGCTAAAGATCACTTGCGTATCGTTGTGCTCAACCAGTTCACCCATTAGGAAAAACGCAGTGCGGTCAGAGATACGACGCGCCTGTTGCATTGAGTGAGTCACGATAACGATGGTGTAGTTCTTCTTTAGCTCTTCCATCAGTTCTTCGATTTTGTGTGTCGCAATTGGGTCAAGTGCCGACGTTGGCTCATCCATCAGAATCACATCCGGCTCCATCGCGATTGTACGTGCAATACATAAACGTTGCTGCTGACCACCAGAAAGACCGAATGCGTGTGATTTAAGGCGATCTTTCACCTCATCCCAAAGTGCAGCACCGCGCAGCGAACGCTCTACCACTTCATCAATTGTCTTTTTGTCTTTGATACCTTGAGCACGTAAGCCGTAAGCCACGTTCTCGTAAATGCTCATCGGGAATGGGTTTGGCTTTTGGAATACCATGCCGACTTTGATGCGAAGGTCAGCAACATCAATGTTGCCGTAAATATCTTCGCCGTCCATCGCCAATTTACCTGTAATTTTCACGCCTTCGATTAGATCATTCATTCGGTTCAAACAGCGTAGAAGCGTTGATTTTCCGCAACCTGACGGGCCGATAAGTGCAGTTACTTGGCGAACTGGAATTGGTAAGTTGATCGATTTCAGTGCTTGGTTGTCACCGTAGAATAGGTCTAGGTTTTCAATATCAAATTTGTTCATTGTCTTAATCTCTTAATTCTTGAATTCGTGTCTTTTAACGTGCGTTCTTAATTAGTGTTGTTAGTAAGTTGCGGTGTTAAAACGTCTA
Organism: Vibrio sp. Vb1018; assembly: GCF_033338775.1. Classification (NCBI taxonomy): domain Bacteria; kingdom Pseudomonadati; phylum Pseudomonadota; class Gammaproteobacteria; order Vibrionales; family Vibrionaceae; genus Vibrio; species Vibrio sp. Vb1018. The sequence continues at coordinate 268,444 of NZ_JAWOTI010000001.1, forward strand.
GCAATCAGTTTCGTTACCATGTTGATCAAGAGAACAACTACGATAAGCACTGTTGCCGTACCGTAAGCCTGATTCCATTCTTCAACGGTAAACAGTTCGGTAGTCAGTTTGTATAGGTGAACGGTTAGCGTACGACCTGAATCCAATAAAGAATCCGGAATACGTGCAACCATACCTGCTGTCAGGAATACTGGAGCAGACTCACCAATGACACGACCAATACTTAGAATGACCGAGGTTAAGATACCTGGCATTGCGCTCGGAAGAATCAAACGCCAGATAGTGTAAATCTTAGAAGCACCGAGGCCATAAGAGCCTTCACGGTACGTTTGTGGTACTGCCATCAGCGCTTCTTCCGTCGTACGGATGATAACTGGCAGGATTAGGATACTTAGCGTCAATGCACCCGATAGAATCGAGAAGCCAAGGCCAAGAATCGCCACGAAGAAAGTCATACCAAACAGGCCGAAAATGATCGACGGGATACCCGCCAATGACTCGGTACAGAATCGGATGATTTTCACCAAACGACTGCCCACTTTCGCGTATTCGGTCAAGTAGATTGCCGTCATGATACCGAGTGGCGCTGCCACTGCGATAGAAGCGATAACCATGTAAATGGTCGCCACAATCATTGGGAAGATACCGTGCTCTTCACCTGTGCGCGTATAATTATCAGTAATGAAGTTCCAATCTACGTGTTGTAGACCGTTTGATAGGATGTACCAGATAATCCAGAACAAGAAACCTACCGTTAGTGCTGCCGAGATCCAGACAAATGCGTTAAAGACATTATCTTTGAACTGGCGTGCTTTTTTTAGTTTTGCGCGATCCATAATAGTCACCTTTAACGAGCGATTACTTCGCTTTTTCTCGGTTTAGGTACAGTAGTACAGCGTTCAACGACATGATGAAGACCAGAAGTACTACACCTGTAGCGTAAAGTGCGTTCGCGTGAACACCACTTGCGTAAGACATTTCAATAGCGATGTTTGCAGTTAGTGTACGAGCCGAATCAAGGATGCCTTCTGGCATTGCCGGCGCATTACCCATAACCATGATAATCGCCATGGTCTCACCCAACGCACGACCGATACCCAGTATCACACCTGTCATGATGCCTGAGCGAGCCGCTGGAACGAGCAACTTAAAGATGGTGTAGATTTTCGATGCGCCCAGTGCCAAAGAACCTTCTTTATAAGTACGAGGGACAGCGCGGATAGACGTTTCAGATACCGTAATTACTGTTGGTAGAATCATCACACCAAGAACAATAATACCGGCCAAGATAGTGTTACCTGCAGGTACATCAAATACCTTCTGAATCAATGGAACGATAATAACCAGACCGAAGAAACCGTAGACCACTGAAGGAATACCGGCTAGCAGCTCAACCGCTGGACGGATAATGTCTGCTAATCGCTTTGGTGCGATTTCAGCGATAAAAATGGCGGTCAGAACACCAATTGGAACCCCAACAATGACAGCACCAGCCGTCGATACGATAGATGCCACAATCATGGTGGCGACACCGTAAAGCGCAGGTGGTAACCAGTTTTGTCCTAAGACAATGCCCGATACGCCTGCTTCTTGGAATGCCGGAATACTCTCTCGAACGATGAAGTATGCAATAACGGCTAATGAAACAATGCCGATTACGGCACTCGTTAGGAACAAGCCGTGGAAGATGCGCTCTTTCCAGTCTACACGACGCTTCTCGCGTAGGCCTGACTTGCTGATAGCTCTAGCGTCAGTATTCATAAGCTTTTCACTATTTGTTGCGATGGTCATTTAAAAATCTCACGGTTCTGGGCAATGCCGTTGAACACAATGGATAGAAAAGGCTCAGCCCGAAACGTTGGGCTGAGCAAACTTTAGAGTCCCGATGGGATTAGTTAACTGAGATGTAACCTTTTTGGTCAACTAGCGCTTGCGCTTCGTCAGTTAGCATCCAGTCTAGGAATTTTTGCGTTTCTGTTGATGGCTTGCCTTCTTTGTAAAGAACAAGGAATGGACGCGCTACTTTGTAAGAACCGTTTTTAACGTTAGCTACCGTTGCATCAACGCCGTCGATTGCTAGCGCATTAACAGTGTTGTCTACAGTACCAAGAGAAATGTAGCCGATTGCGTATGGGTTAGATGCAACCATTGTTTTCAGTGCGCCGTTACCGTTTGCAACTTGAGCACGTTGAGAGATAGCTGATACTTTCTTACCAGAAATCTTCATTTTTAGAGACATGATGTCTTCAAATGCGCCACGAGTACCAGAAGCCGTGTCACGAGTAATGGCTACGATTGGCTTGTCTGCACCACCGACTTCTTTCCAGTTTGATACTTCGCCTTTGTAGATTGCAGTCACTTGCTCGGCTGTTAGACCTGGCAGTTTGTTTTGTGGGTTAACAACCACTGCGATACCATCACGAGCAACCACTTCTTCGATTAGTGTTGATTCTTTTTCAGAGTCTTTTAGATTACGAGAAGACATACCAAGGTCTGCTGAACCATTTTTCGCTGCTTTTACACCAGCTGAAGAACCAGGACCTTGAACTTCGATAAATACGTTAGGGTTCTTCTTCATGTACGTTTCAGAGAAAACTTCCATCAGTGGAGTTACGCTGCTAGAACCCACTGCAGAGATAGTTTCTTTAGCAGAAACAGGAGTCACTGCCATTGCGCCTAGAAGTGCGATTGCACCGATTACTGTCTTTTTCATCACAATTTCCTTAAGTGGCTTTATTGCCGTTGTGTTTCACTTGAACGGTGCTCACTTTAGAATTTGAATATGACAGTTGTGTTTCACTTAGTTGAACCCTCTATGACACGTTGTCATTTCTAACTATTAATTCCGCGACTTATCCCTCTCTCAATTTGAACGTAACGTTTTTATAAGTTGCCTCATGTTCAAGATGATAACCCCATCGATTTTGGTACATTTCATAACAATTAGATATGAGTAACTCATTGATTTAGCGAATGTAACAATTAAAATCGAAATGCTTATTTATAAAAAAGATAATAATCAAACCGATAGAGGGTCAATCTCATGCGTCAATTTCTTAGTACGCTTTCTATTAAACTTCAGGTTTTTCTGCCTGTTCTATTCACAGTTATATTACTCATCATTGGACTGAGTGTCGGAATCGGTAAACTCGATCAAGCATTCAATAAGGTTTCGGCTTCCACCCATAAGCTAATCATTCACAAAGAGGAACTTAGCGGCATCGTAGACAACACTTACGCCATGCGCATCAAAGCCATTTATAGTCTATTTAGAGCCGAAGATGTTCAGTCTCTCAACCAAGAGCTTTCTGAGCGACAAAACAAAAACCGCGATTTTCTTAACTCCATCGACAATCTCCCTGGCGTTCAAAATGAAGTCAATGCTATGCGTAAGGCCATGAATCACTATGTTGATTTCACTCGCGTTACCATGACACCTCTGCTCACCACTAAACACTCTTCTGATTACACCACCTCTGATTTCAATCAAAAGTACGAATCTGCAATGGCTGAGTATCGATTAGCTGGCGAAGCGATGATCAACGCCATCGACAAACTGTCTAAACAATTGAATCAAATCGTCACCGATGAAGTCGAAACGAATGGCGAACAACATTCAACCACGCTAACTTACAGCGCCGTCTCGCTTGCGGTGATCTTGAGTGCCGCTTCACTTATTAGTTGGGTACTCGCCAGCTACATCGTTGCGCCGATTCGTAACCTTCAAGTAACGATGCAGGAAGTCGCGAAGGGAAACCTACTAGTTAAGGCCGAAGCCATCGGGAAAAACGAAGTGTCTCAGCTGGCTCGAGATGTAAACCAGACCATAGAAAAACTGCGTGAAACTGTAAGCGCATTGGTTCGCATTAGTGAAGATGTGGCATCAGCATCAACCGAGTTAGCAACTGTTATGACTCAAAGCAGCGTCAACTCGGATCAAGAAAAGCAAGAAGTTGAGCAAGTCGCCTCGGCGATCAATCAGCTAGAGTCGACCGCAGCTGAAGTATCGACCAATGCACAAGAAGCCGATAGTGCATCAAATCAAGCACGTACGTTAACCTCACAAAGTATAAGCATGTTTGGGGAAAGCACTCGCGCAAGTGAAAAGATGGCGGAACAACTTAACGAAGCCGCTGCCGTCGTAACTTCGCTAAAAGATCAATCAGAACACATTGGTCGCGTGATCGAAGTGATTGAAGGTATTTCTGAGCAAACGAATCTACTTGCACTGAATGCAGCGATTGAAGCTGCACGAGCGGGCGAAAGTGGCAGAGGCTTTGCGGTAGTGGCCGATGAAGTACGTATGCTGGCAGCGCGAACTCAGGAGTCCACCAAAGAGATCCAAACCATTATAGAAGAGCTACAGCAACAATCTGGTCACGCAAATGAAAGTATGCATTCCAGCTTAGCCATGTTGTCAGACAACCAAGCTCTGACACAAGAAGTTAGCCAATCACTTGCTAATATCAGTAATGCTATCGCCGATCTGAACTCAATCAACACTCAAGTTGCGACCGCATCAGAAGAGCAGAAACAGGTCACGGCTGATATCAACAACAACTTAACGAACATCTATGAACTAGTGAGCCAGAACGTCACTGGGATCACTCAATCAGCCGCGGCAGCGCAAGAGTTGTCTGGTTTAGCAGAAAACCAAAAACATCAGCTTAAGCAGTTCCAAGTTTAAATACTCTGCTCAACACGATAAGCTCCAAAGGTCAGAAAAGAAAAAGCTCCGCACTGGCGGAGCTTCTTATAAAGGCAAAGCTATCAACCCTTATTAACGTAATAATTATTATTCATCTGTCACTAACAAGAGAGAACTTTTGAAACTTGAGTTTAACGGATCTCTATTGAAAACCTCACCATTAGTCGTATCAAAAGTTGCAACATGCTTACCGTCGCCATTAGGTGTGTTGCTCCAGACATAACGCCCTAGAACATCATCTCCATCTGTCAGACTATAGCCGCTAGCAAACCCTGTACTATTTATGGCTGGGCTGTGGCAAGCTCGCTCAGTTAGAGATACCAGCTCTTTGATATTTGCTAGTCGCCAATTTTTTTTGTCAGCAAAATTGTGAAGAGGATGGTTGCCGTCCTTATTACGAATTTGTTTGGCTGTGGAGAGAGCGAGTTGCCATGACATTGTAGATCGCGTCCCCTGGCATTCTTGATTTCCTACATTCCATGTCATACCAACTGGACAGCGCATCCATGTAAGACCTGTTTTTAAGTCAGTTACGGTACCGTTTTCAGAATATGTATAACGCGTGTTAGGTGCCGTTTTAGCAAAGTCAGTAGAACACTCTTGTGCAGCCATTGCAGTTTGAGAAGCCAAAGCAAGAGATAGTACAGTTATTAATTTCTTCATCTTATTGGCCCTTTACTGCTACTAGACGGATTGGGAATTGGTATGAGTCATCGGCATCTGCACTTGTGTTGCTTGAGCGAATATCGACGAGTGAAATAGTGCCTCTATCTACGCCCCGAGAGATAATTGCAGGAAAATAAACCTCAGCATCAACGAGCTGTGATGATGTATTCACAAACGTAAAGTCGCTATGCCAAAACGCACCATACTCTAAATAAGGACTGCCTATCGTTTGCTGTGGGAAGTATTTAACATTGAAACCATACACGTTGTGTGGCGCATATTCCTCGTTCGGAGCGAACAGTGTTTGTTCACCAAAGTCTAATAAGTCATATGTTTCACGGTAAGTAGGCAAGCGCCAACCAGTGATTCCACATAGCGATTGTTTGTTTATGTACTCAACATATTGGCTAGTGGTACAAACTTCATCACCAGCGTCTTTACAACCTGCAAGCTCTACATCTTTGCTAAATGGCTTAAATGTTTCAGACTCAAACGCAAATAGGCGATCTTTAAATTGAACCGAGCTCGCATCCGCACTCTTATTTTCCCAAACAAGACCAGTACGCTCGTCCATAGTACAAGCCCACTCAGTCGCATCTGCAGCTAAAGCTGCACCTTGTGAATCTAGCTTAACGAACTTAAAGCCAGCGCCTGTCGACGTTTGCTTGTCCTCTTTGTCGAAGCCGTATTCCGCATCTTGACCAGGGTAAGACGCTTGAACCTCTACTACGTCTGCTGCTCCTTCAGCAAAATAAAGAACGGCGCCCGTATCGTTACTACCAACCGTTTGTTCAGCAACCGCTACAATTTCTTCAGCAAATGCACTTACTTCCGCTTCAGACAGAAGATCAGAGGCCAACGATTTACCTTGGAAGCTAAGATTTTGAGCAAGCAGCGCTACGCCTTTGATCATTTGCTTTGGTTGCATCGCAGCTAATAGCACAACCGTGTTTTGCTCTAGCTTGTCTAGCTCGCTAGCTTCTGCGTTAGACATCACCGTACCAGAAAGAGAAACGCCGGCATCGGCGAGTTGCGCTTTCACAATCTCTTCAGCTTGAGCAACGGTTTTACCGTCAATTACAAGACCCGCGAGCAACGTTGTTACACCATTGACCGTGTTACCCGTTGCTAAATTTTGACCCGGAGCCGCAAGACGCAACGTTTGGTTTGAACCTTGATCAACTTGAGCAAGAATGGTACTGGTTAGTACGTTTTTGTCGCTTGAAGTCAGGCTAAATTTACCGGCATTATCCGTTTTAGCACTCGGTTCAGTGGAATCACAAACGTAGTTTTGGTTTAAATCGATACATACTGGCGTATCAAGAAGTGTACCTGCAGAAACGATGGTGCCAGCTACATCATAGGTCGGTGCCGACGTGTCACCACCAGAACCTCCGCCACAGCCAGCAAGGGCTAGTGACATAGCAACGAAAGAATATTGAAACTTCATAGATTTTATCTTCTTTTGATTTTAATTAACGAGAGCGAATCACTCTCACCATTGAAAGCAGGAAAAGTCCTAACAAGGTCCAAGGCGAACCACTGCCACCTGAACCACCGCCACTGCTTTCTTTAGTGGTATCAGCACTACACTGATAATGAGCAAAGTGACTCACACCCCACTCTTTCAACACCCCAGAGTTCCCTGACACGCGGTCAGACACTTCGAGACGCCAAGTACCCCAACTCGGTTGCCCGACAAGTGCTTGTAACTCCTCGTCATACTGAGCGGTGAAGTAACCTTTAAATCCTTTGGTATTGCTTGATTGATGGCTAAGTAGCACGACCGATTTGCCTTGTGGAGACACAAGCGTCACTTGCAGATCTTGCAGTGAGTCATGTTCGATGTTCAGGTAAACCGCAAACGAATCATCAATCGTGCGTGACTTGTCCGATAGCGTCTGAGAGAACAGTCTGTCGCCCTGTTCCGGCAAAGCGGAGTTCACTGGTTGAGGCTGGATATCGAGCTCTGGCGTACCATTAACCAGCATCACCTTTTCACTCCACTGGTGAGTCTTTAGGCCTTCAGAAAATTGATAATCCAATGAAATAGAGGAATCGAATTGCGTGCCACATGTTAGACCGCTTGGTAACGCCACCTTCATTGAGGTCGAGTCAGAAAGCGTTTCATCAAAGTCGAAAACAGATGCGTTGTTTAGCTGCCATTGCCCTTTGATGCTCGCTTCACGGCCAGTTTGGCTCAGGCTCAAACCAACGTCTTGACCTTGTGCGATGTATCGAGCGTCATAGCGAACACGAAGAGGCGCTTTAAGTAAGTTGTGTCTGTTGAAGCTGTCCGTCAGGAATTGGGCGTAGTCTTTATTTGGGAACAAGGTGTTTGCGGCAAACACGGTCGACTCCGCCAGATCATGCATTTTCACGCCACGACCAATGCCGTACATGCCTTCAAGAACAATGGCGTCAAACTCGCGGAACACCCTATCGGTATCATCACCGTATCGTTCAACCGATGCTTTAAGCGCTTGAAACAGCGGCGTTGACCATAGCTCGTCACCTAGTTCACCGCCCACACTGACGTGCGCTGGGTACTCTGAGCTCTCGAAGTAACGTGCTCTTTGGTTCCATAAGCTACGAGTTGTTTTGCGTGTTCCGAACACACCGTCCCAGTTGAACACCGTATCTAACTCGAATTCTTGACCACGACGCGAAGCATCCAAATATTGAATGCGGTAGCTCGCGCTGCCCGCCCAGTAATCAGCAAAACCCTCTGCGATAGCACCAGTGTGACCGTACGCCCAATCCGGTACGATTTGGTAGTGAATGCCATGCCCAAGCTCGTGTATCACGACATCAGCATCGACTGCATCCGGAGAAACACCACCGACACCCAGCATGAGTGCTTTCGGACCGTAATAGTAAGTAGAGTTATCTTTTGATAAACCGCGAGCGTCAAAACGAAGCGGTTCGTCAAACAAGTCGTAAGTCAGGCTTGTCAGATATTGGATCGAGCTATCAAGATGATAAAAAGCCATCAACTGTGGGAACGCATTGTCACCAAACTCGGTGCTTTGCATCTCATCAACACTGTCAAATGCTTGAACCCCTTCTGCGCTGAGAAAGTCCAACGTATCGAGTACAGGCGCTTCACCAGGTGTTGGGGCTGCAAATAAGCCCGTCGCATCCACTTGCTTCAATCTTGGGTTAGACAAATAGAACTTACCGCCGGACTGTAAAACCTCAATCGACTTGGTGACGTACTCGATCGGCTGAGGGTAATCAGACAGTGCTGACCACGTCGATTCTGGTGCCGCTTGCTGTTGCATGGTGCGAAGATCTGGGTTGAATAAAGAAACCTCAACATTAACCAGACTTCCAGAGCTCAAAGCAGGTGGCTCTTGTGCTTGCAGTTGGCGAGGCGATTCCAATTCCATTGCAACCGTTGGTTTACCGTTGCGAATGATCGTATCTTCAAGGCTCTTAAACACTCGCACAACGTGATGATTTTTATCGGTTGTTACTACTAGGGTGCGCTGTGCTTGATATTCACCGTTTACCCAAACATCAAAATTGTAATGCTCACCAAGCTGAGACTGGGTTTTGTAACGGAACTTAAACTCGCCCGCTTCTGAGTAGTGGCTATCTAGATAAGTTTTCGCTTGCGCTTCATTCGTTACCACAGAGTCCGTTGCGGGATAATCCCACTCTGCAGCCTGTGCCGCAGGGGTACAAGCAATAAGCAGCGAAAACGCCAATGGTTTTAGCTTCATGATTTCGTCCTAGAATTCGTATTTTGCAGTCAGCGTGAAGTAGCGCCCTGGCTCAGTTGAGTAACGCTTACTTTCCTCAGCGATACCCGCTACGTCTTGGTATCGGATGTATTCTTTGTCGAACAGGTTGATGATGTTTGCGCTAACACGAAGGTCTTTGGAAACGTGGTAAGTTGCGCCAATATCAAACGTATTCCACGCACTTGTCTGCGCGCAATCTGTCGCTAGACCAAGCGTGGTCTGGCATTTAGGAACGCGATCCATGGCCGCGGCCCAGTTCCAAGCCACGTAAGCATTGAAGTCTTGGTTGGCGTATTTCAGTTGAGCGTTACCTTCGAATGGCGTAATGCTTCGAACGTATTCACCTTCCGCGTCTTTGCCATCTACGTAACCAAACTTGGTGCTGATGTTCCATCGCTTAGTGATCGCGTAACCCGCAGAAAGCTCTGCACCATACGTCTCGACACCATCGAGGTTTTGGTATTGTTTAATGTAATTACCATTGCTTGAGTCAAAGCCCGTGGTCACAACGTCGATGAAGTTTTCAAACTTGTTGTAGAACAAAGACGCATAGACATACGCACGACCGTTATCGAACTTGTTACCGATTTCAAATGAGTCGGAAGTTTCAGCCTCTAGATCCATGTTTGGTGCAATGACAAACGGCGTGAGCGGCACAAAGTCGTGGCTTACGAAGCCATACGCTTTATCGTATTCCGGAGCACGGTAACCATGGTTATAAGATACATAAGCAATGTTGTTGGCAAATACTTCACGAGAAACCGACAGACTTGGAGATACCTCTGAGCTATCCATATCTTTTAATGGGAAGCCGCCCACTTCACCCGCACCGTCTGGCGTGAGACGGTGCGCATCAAAGCGTAGGCCACCTGTGATGGTCCATTTATCCAGTTCCACCATGTCTCGAACATACAAGCCAATGTTATAAGCACGAGCAGGAGCGAAAGGTTGTTTGGTCGAAGGCGTTACCCCGTTCCAATCAATCTTGGAATCGCTATCTGTGCGCTCGTAATAGTCTGTAGAAAGCTCAACACCGTAAGCCAATTGGTGCTCAGCATTTGCTGCATAAATCGTATTGGTGAAATCGCCACGGAAGCCAATTGTTTCGTCAATGAAGGTTTTGTGTTCCAGCTCGCGACGCTTGGTGATCAAACCATTGTGATCCACTTGGCGCATTAAACGGTTGGTGTCTTCCACCACTTCGGTGTGACGCCAGTAAACTTTGGTATCCAACTCTTCGAACCAAGTTGGATTAATCGGAGTCACCTCTGCACCAATATAAGCGCTGTACTCTTCCGTGGTTTCATCCTCAGCAAAGTCTTCAATATGCCAAATTCCATCAGGTTGAATGGACGGTGAACCCTCCAAACGCTCTTGGTTCTGGGTGTAGAGTTCCGCTTTGGCTTTCAACATCACCTCTTCATTGAAAAAGTGGTTGATCGTATAAGCACCGCTGTAACCATCGAGGTCGCGGTTATACAAATCTTCATCAAAGTTACGTGTCTCTTGTCCTTGCCAGTATGAAACGTTAAACAAACTCTCTGTATCACCGGAACGAAAAGCTAGATTACTCGTGCCTTTGTACTTGTTGCTGATATCGGTGTAAGTACCGGAAACATCGGTGTAGAAGTCTTTGTCTTTTAAGAAATCACCCGGCTGACTGGATTCTAAAATCACCACACCGCCAATCGCGCCAGAGCCATGCACCGAAGAACTTGCCCCTTTAATGATTTGCAGCGATTCAAAATTGGATAAATCAAAAGTATCTCGCCCAACGGCATCATTAATGTCATTCGCACCGAAGCCATCCGCAGAACGAATGCCATCACGAACGATCATAATGCGGTTACCCGTCATACCACGGATGGTAATGTTTTGCGGACGTCCTGCACCGCCCGTCACGCTTACACCAGGTTCGTTACGCAGCACGTCATATAGCTCGGTCTCGCCTCTTTCTTCGATTTGCTCGTTTGTGATAACCGCGACACTACCTGCCACTTTTGACAATGGCTGATCGATTTTATTGGCGGTTACCACCACCTCTTCCATTGAGAAAACCTTAGATTCGGCGTGCACTTGACTGGCAGCAAGTACCGAAAGTACTGCCGCTGACACTGGGGTAAGCTTCATTTACTGCTCCGCTTTAGATGTTTTAATGAGTGATAGTAGAAATGCGTATTCTTTTGCTTGTTGTTCTTGCGCTTGTCGCGGGTCCATTTGGTGGCCCGAATTAAAATTAGTTTGCAACAAGTACGGCCCGTTGCGCTCACTTAACGCTGAAACTTTAGCGAGATACTTTGCGCCTTCCCAATATGGCACGCGCAGATCGATTAAACCGACTTGAACCAACATGGGTGGGTAAGTGTCTTTATGGATATTGAGAATCGGATCGTACGCCTTCATTAACGCCAATTGTTCAGGTTTGGTTGGGTTACCCCATTCGCCATACTGCTGTGTGGTAAGCGGAAGTGAGGTATCCGACATACTTGCAACCACATCAACAAAAGGCACTTTAAGTACGACACCTGAAAACAATTTAGGATCTTGATTAACCGCTCCGGCCACCAACGTGCCACCAGCACTAGAACCGATGGCGAAAACCTCTCTATTGCCACGTTCGAATGTTTGCAGCGCCTTCGCGGCCGCGACAAAATCACCAATAGAATTGGCTTTTCGCACACCACGGCCTTGCTCGTGCCATTCATCGCCAAAGTACCCACCGCCACGGACATGGGCGATAGCGTAAATCACACCTTGGTCGAGTAAACTGATAACCTGAGGCATAAAGTACGGTTTCATCGTAAAACCATACGCGCCGTAACCGTAAATCATCACAGGAGATTGTGGGTGCAATTTGTCTTTGCGATACGCCAAAGAGACCGGGACAGAAACGCCGTCGTGCTTAATAAAAATACGTTGGGATACATAACGCTGACTATCAAAGTCTTGATAAGCATCTTGAGAGTACAAGGATTTATTCAGCGTTTTTACATCGAACTCTTCCCACTGAGGAGGCGTAGTCATCGACATGCTTCGGATACGAATTTTGTTTGATTCAAAATCGCCCAATGTGCTTAGCCAAGCGACATTACCATCGTGTTCCAATGGCAGTATCACTTTTTCCTGCCCTTGGTAAGAATACACCGTCAATGTCGACAAGTTGTTTGGCTTACTAAGTGCCACAACTCCTGCATCATAAAGGTAGAACTGTTCAAGCGGCTCACGAGGATTGGTAAAGCGTTGCCATGTTGCGCCAAGCGGAGCGAGTTCGGCTTGGTAAAGGGCGAACTTTCCTTCCAGGTTGCTTTTAAGATAAATGTAACCTTTCGCCACATCCGCGTAATATTCCACACCCACTTCAGGCTTTCGCAATGAATCTGAGACAGTGCCCGTTTCTAGATCGACAAGCTTCTGCTCTGTTGTTGACTCGTTGTTGCTTTGCAGCACAGCATAACGGCTATCTGCCGCACGATAGAAAGAAAGTAACCAATCTGACTTGGGTTCATTCCATAGGACTGTTTTTGCCAAAGATTCAGTGGAGATACTTAAGATCTGATGAGGTCGCTGGGTACGCTTTTCTTTTGCAACAAGGAATGCCACTTTCCCGTTAGGTGACAACAATACGCCACTATCGACGTGCGTCGCCAGTTCCGTAGATTGGCCGGAGAGTAAATCAACAACCACGGCGCGATATTGTTCGCTGCCGTCGATATCTTCCGTGAAAAATAGCGTGTCACCATTCACTTGCCATTGACCAAGTTGGTAGTACTGATGCGCAGATTGTCGTTCATCGAAATCGAACACCACGTTTTCTGGTGCATGTTGACTCGCACGGGATAATAGTAAGTAACGACCATCGCGACGCATTAGCGTCCACTCTCTTCCACTCACGATCGACCATGGCTTATCACCTTTGTCTGCCACCATGGTATCCCACTGCGTTAGTAGGTTTTTTGTCAACGTCTGATAACTTTTTTGGTGCTGTTCAGTTTTGTGGTTTTGTTCTGTTAGGTAGGTAAGAACTCGCTCATCTTTACGAGCATCATCTCGAAGCCAGTTGAAATCATCAGCAGCAAAGCCAGAACTAGAGGTAATTATGAGCCCTAAAAAAACATGAGTAAATTTCATATAGAGAGCGAATTCATTTATAGGATTAATACAATGGCGCGTATTCTGCCCTTAAATAAAAATGAGATCAATTATCATTTTCACAATCATGTGAGATTTTTATCTAGTGTGTGAGGAAAAACGTTTGCTTTGACCGAGGTAATAAAACTTAATAACTTCCTAAATTAGCGTTCTATGCTGTTTATATACAACCAGACAAATATAAAAGCGGACAAACGAGTGAGTATGGAAAGACGCTATTTCACCTAGCGACAGACATAAAAAATCCGAGTGCGAACACTCGGATTTTTAAGAACTAAAATCAATGGGAAACTACAGCAGCTTTTACTCTTCAGAGCTCGGTGCCGCTGGTTTTTTCTTAGGGATGAAGACATCATCACCCACAGATACGTTTTTGTAGAAGCTCTTGTCACGCTTAGCTGGTTTTTTCGCCGATTTTTTCGCTTGAGGGCGAGCTTTCTTTGCTGTCGCTTTCTTATTGCGGAAATCTGGTTTAGGTGGCTTAAGGCCTTTAAACTTACCTTTCAAATCTTCGAACACTGAAAACTCAAGATCTTGTTGTAGGTATGCTTCTACACGTTTAAAGCTATCCCAGTCTTTTGGACCAACAAGAGAGATTGCATCCCCTTTGTTTCCAGCACGACCAGTACGACCAACTCGGTGTACGTATTCTTCGGTATGCTTTGGCATATCGAAGTTGATGACGTGCGTCACAGTTGCAATATCCAAACCGCGGGAAGCAACATCAGTCGTTACAAGGATCTTAAATACTGCGCGCTCAAACTGACTCATAATGGTGTTACGTTGAGTCTGGTTCAAGTTACCACTTAGTGCTACAGCCTTCAGTTTCTTTTCGTTCAGCTTTTCTGTTAGTCGCTCAGTATCATCACGCGTTGCCGTAAAGATAATAACTTGACGGTATTCAGCCTCAGAAAGAACACGATCTAAAATTGCCTCTTTATGATCTAGGTGATCACACAAGTAAAATTTTTGCGTGATATCTTTATGTTCTTCGTTAGAAACGCCGATAGCAATTCGCTTTGGCGCATTGAGCATTTCAGCCGCGATTTCATTGACGTCTGCATGATCTAATGTCGCAGAGAACATCAACGTTTGACGACGACGATGCTTGGCTGCTTTATGAATGCGACGAAGCTCTGGTGCAAAGCCCAAATCCAACATACGGTCTGCTTCGTCCAGAATTAGCGTTTCCAAACCATCCAGATAAAGCGAACGGTGCTCTAAGTGATCAGCCAAACGTCCTGGTGTCGCCACGATAAATTTCGGATAACGACGCAGAGCTTTTACTTGATCGTTAAAGTTCTCACCACCCAAAATCAGTGCTGCTTCATAAGATAGGCCAGCTAGCATAGAACGAAGCTCACCATATACTTGTTTCGCTAGCTCACGAGTAGGAGCAAGGATTACCGCGCGAGGGTCTTTCGCAGAAAACGATTTTGTCTTTAAAGACTTATGAAGCATTGGCAATACAAACGCCAAAGTCTTGCCCGAACCTGTTTTCGAAGATGCCAATAGATCCTTGCCTGCAATCGCAACAGGAATCGCCTGCTGCTGAATGTCAGTCGCTTTTTTAAAATCGTAGTGTTTTAGGTTCTTCAACAATCGGTTGTCTAGGCCTAGATCTTTAAATTGCAAAGTATTCTCCAATAAATCAGTCAGCGTCTGAGCGCTCTGTAGTGTCGTTTCCGCTCTAACGCAGCAAAAAAATAAAGCTCGGTATAATACCGCAAATCATAGGAGTATAGATAGAGATCACACAAACTAATTCCCTGTGGTAACGGTAAAACATCATTTGTGGCTCAGTTCAGAGTAAAGACTAGCCTTTTTGATGAGCAGCTGGACAGGAAGTTTAGAGAAAAGCCGTTCAAATATGCCTTCTATCCATCAACAAAACGACTTAAATAGCAGTTATTTGGGCCAATAAACTTTCATTTGTGTCAATATCGTCTAAATTATTGATATCAGGAACGTGGCAAATACACCTGCTATGAAAACTGTTGTGAGAACGAAATAAAGGATAGGTAGTTAAACTTTGTTAAGTTCAGGTAAAAGTTGACGTCAGGTACTCCATGAAATTCTTGGGTTTTTTTGACTTTTGCTACATCATGTACTGATAAAATGTAACCACATTTAACCTCGCTACTGTATAAAATAATAGTTAGTGGCGAGACTTTCACTATAAGCAAGGAGTTCTTATATGAACAAAACGTTGATCGCAGCTGCAGCAACTTCAGTACTTCTACTAGCCGGTTGTGCTTCTTCTGATGACGCAGCTACAGCAAATGCAGCAAAATTAGACGAACTAAGCAACCAAGTTAGCCAACTAAGCCAAGACGTACAAGCTCTTCAATCTGACGTTCAAAAATCAGGCGCAGCAGCAATGGCTGCTCAAGAAGAAGCTGAGCGTGCTAACGAGCGTATCGATAACATCGCTCAGTCTTACACTAAGTAAGATTTAATACCGCGTCTTAACGCCCGTTAAGGCGCGGTTATTTCGATAGGAACCCCATTCTGTGCAGCGATTGCTGCTTTAGCCTTCACGTTTTTCATACCGAATTCATCCAGCCACCACTTTAACTCTTTCGGCACTTTGAGTTCATCTTTCTCGCCATTACTACGAGTCAAAGGCTCATGTGCTTCTAAGAACACACTTCTGTCAGGCTCAAGTGTCATTTTGATAGGCTGGTTAATGATGTTAACGTCTTCGCCGTTACGAACCTTGTCAAATAACCACTCAATGTCACTTGGGTCCATACGAATACAACCCGCGCTGACTCGCATACCAATCCCAAAGTCCTTGTTGGTACCATGAATTAGGTATTCGCCATTCCCGTAAGCTAAACGCAATGCAAACATACCAAGTGGATTATCAGGCCCCGCAGGAACAACGGCTGGTAGGTCAATGCCCTTTGCTTTGTACTCGGCACGAATAGAGGCTGGAGGAGTCCATGTAGGGTTCGGTCGTTTTTGGCTGATACGCGTTGTCATTACTGGGGTATCGCGCCCTATTCGGCCAATTCCGACAGGAAATACATGGACAATATCCTCTCCTTTCGGAAAGTAATATAAGCGCAGCTCGGCTAGATTAATAACGATACCTTTATAAGGTACGTCTGGGAGGATTAGCTGTGTCGGAATAGTAAGAACATGCCCCTCTTCTGGTAAGAAGGGATCCACGCCTTTGTTTGCGGCCATTAAACCTAGCATACCCACATCGTAGAGCTTAGCGATATTTGCCATGGTTTCGCCTTCTTGAACGACGTGGTTTTCAAGGCGACCAATTAAACGGCTTCCATCCTCTGGTAATTCGTACATCTTAGCGAATGATAGACCACTCACTAAAGATAACGACACAGATAGCAGGGTACGTTTTGCGAAACTCATTGATCGCTTTTTGCTAAGCATTTCACTCTATTCCTTGGCACTTTTAAAGAGCTGTAAGGTTATCTCTCTTTCTGTCTTGTGATCAACCATCGGCTTGTGATATTCCAGTAAAGAAAAGCCCTCCCAAGTCCAAGGTTTATGGATGTATTTGTTCGGTACACTTTTGATTTCTGGTACCCAGTGGCGCACAAATTCACCATTAGCATCGAACTTTTCGCCTTGGCTTATCGGGTTGAAAATACGAAAGTATGGCTGCCCGTCACAGCCCGTAGAAGCAGACCATTGCCAGCCACCATTGTTCGCTGCAAAATCGCCGTCCACCAGCTTACTCATGAAGTACGCTTCTCCCCATCGCCAATCAATATGTAAGTCCTTGGTAAGAAAGCTCGCGACAATCATACGTAATCGGTTGTGCATCCAGCCTGTTTGATTGAGCTGACGCATTGCTGCATCAACGATTGGGTATCCTGTTGTTCCTGTCTTCCATCGCTCAAAGGCTTTCTCATCATAGGACCACTGGATTTTATCCTCCCAATCGATAAATCCTTTGCCTTTGACGAGTTTTGGTTCGAAAACCAATAGGTGCTGATAAAACTCACGCCAAATGATCTCACTTAACCAAGTTGCTTTCCCTTCTGTAAGGTCATTTTGTTGATTTTCAGCATACAAACGAGCAATACACTGCCTTGGTGATAGCGCGCCAATCGCAAGGTATGGAGACAGTTGGCTAGTGCCATCAATAGCTGGAAAGTCTCGCTCGCTTTGATACGCGTCACTGCGCTCCCGTGCAAATTCCCTAAGCTGCTTCAAAATATCATTAGTCGAAGCCAGCCAGTCTTCACTGGATTCTCGAGGATAGCTAAATGTGAAGCTTGAATTAAATCGAGCCGACTCTAATTGTTCGAGTACCTTTTTATTGAGTGGCGTTTGCTCGTGAGGTTTTACTACCGTCGGCATATGGAACTGCGTTAACCAAGCACGCTTGAATGGCGTAAATACCTTAAAATATTCGCCTTGCTTATTAAGAACCGTCGTTGGCGCGTGCACACATTTGTCATGAAACAGTTCAAATTCGATATCGTGAGAAGCTAACGCTTCACTTACTTGTGTATCGAGCTCTCGTTCGTTCACCTCATAGTGAATGTTTGCCATGACAGACGTGGCTTCAAGTGTTTCCGCCCACCCACTAATCACATCTGTACAATCGGAAAACGACGGCACCTCTTTGTACAAAAAAGGAATATTAAGGCTTTCAAGCTCCTCGTTCAAACAAGCTAAGCGACGAGCAATGAGGTCTGCCTGCATCGGCGCCATGTGATGCTCCCGCCACTGCTCTGGCGTCGCGATAAAGCAAGCGACGACAGGCTGACCTGAATCCAATGCCGCTTTGAGTGCCGTGTGGTCTAACGTACGCAAGTCACGTCGAAACCATACTAAAATCATGGTAGCTCCTATCTTTTGTCTACTAAGTTAGGTGTAATTTCTCTATCACTTCAGAGCACCCCATCCGATCACCTAGCTGTGCGTGAAGCATTTTGATGGACGCTACTTGTTTAGCAGCTAGTGCTTTATTGGAGAAAAGGTAGATAAACGAACCATTTTCAATGACCTCGTGATCTAGTAGACCAGAAACATCATCAACCTTATCGATCAAAGTCGTGTGATACCCTTGTTCACAAAGCTTCGCTGCTTGAATCCAACTCTCAGATTCTCTGTTTTGTTCAAAGCTAATGAGCAGACACTTTCCTTTGGAAGCGGCTTTGTTTTCAGAATCGATTACAAGGGCAAGTCGAGTGATTAAACAAGTCTGAAATAACCCCACCTGCAAGGATCGCAACGATCCTTTTACCATATCTAGCGCATCAAATACTGGGCTAATAAACTGATTAATAACGAGTTTTAGTGGATACTCTTTAAGAACAGAGGCAAGTAAACTCTCTGCTTTTCCTCGATTCAGGGTAGACAGCGCAAGCAGCATGTTTTCAACTTCTTCGAGTGTGCGAACCTCGTTTTTGACTTCGACATCGGCGCTTTTTCCTAGCAGCCCCTTCACTTTACCAATCGAAATCCCCTTCGCGAGCCAACTCTGGACTTCGCGAATCGTATCGAGATCTTGCTGGCGATAAAGTCTGTGTCCTTTTTCAGTTCGCTGAGGTTGGATCAAGTTGTATCTTCGTTGCCAAGCTCTCAGCGTAACTGGTTTTACACCCGTGATTTCTGCGACATCTCGGATCGCGTATAGTTTTTCTTCTGAACTACAAACCATAGCGTAATCTCATCTCCTGCGGATACGGTTCTAAAAACTTCTGTTTTGCTAAATATTCGTCTGGGTAAGTATTTAAGTAATGCTTAATCAATGTAAGTGGTGCTAGCAGAGGCAGCATTCCGATACGGTAGTCGTGAATCACTGTCGCTAACTCTTCTTTTTCTTCTTTAGTTAGTGAGCGTTTGAAGTACCCTTGTAAATGCATCAACACATTTGTGTTGTTTTTGCGGCTAGCCCGATTCGTTAACGCCTTCATCAGTCCTAAACGATACTCTTGGTAAAAGTCTTCAATTTCATAATTAGCGACATCGGCAACTAAGCGGCCAAGGGAGCGGTATGACTCTGGGTGGTGTGCCATTAACGTCAGTTTGTAGCGCGAATGAAAGTCGATGATTTTGCCACGAGTAGGCTCACCATCCATCGAGTCGTAAAAGTCATTTAGACAAAATACTCGAGTAATAAAGTTTTCTTTCAATACAGGGTCGTTAAGTCTGCCATCCTCTTCAACAGGCAACCAAGGCATTTTTTGCATCAATGTTTGTGTATACAAGCCAACACCTTCTTTCGCAGCACTGTTCTTGCTGTAAACCTTGACTCGCTCCATGCCACAAGTTGGTGACTTGGCACAAACGATGTAACCACAAAGCTGCTCGCTTTGAAGTTCATCTACTTTATTGGCCGAGTAAGTGAGCATATTGTCGGTATGATCATTTTCTGGATTTTTGGTTTCAACCAATGCAACACGCTCTTCATTAGAAACAAGACGAATGGTTGGACGGGGTACTGGCATACCTACGCCGACTTCAGGGCATACCGAAACAAAGTCAAAATACGGGCTGAGCTCTTTAGTCACAAAGTTGCTCACCTTATGACCAGAGTCAAAACGCACTCGTTCACCCAAAACACACGAACTGATACCTACTTTGATTGAAGATTCCATGATGACGCATCCCTATACAAAAAGTTTTGTTGTATAACTTATAGCAAGCCTTTCCAGATTGTACAAGAAAATAAGTTGTACAATTTAATCGTTTTACTTCACTCGAAAGTATTTCGATCAACCAGCTTTCAGAAAAAAGTTTGGCCCAAAAACAAAGAATTTGTGCGCGCAATCGACAAACTGCTCAAAAGCAAATCGATTGCTCTTTTGATTTCAACAGATTTAGTTATCAATAGGGGTTGCAGTTTCTAAATGCGTGGTTTTTGTGACTAAGCTCTCAAGGGGCTACTGTACGTCCCGATATTATTGCCTCAACGAAAACGAACAAGTTCAACAGAATTGGTAATAGCGTTCTATAATAGAGGCGTTTTATCAAAACAAAACTTTGGAGAGCACTTATGGCAACCCCACACATTAACGCACAACCAGGTGATTTCGCTGAAACAGTTCTAATGCCAGGCGACCCGTTGCGCGCTAAATACATCGCAGAAACGTTCCTAGAAGATGTGAAACAAGTTTGTGACGTTCGCAACATGTTCGGCTTTACTGGCACTTATAAAGGCAAAAAAGTTTCTGTAATGGGCCACGGCATGGGTATCCCGTCTTGCTGTATCTACGTACACGAGCTAATCGCTGAATACGGCGTGAAAAACGTTATCCGTGTAGGTAGCTGTGGTGCAGTACGTGACGACGTGAAACTAATGGACGTTGTTATCGGTATGGGTGCTTCTACAGACTCTAAAGTTAACCGTATCCGTTTCAACAACCACGATTTCGCAGCAATCGCTGATTACGGTCTTCTAGAAGAAGCGGTTAACCAAGCACGCGCTCAGGAAGTGCCTGTAAAAGTAGGTAACGTATTCTCTGCAGATCTGTTCTACACACCAGAAGCAGACATCTTCGAGAAGATGGAAAAACTAGGCATCCTAGGTGTAGACATGGAAGCGGCTGGTATCTACGGCGTAGCAGCTGACCTAGGCGCGAAAGCACTGACTATCCTGACAGTTTCTGACCACATCATCCGTGGTGAAAAACTAAGCTCAGAAGAGCGTCAGAAGTCGTTCAACGACATGATGAAAGTTGCACTAGAAACTGCAATCAACATCTAAGAACAAATAGTAAGTAATAATTTGCAGCCAGAGTTATGCTGGCTGCCCGAATTATCCCGAGGGGGCGATTGTGTCTAACGGCGAACTGCCAAAAGACGCAGATGGGTTACAACTCAACTTTTGTAAAACATTGGCGTGTGACAACTTTGGATTGAGTGATGCAAAGCGTTACGTTCTGCAACATGCGAACCCTAAGCGTCCGGCGATGGTATGCCGTGAATGTGGAGCTTTCCCCCCCTTACTTAATAATCGCGATGTCGTGAACGAACTTCATCGCCTGCGGCACGTCCACAGTGACGGGTTGCCTGCTTGCCGTAATGATGATTGCGACAACTTTGGACTCTCTGTCCACACTCACAAACACCTCTATCACGCTTTCGGTTACAGTGGCGATCGCCAACGTTACCGCTGTAAAGTGTGTCAAAGTACCTTTGTCGACAAGTGGTCTGGTGCCAACAAGAAGCTTCAATTTCAAGAGAACTTGATGGGTTTATTGTTTACGGGATATTCCGTACGAGAAATCTGCCGTAAGCTTAGTATTAACCCAAAAACCTTTTACGACCATGTTGACCATATAGCTAGCCGCTGCCGCCGCAAGCTTGCAACCATTGATGCGCGCTGGGTAAACCACGCAACGCATTATGAATTGGCCTCAAACTATATTGCATTGCAACCGAACAGCAATAACGGTGTATATTGGATTGTTTCTGGCGAAGCGCACTCTGGCTATATTCTTTGCCAGCACGTCAATTATTCCGCTGACGAAGAGCCAATCGCAACGCTCGATCATAATCCTTACGATGAGGTGTCTCGTTTTGTTTCCCAGGAGTACGTAGCGGAAGCAAGTGAGCCGCTTGCGGAACCTTCTCATCACCTCAGAGAGCGAATTGACCAAAAATACCAAACAATTTTGGCTCGCGGTAACGTAGAAGATCCTCTTGGTAATCTATCTGTATTTCATTACCCTTCAAAAGGGGCATTAGTCCGTCCGCCATACACCTCGTATGCACACTATTTGCACGTACTTGATATGTGCTGCCCAAATAAACGTGTATCTCTATACATGCCTCAAGATCCCCTACTACGTTCAGCTGCACTGAGCGTTTGTTTACCTCGTATTAAAGAGAAAAGTGTCGACTTGATGTACGTAGAAGAGGACGCTAGTTGGGACATGAGCACTCCCTTTGGCAAAGTCGATATCGCCTATATGAGTTGGTGGCGCGATCGTTGGGCAATCTCTAGTCAAAACGAAAACCACAAAGGCATTTGCTACCTCGCTGGCGATCAAAATGAGCCTGAAAAATGGTTTAACGTTGCGACAACTCGTCATGTGAAGTTTTATCAAAACCGCTTTCAGATCCTTTTCGAAAGCTTCATTAACGAGCCACGTCGCAAATTACGACCTGCTGGTATTTTACCTCTTTTAGATATATTCAGAGCTTGGCATAATTTGTGCTATCAGGATAAACAAGGTCTTACCGCTGCACAAAGGTTGGAAGTCTCTGATGCACCTTTGACAATCAAACAGCTCCTATCGTAGCTATTCTATTGGTAATTTAGATGTAGTAATTAGGGGTTGTAACGGTATACATTACGGCCCCTGGTCGTTTACCAAAACGTTATCCGCATCGCTTTGGTAAAGAAACATGCATCTAACCACTTAATATTAGGTGTGATTTCCAGTTCGATAGTCATGGATGTGAACGTTGGATAAAAACCAAATTCAGCTAGAAGATGATCTCACTAAGCTTAAAGGCCAAATAAAATCGGCCCCTAAACATACCTTTAATGTTGCGCAGCAATATCGTATCCGCGCGGAACAAATTTTATTTGTGGACGGAGAGATCAAAGCCTTACTCATCATGGCGCAATGCTGTTGGTGCCTAATGGATTACCGACAAGGCTTAAAACTCGTCAAAGACGCTTACAGCAAACAAACACAGCTTGAAACCGACGATCATCTCCCGGAAATTCTCCATCTTTTTGCACTCCAATATTGGGGCCAAGCAAAGTATTATTCCGCGCAACAATATTGGATTAATGCGCTCGAACAATCTGCTCTTGTTGATGATGTTGAAATTCAAATCGAATCTCTAATTGGGCTTGGTAATGTATGGCGCATCACTAATGAACACCAACTTGCCGCTTCAACTCATGAGTTAGCCGTTAAAGTGGCAAACAATGTTCGTATTGCTTGGTTAGAAGGCAAAGCGCGCATCCTATTAGCTTGGGACTATTACTTACTAAATAAGTTTGTCGAGATGCTTACGGTACTGGATGGAGCAACCGAAGTATTAAAAGATCATGATGACAGTACATGGCAAGCCGAGATCTGGGACTTTAAAGGGTTAGCACTGCTTGGACTAGAACGCCTTGATGCGGCCGAAGAAGCCACCCAAAAAGCCCACCAGCTCGCCATTGAGCATGACCTCGTTTGGATGAAAGCACACTCTTTTATTAGCCGAGCAAGACTTGAGCTTTTGCGCCAAAATACAGACAGCGCTGCCAAGTTGCTACTTGCGGCAGAAGAGTCTGCACTCAGTTTCGACCACGGTGAGCTACTCAGCCAAATTTGCTTCCAACAATCACGAGTCGCTGAAGAACAAGGTGACTTTGAGTCTGCGTTTAACGCGTTCAAGAAATACCGTAAGCACGCACTCAAAATGCTCAAAGAACAAACTCATCGAATCAGCATGGATAAAGCAAGAGGCTCTAAACGCCAACTAGAGCAGCGAGCACGTAAGCTGATCAATCATATTCGCTCTCAACACGAATACGACCCTGAAAAACAGTTTTCTAATGTCGTTTCTGAGACCTACTGGTGGGAACAATTAGTTTTGTTTAAAACGGAGCTCAAACGCTCTAACCACGCCATCATTATGATTCAGCATTCAAACCCCGAAGTTCTCGATGTTTGTACCGAGCTCGTTCATGCATTGACAACCTCCAGCGACCTCATCTCGCGAATTTCCAGTAACAGGCTAGCAATGTTAATTGCAGAAAAAGGTCAAGCAGCAGAAGAGGTCTACCGCACTGTCCAAGCGATGTTAGACATCTATCCATGGAAGCGACGCGGAATCAAAGGCCCGAAACCGATACTGTATTTGCAAGATATCCTGACCTTCCCATTCACGTTAGAACAGCTCGAAGAAAGTTATATTGAGGTAATGAAGAATGGAACAACTGCTTAGCAAGGTGACTGACGCAGGTATCGATCCTTCTTCCGTTTCAGGTGAAGAAGCGATTACGCTATGGGAACACATAGGGTTACATATTGCGTCAACAAACCGAGAGAAAGCGCATTGCTATATCATTAGCGCCGAGTATCGAAGAGAGATCAAACAGCTCAACGACAGCATTAGTGAATTGAAACAAGCGCTTGAGTTGCTTGTTTTACCAGAAGATGTAGAAGATATTCTTTCTGTGAAAGCAAGCTTGAGTGAGCGTTTAGTTGAAGTAGGTGACTACAATGCGGCATTAACCGAGTATGTTGCTTCAACCAATATCGCCGTCGAGTTCGGCTATATTGATGAGTACGTATTGGCCATTATTGGAATGGGTAATTTATGCGATGCCTATGAGGATCACCAACGTGCATTACGTTATTATCAAAAAATAGATGCTATCGATCACGCTATTGGCAGTCGATCCCTACGCCTTCGTTACAAGCTGTACATGCTTGCCTGTTATATCAGCTTAAACCGTACCGCAGACGCCAAAGAGCTGCTGAGTGAATGTGAAGAACTGAGCATTCTCGTCAGTGATAAAAACCTCGCCGCACAAATTCACCTCTACCGAGCCAAATTACATCGTCTGCAAGAAGACTACCCCAATGCGTTGCTGGCTATTTCGAATGTTCAGTATACAACGGGTAGTGCCACGACATACTGGTTATCCACGATGGTCAAAATTGAGACTGCGTATTGTCTAAACGGTGTAGGGCACACTTCTTTAGCTAATTTAACGTTGGACTCCATCAGTAAAAGGATTCAAAAGCAGCTATCTCCTATCGTTACTCAGCATTTTTATAACGCGATGAGTCAAGTTTACGCCTCTCAAGGATTGTATCAAGAAGCATTAAATTGTGAAAAAAAAGCGCATAGAATCGAATCTGATCTTGTAAAACATATTCCGATCGGTGAGTTAGGATCTGCTCAACTACGCCGACTTTCACGCTTTGAGTTACAACTCAAACTCATTTTGTCAGAGCTAGAAAACAAAGAACTAAAAGAAACCACCAAGCAGCATAAAAATACTGTTGCTCAGCTACAGCAGGACGTCTTTACCGATCCACTTACGTCTTTACACAACCGACGCTGGTTAGAAGTTAAACTAAAAGATCTGCTGCTGCACGACACGCCATTTGCACTTATGGTGATCGACATTGACCACTTCAAATCCATCAATGACGAACTAAGCCACTTGGTTGGCGACAAAGCGATCAAAAGTGTGTCACAGGAACTGGCGTCCTACTTCAAATTTAAAAGCGCATCATGCGTTCGATTTGGTGGTGAAGAGTTCCTCGTGATCCTTGAGAATACCCAACTGGAACGAGCAGAAATGCATGCCGAGAATTATCGTGAACGGATTTATCAATATGGTTGGGACGATATTCTTGGTGAACGGGGGCTGACCGTATCCATAGGGATTACCTTGCATCGAGAAGGCGAGAATACTCAGCGAACTTTTTATCGTGCAGACAAAGCTCTTTATCGCGCCAAAGCCAATGGCAGAAACCAAGTCTGTACCGAACTTTAAACCATGCCCCGGTTGACACCTGGGGCTTTAGTATACTTTTTATTTATCCTTCCTATATCACTTCACTGCTTGTTTAAATAAGTACTCAGCAACACCTTAACTGCCAATAAACATCAGTGGATACTTACATCGCATAAACATAATTCCTACATAAAAACCGCTTGATTCATCTGTAGTTAAGACAAATACTTAAATTGTTAATTTACGTAGATTTTCCATTTCGCAATACGCACAGGTAGGTAAGATGTTTCTAGACTATTTTGCACTTGGGTTACTCATCTTCGTTGCTTTAGTGATCTTTTACGGAATCATTGTCATTCATGATATTCCATATGAAATCGCCAAAGAGAGAGAGCACCCGCACCAAGACGCAATTCACTACGCTGGCTGGGTCAGCCTTTTCACTTTGCATGCGCTGTGGCCATTTTTATGGATCTGGGCAACATTATGGCGCAAGGAACGCGGCTGGGGTTTTAAACAACTAGAACAAGAAACACACGACATTCATCACCGCCTTGAAGAACTCATCGATGAAGTCAACGAACTCAAAAACGAAGTATCGATGTTGAAACAACAAAAGATTCAGCAAAAGCCTTTGCCTGAACAAAGTAAAGAGGACGAATAATGGACTTATTGCTGATTCTGACTTACGCAGCTCTTTGTATTGCCATTTTTAAAATTTTCAATATTCCTCTAAACAAATGGACCGTTCCAACCGCCGTACTTGGCGGCGTAGTGTTAGTGGGCACACTCGTGCTGCTTATGAACTACAACCACCCATTTACTCAATTGGGTAACCAAGTGTTCCCGACTACGCCTATCGTCTCTGGCGTGCGTGGCCGCGTGGTGGAAGTGCCAGTCCAGGCCAACCAACCGCTCAAAACGGGCGATATTCTTTTCAAAATCGATCCTGTGCCTTTTGAAGCAGAAGTTGCTCGCCTTGAAGCGAAAGTCAAAGAAGCAAGCCAAGGTGCCTTGGGTTTAGAGTCTGATCTAAGAGAAGCAGAAGCTGCTGTATTGAAAGCGCAAGCGGACAGAGATAAAGCACAAAGGGAATTTAGCCGATATCAAAGGGGCTTTGATCGTGGCGCGTTTACTGAACAAGATTTGGATACTCGACGCCAAGCGTATAAAGCGGCAGAAGCCATGTTAGACGTTGCGATTTTGCAACAAGAACAAGCGCAAATCGCTCTGGACTCTGAAATCGGAGGCGAAAATACCCAAGTCGCGCAACTTCTTGCCGAGCTGCGTAAAGCAGAGTTTAACTTAGAGCAAACCGTCGTTCGTGCGCCAACCGATGGTTACGTTACGCAATTGGCTTTACGTCCTGGAGTGATGGCTGTGCCGTTACCGCTTGCCCCAGCAATGACCTTCGTCCATACAGAAGACATTACGTACACCGCGGCATTCAGACAGAACTCATTACAACGCTTGAAGCCAGGCTTTGAAGCAGAATTTATGTTCCGCGCTATCCCGGGCAAAGTGTTCCGTGGCGAAGTCATTGACGTGATTCCAGCCATTGGTGAAAGCCAAATTCAAGCGCGAGGCGCTCTGCTTGGGACTGATGCCTTGCGCACGAGCGGACGTGTTTTTGCGAAGCTGAAAATTACCGACGACTTGAGTGGATACCACCTACCAATGGGTACTGCGGTTGAAGTTGCAGTTTATTCAGACAGCTTTACTCACGTATCAGTGATGCGCAAAGTGCTTATTCGTATGAAGAGCTGGCAGAACTATTTATACCTCGACCATTAATGAACATATAGCGCATTCATTTATTGGTAAAAATAACATCAAACCGTGTAATCAGGGGCTGACGATCAGCCCCTGATTCATTCTAGCCATCCAGATAGATAGCATTCCCACTTTTATTAATATTCTGTATAATGCGCGCCTTATTTTTAATGCTTGCTAAAACCAAAGCCAGTCAAAGGGATGCGTGAATCAAATCACACATTTCCTGAAGAAAAATAGAGCAAACAATAAGCAGCTTGGTTGTTTTGAATATATGTTACACAATCAAATAACTAACGCTTTCCAACAATATAAATGAACGTTCTTTAAAATCGACTATTGAACTGAGGTTATCTATGAATCTTTCCGCTAAAACTGTTGTGGTTATTGCAATCGGTGCTGCTCTTTACGGTATCGGCGGCTTACCTATGTTTGGCATCCCTGTGTTTGCAAACACAACGCTAAAACCAGCAATGGCAGTATTAGCATTGTTCTCAGTACTATTTGGACCACTTGTTGGCTTCTTGGTTGGTTTTATTGGTCACTGGGTTACTGACCTATTTGCAGGTTGGGGCGTATGGCTCACTTGGGTACTTGGTTCAGGTATTGTTGGTTTGATTATCGGTCTATTCCCTTCTCTAACGCGCTACCGTTTGGAGAAAGGTGATTTCAATATGAAAGACTTCGCGTTATTCGTAGTACTTGCGCTATTAGGCAACGTATTTGGTTACGGTTGCTCTGCATTCCTCGACACGATTTTATACGCAGAACCGTTCACTAAAGTGTTTACCCAGCTTTCTATTATCGCGATCGGTAACACCATTCTTATTGCTATTGTTGGCTTCTTCATTCTTAAGTCTGTCGCTAAACGTAACAAGCAAAGCCGTAACTTAACAGAGGCTTAATGTCGAATGACAATCGAATTTTCTAACTTCTCTTTTAGATATGAGTCGCTGGACAAACCGACGCTAAAAAATATCAATCTAAGGATAGAGAAAGGAGAGAAAATCGTCATTATCGGTCCAAGTGGTAGTGGTAAATCTACCCTTGGGCAATGTCTTAACGGACTGATCCCACACGCAATCAAAGGGGAAACCAGTGGAACATTGACCATCAATGGTCAAGACACCGCCCCTTTCGACATGCACCAATACACTGAGCAAGTTGGCACCGTACTGCAAGATACGGACAGCCAATTTGTCGGTTTGAGCATTGGCGAAGACATTGCATTTGCGCTGGAGAACCAGCTAACTTCAAATATCGACATGTACCCATTGGTCAAAGCCACGGCCAAAATGGTCGACTTGGAACAGATGCTAGAACGCTCACCCCACGATTTATCTGGCGGGCAGAAACAGCGTGTTTCTTTGGCGGGCATTCTCGTCGATGACGTCGATATCCTTTTGTTTGATGAACCACTAGCTGCGCTTGACCCTAAAACGGGTAAAAAAACCATCGAGATCATCGATGATCTACACCGCGAAACGGACAAAACCATCGTAATCATTGAGCATCGTCTTGAAGACGTTCTGCATTGCTCAGTTGACCGTATTATCTTGATGGAAAGCGGCGAAATCATTACCGATACAACGCCAGATGAAATTTTAGCGTCGCCTCTACTAGAAGATTACGGCATCCGCGAACCGCTTTATATTTCAGCACTGAAAGAAGCAGGCTGCGCGATTGAGGGCGATGCAAAACCTTCTAGCTTAACTACCTTACCGTTGGAGCAATATAAACCAGCGGTACAAGCATGGTTTGATGGTTCAACAGCACAACCACCTAAAACACCAGCCGAGACTTTGCTTGAAGTCCGTGGCCTCACCTATTCTTACGACGGTGAGAAAAACGCGTTAGAAGACGTGAGTTTTGACATCAAGTGTGGCGAGTTTGTCTCTGTACTTGGCAAAAATGGCTCGGGTAAATCGACCATCACCAAACTGATTATGGGCGTTATTGAAGCGGATAGCGGCTCAATGAGCATGAATGGTCGAGATCTTAACGAACTGACCATCTTCGAGCGTAGCCAGAAAGTGGGTGTGGTGATGCAAAACCCGAATCACATGATTTCCCATCACATGATTTTCGACGAAGTGGCCTTCGGCCTCCGTAATCGTGGCGTTGAAGAGAAACAAATAGACGCTAAAGTACTTGAAGTCCTTGAGCTGTGCGGTTTGAGCAAATACCGTCACTGGCCAATCGAAGCATTGAGTTATGGCCAGAAAAAGCGCGTAACCATTGCGTCAATTTTGGTCTTGGAACCAGAGCTTCTGATCCTTGATGAACCGACGGCAGGTCAGGACTATCGAAACTACACGTCTATGCTGAGTTTCATCGAAAAGCTCAATCGCGAGTTGGGCGTAACCGTAATGATCATCTCTCATGACATGCATTTAGTGTTGGAATACACCTCGCGCTCTATCGTGATTGCAGACAGTAAATTAGTCGCGGATGCACCAATGACGCAGGTATTCAGCAGTCCAGAGCTACTAGACCAAGCAAACCTCACTACCACAAGTTTGTTTGAGTTGGCTACGAAAGTTGGTATCGAGGACACCAATGGCTTTATGCAGCATTTTATCAATGTAGAAAAAGCGCACCGCCAACAAAAAAGCGACGAAGTAAACCAACCAGAGAAAGCAGTGGCATGAAAGACAACAAAATGAAGTTTGGTATCAACTACATCGATACCCAATCGCCACTTCATAAGTTGAATGGCATTACTAAGTTCTTGCTTTTCATTGCTTGGGTAACGGTGGTATTGACCACATTTGACTTGCGAACCATCGCGCTGTTGATCGTGCTTGGTTTAGGCTTATTGAAAATGACCAAAGTGCCCTTTCATGTCTACAAACCGCTGTTATTCGGTACAGGCACGGTATTACTGATCAATGCCCTGTTTATGTTCGCGTTAGCACCGCAACAAGGTACTGAGTTCATGGGTTCAGCAACGGTTTTACTCTCGTTACCCGGTAATTACTCGCTCACTCAAGAGACGTTGTTTTACCTAGTAACAGTGACGTTGAAATACTTCAGCATGTTTCCAATCGCGTTGGTGTTTGTATTTACCACTCACCCGACGGAGTTTTCAGCCAGCTTGAACCGCTTGGGTGTACCTTACAAAATCGCCTATGCCGTAAGCTTAACGCTGCGCTACTTGCCGGAAGTGAAAAAGGACTTTGTTAACATCATGCACGCGCAACAAGCACGCGGAGTAGAACTGAGCAAGAAGGCTCCGTTGTTCACTCGTATGAAGAACGTCGCGAAGATTCTTGGTCCTCTGATTTTCTCTAGTTTGGACAGAGCCGATCAAATCTCAAACGCGATGACGCTACGTGGGTTTGGTCGTCACTCCTCTCGCACTTGGTACAGCTTAAAACCACTGACCAAAGCCGATATGATCTGCATGGCTGGGATTGCGGTGATAGTGATTGCGGCGATCAGCAAGCGTGTTATCGACACACAACTGTTCTGGTATCCGTTCTAAATTCTTAAGTTTCAAACAGAAGATAACGTGCTTAGTATTGCGAACACGTTATCTTCCCGCTTTCCCCTCGATAACTCGCCTGTTGGCTTCTTGCTTGCGAGTGTTCAAAAGAAGCGGTAATTTCAGCGGCTCGCTGATGTGCCAGAAAGTTGCTTATTTAAACGACCAACATGAACTAAACTCATCAGTTTTATCAGGGGCTTAATGATCAACTGCGCACTGCCCACGATGAAAAGCCAAGTACCACTTTCAATCAACGAATCATTCAAAAAGAAAAAACTACCAATTAAAAACCAAATAGCAATGAGTAGGTCGTTTGCAGCACCTAACGCCTCATAGCGGCGCTGAATAACGATGTGACGGCTTCCTAGATCTAAATCCAACTCTCTGCCATGTATCTGCACTGTATAGCTCCCCTCTTGTTATTTCGCGTCAGTTATGCCCAAGTTATTTCGAAATACTTAGTTCTAAACCCTAACGGACGTAGCATGCATTGACAACCATTGGGGGGATTATCTATTTGCGATCAAAAGAAAAGGGCGCATAAGCACCCTTTTCAGCGAGTCTAATTACAGGTATTCGCTTTAATGATTAGATAGTGAGTGCCAACTTAACTCCACTTCAACAAGCGAGTTTCGTTGCCTTCTTCCGGCTTCGCTGGAATATTGAGTGACAACAGCAAGCTCACTGCTGCCATGCCAGCGCCGATGTAAAATACGCTAGCAGGTGAAACCAGCCAAATCACACCAAACGTAACAGGTATTACAACCGCCGCAATATGGTTAATCGTAAACGCAACGCCCGCGGTCGACGCCATATCGGCTGGGTCGGCAATTTTCTGGAAGTAGGTTTTAATCGCAAGCGCTAACGCGAAAAATAGATGATCGACAACATACAATGCTGCCGCCCACTCAGCCGTTTGCACCAAACCGTACCCGACGAACACGAAGATCAAACCGACGTATTCAAACATCAACGCTTTGCGCTCACCTACAACGCCGATAAAACGGCCTATTCGCTTCGCAAACAAGAAGTTAAAGACATAGTTAATCAGGAACAGCAACGTAATATCTGCGGCGGAGTAACCAAACTTTTCTACCATCAAGAAACCAGCGAACACCGTAAAAATTTGACGGCGTGCTCCACTCATAAACGTAAGCGCATAGTATAACCAGTAACGTTTACGCAGGATGAGCTTCTTGTTCTGAGGCACTTTTGTCTTAAATTGTGGGAAGGCAAATGCCATCACCAAAATGAGCACAAAACCTAAACCACCAGCCATTAAATAGACCGTTTTAAAATCAAGTTTGAGCTGTTCGAGCGAAACCCAAATGGCGCCGTAGGTAAACAGAGAAGCCAAAGCTCCAACAGAAATAAACTTACCCAGCATTTCTGGCGCTTCTTCTTTAGATAGCCATTGTAAAGACAAAGACTGCTTGAGTGTTTCAAAGTAATGGAAGCCGGTGGACATTAACAAGGTTGTAAAAAGTAGACCGTACAAAGTGGGAAAATAACCTGTTAATGCCGTACCAAGCGTAAGCATCGCCAAAGAGACGAGCATAAAGCGTTGCTCTCGGATAAACAGCAATACAAACACGGCGGTAAAGGCCAAAAAACCCGGAATTTCACGCACACTTTGCAATAAGCCTATGTCGGCACCATCAAAGTTTGCTTTCTCGATAACAAAGTTGTTCAACAACGCCATCCAGGTAGAAAAAGCAATGGGCACGATAATGGAAATTAACAGGAGGAAATTTTGCGGCGTTCTCCAGCCGTGCGATGAGGTAGTCATGATGTTTCCTTTAAATATGAAGGCATCATCATAGCTTTAAATGTAACAAATTCGCAATATCATTATTATTTTCAGCCCAGAGCAAGCAGATATGGCTGAGGGATATTGTTATGAAGATAAACATCGCACTTAACTCCTCGGCTAAGCGCGATGTTCAAGTATCAAGAGAAATAAAGCATGAGTAAATGTGCTCAGTGGCTTAATCAATGACTTTTACTGATAGGCGATTTTTAAATTCAAACACATGTTCTGGACACACATCCAAACAACGGCCACAGCTAATGCAGTTTTGATCCATAACTCGACGATCTCCCCCTTTCAAAGGCTGCCGAAGCACTTCTGGTTCTGGGCAAACGTAAAAGCAATCCATGCATTTGGTGCAATCTTCGCGGCGAACAGCAGTAACGCGCAACAGGCTTTTTCGGCCTATCACGCCATAGGTAGCCCCCAGTGGACATAAGTGCCCACACCACCCATGCTCAACCAAGAGTAAATCCAACACGAACACCAGGGCGATCAACACCCAACCTGCGCCCATACCAAACACCAACCCGCGATGCAGTGCCGCCACTGGATCTAACCATGTCCAAAGAATTGCGCCAGACAGCGCACTGCCCAACATCAAAACAGGGATCAGCCAATAACGAATCACGGGAGACCAACGATAGCTCGCTTTAATGTTGAGCTTTCGACGCAACCACGCCGCCAAGTCTGTCACGATGTTCAGCGGGCACACCCAAGCACAAAATGCGCGCGGCGCCAAAATCGCGTAAAACACCACGACAATCACTACGCCTAACAACGCATTAAACTCCGGAACATGCCCTGTCGCCAAAGCTTGAAGCACAATTAACGGGTCACTTAACGGCACGGTATCGAGCAACATACTTGATGACAGATTACCAGTTAGAATTCCCAGCGTCGGCCCAGCCATAAATAGCGCAATGATGGTGAACTGACATAGCCGACGTAAAATCAAAAACCGATGCGCGCGCCACCAACCAAGCTTTTCAAGCGCTTCTTTGCCAGCATTTTGAGCTAAATTCTTTGCCATTACTTACCTCCTTTTAGCGATTCAAGCGCACCTTCCGGCACAGGCGTCTCACTAGGGAGGATATTTTCGAGTGGTTTGTCGATCTCTTTCCAACCAAAATTGTAGTGGCTGCCCACTTTGCCTTTCGCCAAATCCGTCGGGACAACTTTAATAGCAGCGACATCCAACACGCACGCTTGTTCACACTTACCACATCCGGTACACACTTCGGAATTCACTGTAGGGATAAGTTTGGCGTGATAGCCGGTTCGGTCGTTGTGAACCATCTCTAACGTGATGGCTTCATCAATCAGCGGACAAACGCGATAACAAACGTCGCATCGTAACCCTTGCCAGTTAAGGCAAGTTTCATGGTCAATAAGAACCGCTGTACCCATTCGAGCATCATCAATATCGGTTAGTTTCGGATCCAGCGCCCCACTCGGACAAGCGACAACACAAGGAATGTCTTCGCACATTTCGCAGGGAATATCGCGTGCAGTAAAGTAAGGTGAGCCAGTCGCGACGGGTGAAAGTAATGTCGCAAGTTTCAAGGTATCGTAAGGACATGCCTGAACACACAAGCCACATCGAATACAAGCTGATTCGAAATCGCCTTCCGGCAGTGCACCAGGCGGACGAATAGGCACACCTTTGGTTTCTCGAGCTTGGCTTTGTAGCGATTGTAAGCCCAATACACACGCAGCTGCGCCAACACCAGCCGCAGTTCGAGCTGTATCACGCAAAAATCGGCGCCGACTTTGCGATATTTTAGACTGAGAGGATTTCATGCTATTTCCTCAACAAAACTCCTTTATCAAGTTAAGCATAAATAGCCCTAAACGTGTCGTTTCCCTATACCTCATAGGAGGTAACCCCATCCTCTATTGATTCAAGTCAACTGACGCACAGTGCCGTCGTCACAGTTTGACTAAATGCGTTTATTTACTGCGACATGAAATTCACCACGATACTCTGCAGTACGCGCCATTCTCAGTACAATAATTCAACACCTTTGCAATCTACTCGCTCAATTCGATGATAAATCACTACTAAAAATTCAAAAAATGACATCATAACAAGCTAATTTAAAAGGCATTTATCCATTAAACATAAAAAAACACTATCCAAATAAGAAAACTGTGGTTAGATTAAAAATTAAAACTAAAAAGCGAAGGAGAGAGGCATGGAAATTATCGTACGTCCAACGACCGTCGAAGACGCAGCGGCACTCGTAGAAATCTATTCACAACCAAAAGCACAACGTGAAACCCTGCAACTCCCAAAGCCTTCGCTCGCGATGTGGGTGGAAAGATTGTCAAACATACCTGATGGTGTTTATAGCTATGTCGCTGAAATTGATGGTAAAGTCGTCGGAAATATTGGCTTTCACCACTCTCTACGTCCAAGAACGATGCACACGGCATCGTTTGGCATCGGAGTACATGATAGTTTCCATGGACTCGGTATTGGTAGCAAATTGATAGAAACAGTCACTGAACTAGCAGATAACTGGTTAAATGTGAGAAGAATTCAGATAGAGGTCAATGCCGATAACGACGCCGCCATTGGGCTTTATAAAAAGCATGGATTTCAAATTGAAGGTGAAGCGATTGACGGTTCCTTCCGTGATGGTGAATTCATCAATACCTATTACATGGCGCGCATCAGACCAGGCCAAAGATAAAACAAAGCCTCCTACTATTGGAGGCTTTTCTTTTTAAACTTCGACTCACTTTCGTAAGTAAGCCAACGCTCTGCGAGTCAATGCTTCTGTGTAGGGATTGATCTTCCAGTGGTCGGAACTCCAACCTTTCACAAAGCGCTGAAAGTCTGCCCAAGCCACAGCAAACAAAGGACGCCATTCACGCTCGACTTCATTAGGGTCAAGATTCGGTTGATAGACCATTAGCGCGTGTTGCAACTGAGCAAAATACGTATCCAAAACCCAAACTTCCATCTCTGCACAACGTTCTGGCTTAACGGCGCTACTCATAAACAGTGCCACATCTTTCATTGCACACCCACATCCAACGTATTGAAAGTCAACCGCAGCAACGCTTGATTCTTCTTCATCAAAACAGAAGTTCACCAATTTGGCATCACCATGTACTAGTGTTTTAAACTTAGCTTGCGAAAGCGTTTGATCAATCAATTGAGCCGCATTTTGTAGCTCAGTGTCTTGCAATGCTTCAAGCTCGTCGGGTCTGGTTGCTAAGTGCCAGTATGTACCGGTATGCCACAACTTATCCGAACGAACATCGATGTATCGCGCATGAAAGTTCGCCAACCAAGTGAGGCAGGCTTGTAGATGCTTTAGCTGTGCATCTGTGATGACTTTTGGAAAGCCCACCTCGGCGAGATCTTCCATCACAATGAGCCATTCATTCTCCGATTGGAACGTTTTTAGACCTTGTGGTACTCGGCAGCGAGTATCCACCCCTCCGGAAAAATACTCATACCAATTCACTTCCACCTGATAAGAGTGCAACTTTCTTTGATGAGAACGGTCCGTATTCCAGCCTCTAGGATGCTCTGAAGGCTTAGGGAGTTTTACATGCTTAATGATCACCGAACGAGTAGAATAAGTAACTTGGACTAACTCTCCATAGCCTCCCCATAGCGATTGTATGACTTCTACAGAGCGGTAATTACCTAGATTGAGTTCCTGGCCAATATTTTGGTAGCGTTGGTGGTTGTTACTCATCATGCGAGCAGATGTGACCACGTTTGGTTCTTCTCCATGTAGTGAATAACATATGGGCAAACTGGTTTGATTTGATAACCGAGTGACTCAATTTCTGGCAACACCGCTTCCATCATCACTTTTCCGTACCCCTTACCTCGCAGTGCTTCAGGAACAACCGTTGATGTAATGTGCATGACATTACCCTTAAGCTGATAAATCACCTTGGCTTTATAACCCTGCTCTAAATCAACCCAGAATGTACTATTCGTGGTCTCATGAGTTACTTTATGCATATCTTGCTCTCTAATTTTTGTTACAGATTGATTGAATCAAACTATATCACTGAATAAAATCGATACCATGCGAGAGTGCTGCTTCGCCTCACGCGATTACCTTCTTACATCAGGTACGACAATTATAATGAGAAATATGAGCCCAATTGCCAGAGACGGCAAGCTACCTCTGCAAAGCAAGAAGGCACCAGAACGTCAGGCAAGTACATTAAATAGCACCGATGCAATGGCAATGGTCGAACATGGCAGTGAAGTGAGCTTAAACGTCACCACCCCCGTTGGTACAAAGTTTATTACAACCAGCACATTTGTTGGCTGTCACTCAAATAATACTGCATTGATAGAGGTTCCGAACATCTCCGATGAAGACTTGAAGTTCTATTTTCAAGAAGGCTTTTGGATCAATGTAAAAGCCTACTCTCATCGAGGTGAAGGGGCCGTTATCCCATTTCGGGCCCAATTACAGCATCGACTAGGCGATCCGTACCCAATTTTGGTGCTAGACCTACCCAACACTATGCAGGTCTTTCAGCTTCGCAAAGAAGTGCGTTACGAAGTAAATTTGAGAGCGCGTGTTTGTTTAGAAGCCTATCGAACTGAATGCGAAATAAGAGATTTATCTCGTAGTGGCTGTCGTTTTGTAACATCACCAATGAGCCGACCACTTCAGGTTGGTGACCACGTTTCATTGGATCTAACGATGCCCGGAGAAAGTCGTATGCTAGCGCCGTTGCGAGGTCGTATTTGTAATTTACAAAAATCAACGCATTATGCTCGCTACGGAATGGAGTTTGATGAGGTTGGTAAAAACAACGCTAAAAACCTCCTCAGTCACCTCAAATTTGATGGGACTAAGCTCACACTAAAAAGATAGATTTGATAACCCCTATCGCTTATCAAGAAGCTTTGAAGTGCTAGAAAACAAGAAACCCCTTACTTTTCAGTAAGGGGTTTTTATTTACTAAGAATAAGGCAGTATCTTAGATAAGAGTCATGACTTAGAAGTCGTAACGTAGACCTAGCGCTAGCTCATCTTTTTCAGCCGCGCCTTCGTTATCCATTAGATCGAAGTTGTATGATGCGTAGCCACGGAAGTTAGGCTTGAAGTAGTAAGTTACATCAACAGCTAGGTTTTCTACAGTATCTGCGTCTTCTAGTTCACCTTTGTTGAACGTAGAAGTGAATACAGTTTGACCCATAGTGTAAGCAGCGGCTAGTTCGTAGCCTTTGTAATCAAAAGTCTTACCTGCAACATCCATATCCGCGCCAGTGTAGTTACCAGCGAAGTAGAAGTCACCTACAGAGTATGCAGCTACCAGCATGAACTCATCGTTGTCGTTTTGATCTGCGTAACCAGCACCTAGTTCAAAACCAGTGTTAGCAAACGCGTAAACACCAGATAGAGAGAAGCCATCTTCCTCGTTGTCTGTAAAGCCTTGTGCATCTGTTGTGCGATCAGCAAAACGGTAGCTTGCGCGTACAGCTAGTTGCTCGAATTGGCCTTTGTAAGACAGCATGTTATCTGTACGGTCAGAAACAGGCAGTTTAAGTGCTGCTGTGTTACCGTGGTAAGCCATAATGTCAGTAAAGTCAGTGAGAACCACTAGTGCGCCGTCGTTTTTACCGTAAGTTACTTCACCGTATTTGCCACCCAGACCCGCATAAGCGTAACGAGTTTCAAGATCACTATTGTTATCTACGGCACCTTCTTCTTTTGTTTTGAACTCACCTTCCCAAAAACCAACGCCGTATAGGTTTTCATTGATTTCCTGTTTGCCTAGGAAGTTAAGACGGATGCGAGTACGGTCTTCTGCCTTACCATCCATCATAGAAAGACGCGCTTCAGCGCGGCCGCCCATCTCAAGAGAAGTGCCATCTTGGTTGTATAGTTCTGAAGCGACAACTTGAGATCCTGATGCCATTAGCGCCACTGCTACAGCTAAAGTTTTTAATTTCATTGTTATTTTCCATATCATTGTTTTATATGTGTTTTCTCACCAGAAAAACAGGACTTTTCTGTACCAACGAGAAAACTGGCGGCATAGTAGCAGCTGTTATTTTTCACGCAACGTGTTGAATAAACAGCGCTTATAGAAGAAAACACCACTTAAAATGACGATATGAATACCTCTCAACCATCAAGTTATCGGTTGAGTTAAAAAAAATGTTCGCGTCAAAAAAAAATTGACGAAAAAAATGTAAAAACAATATCACAAAACGTGATATTGCCCGCAAAAAAATCTTGTTAACTGACTGTTTTAGATAGACTTATTGATAATAAATCCGATTATTACAAACAAAAAAATCCCTAAGCATTCACTCAGGGATTTAGAGATTTGATAAGTAGATGATGAATTAAAGCTTAAAGAAACTTAATTGCTCTTTCTGCTTCTCTGCAAGTAATGAAAGCTCAGTACTCGCACTTGCACTCTGGCTGATGCCCGCTACGTTTTGGTTTACAAGCTCCGACATGTTAACCACGTTGCGATTGATATCTTGCGTAACTTGAGACTGCTCTTCGGCTGCGGTTGCTACTTGCGTGTTTGAATCGTTGATGTTGGCGACCGACTCGGTAATTCCAACCAACGCCTCATTCGCTTGTTGCGTCAGCTCGTTGTTGCGGCTAAGCATATCAAGGCTGACTTGCATACTGTCATTCGCAAGCCCAGACTGCGCTTGAAGCTCTTCAATGATCGTTTGGATCTCTTGTGTCGAGTCTTGAGTACGCGCTGCTAGCATGCGTACTTCATCAGCTACTACCGCAAAACCACGACCAGACTCACCAGCTCGCGCCGCTTCAATCGCAGCATTCAATGCTAGCAAGTTGGTCTGCTCAGATACGCCGCGAATCACTTCAATAACATCGTTGATCTGTACAGATTGCTCTTTTAGACGCAAAACAACTTGCGCTGCATCGTTCAATGCTTGAGACATTTGCGCACTTGCTTCCGCACTTTCTTGGAAGATAGCCAAACCTGATTGAGCAAGTCCATCAGCTTCACGCGCGGTTGCGTCAGCAGAGGTCGCGTTATCACTCACATTATTCGCAGTGCTTGCAAGCTCGTTAACCGCAGATGCAACTTGCTCGATCTCCGCCAACTCTTGTTGAGCGTTCGCTTCCGCTTGCGTCATTACCGCAGCTAATTCGGTCGATGCAGATGCAACTTCCTCACTAATACGGGTTAACTGGTCCACAGTGTTGTATAACTGCTCTGCGGTTTGGTTTACATCTTTGCTCAGCTTAGAGATCTCATTGTCCCCATCGACATCTGCACGTACTGATAGATTACCCATTGCTAACTGACGCATCACTTCTTGCAGCTTTTGGATTGGTGTAACAATCATGCCAGATAGGAACCAAGCGCCTATCAATGAGAAAGCAAATACCGCTAAAACCGTCAACATAGCGTTATTTTGCACACGTTCATTTTGCTGATGACTTCTGATAGTAGATTGTTCAGCTTGCTCGTTTACATGCTTTGATAGTGTGTTAATTTGTTGGACCATTTCTCGGCCAACATTGCGATACTCTTTGACAAATGCACGGTACTCGCTATCCGATTTCAAACCTTGATCGTATTGGTTGAAGAAAGCAACTGAGCGCTCTGAATATCGCACATAGGATTCAATTGCTTGGCGAACTTTAACGGCATCGTCACGGAATAGATTTCGGGCTTCAATTGCGCTTAAATCAGCATCAACTTGCTTTAAGCCTTCTTTCAATTCGGTTAGAAAATTCTCACGACGAGAAGCATCGTAAATAGCGTAAACCGCGCTTATGCGCAGAGGGTAAATTTGGTCGTCAATACTCGCCAATGTGTCTTTGTGAAAAACCAAAGATTCTTGGTTGGAAGCAATAACATCTTGCTCTGCTTGAAGATTGTTTTTAGTAATCCAAAGAGCAATAAACAAAACAATCGCGGTAAATAATACCGGAACCAAAATTTGCGTTCGTACTGACAAATTTTTCAGTGATAACTGCATGACAGGGCCTCAGTTGTATGCGTGATGTCTATATCCAAACAAACTCGAGCAGTGCTTATAACAACGTTACTTTTCGGCAGTTTGAATATCTATGCTTCCTTGCGACGGGATAAATCCCAGACGAATAAACAAGTGGCGAATATTAGAGGTCGATCACACTTTTGTCTAGTGTAAAAACCCTCCATTTTCAATCTGTTATTGACAATATCCCGACAGTGGCGTCGGGATATTGTCGTTATGATAAATTATGATCACTTATGATGAGATACATTCACATTTAGGACGGTTTCAGCCTATTTTCTCAACGAATTGAGCTTAGCTTGAGCAAGGCCAAAAATGGTATCGATTGGATAAGAGCCTTCATCGGTTGGCTCACCAGCAACTTTCCCCGTAAACAATTCGATAGCTTCAGTAACATGGTCAATCGCCCAAATATTAAACTCGCCTTTTTCGACTGCTTTCACGATGTCGGAACGAAGCATTAGATTGTGAACATTAGAGCGCGGAATAATGACCCCCTGCCCGTCATGACGACCTTTAATTACACACACATCATAAAAGCCTTCGATCTTTTCGTTTA
Source organism: Vibrio sp. Vb1018 (assembly GCF_033338775.1). Lineage (NCBI taxonomy): Bacteria > Pseudomonadati > Pseudomonadota > Gammaproteobacteria > Vibrionales > Vibrionaceae > Vibrio > Vibrio sp. Vb1018. The sequence goes on from NZ_JAWOTI010000001.1 coordinate 309,765, forward strand.
CGCCACCAATAGGCTGAGCTTGGCCAAATTGATTCATCGATCCTGTTATCGCAATGTCTTGTCGATTTGGTTGCTTTGAAAAAGCAGACACAACCGCACATAACTCAGCCATGCTGGCACTATCACCATCAACACCACCATAGGATTGCTCAAAGGTAATGGTGGTCGTTAATGGCACTCGTGCCGTTTTACCAAATACGGAAGATAAGTAGGCAGACAAAATCATCACGCCCTTAGAGTGAATACTGCCCCCCAAATCCACGCTGCGCTCGATATCGATAACATCCCCATCACCGTAACACGTCGTCGCTGTGATGCGATTCGGTGCACCAAACATGTAGTCACTAGTGCTCAATACCGAAAGTGCGTTCACTTGGCCTACGGCTTCTCCTTCGGTGCGAATCAGCGTTGTGCCGTTAATAAAGGTTTCCATTACATTATCGCGTAATCGGCTTACTCGCATTTCTTGGTTATTGAGCGCCTCTTCAACATGACCAATACGGATCATGTTAGAGTTGGCTTGACGAGCCACGTAGTTCGACTCTCGAAGCAAGTTGGCGATATTAGCCGAATGTAGAGATAGCTTGGATTGGTCGCCAGACAAACGTGAGCTGTATTCGATGATTCGAGCAATGGCTTTGCGATCGCAATGCAGCATATTGTTGTCATGCACCACGCTAGATATAAAGCGCGCGTAATGCAGCTCAGACTCCGGCGTACGTTTCATTTCGTCTTCGAAATCTGCCGTCACACGGAACAACTCGCTGAACTCTGGATCGTAATGTTGGAGTAATTGGTAAGTTCGGTAATCACCAAACAAGATGATTTTGATATCAAGCGGAATCGGTTCAGGATCGAGTGATACCGCCCCCGTCAATGTGACTTCTTTTTCTAGAGACGTAAAACTCAATTGACGAGCACGCAATGCGCGCTTCAAACCATCCCAAACGTAAGGCTGTTCAAGTACTTTCTGAGCATCCATTAATAGAACGCCGCCATTCGCCTTATGCAAGCTCCCTGCGCGAATCAGCGAGAAGTCGGTAAACACCGTTCCCTTGAAAGTGGCAGTCTCAATCGACCCGAAGAGTGAATGATAGTTGGGATTTTCTTCAACAACGATAGGAAATTCGCTGCTTTTACGGCTTACCAAGACGTTCACTTTATAACGACGTGGCAATTTTTTATCCAAGGATGCCGTCGCAATTTCGCCTTGCTCGCCACTTTGGTCAAGGAAGATATCTGCGTTTTCAACAATATCTTTTTGCAGCTCAGTTAAGTAGGTTTTGATTTCGGAATATTGCGCGTAATCCACTTTGAGTTTTTTGATGAAGTGAGTAATCACATCAAGCGTCACTTCATCATTGAGCTTTTTGATTTTATCGCTGTATGTCTCTTCCCACTCCGTAAGCTCACGAACCATCGAGCGCAATCGCACTTCGAGTTCATCAATAGCATCGCTGAATTGCTCTTGTTCTTTTTTGCTTAGTACATCAAAAGACTCTTCCGTATGAAGCTCATCACCGTTCATGGCGACAAACTGATAATCCCCCTGCGTAGTCAGTGTTAGGCTGATGCCCTTTTCTTTTGCCTCTCGACTAATACGATCCAGCTCGTTTTGTTGCTTAGCTGCCAATTGATTTTTTAATCGCTCAGCGCGGCTAAAGTACATTTCATTGTCGAATGCTAGGGGTAAAGCATTCAATAATTTGCCCATTAAAGCTTCAATATCAACACGTAGTTTATTTCCGATACCACAAGGCAGCTTTAATACCTTTGGTGTACGGGTATCCTCAAAGTTCGCAACGTAACACCAATCAAACAGGGCTGCTGCATCGTGCTGGTGACGATTCAGATAGCGCAAGATCATGGTGCGTTTACCTAGTCCATTCTGACCAATGGCGTAGATGTTATACCCTTTCTCTTTGATGGACATCGCAAACTCGACCGCTTTTTGCGCGCGCTCTTGGCCCACGATTTCATCAATTGGAGGTAACTCCTTGGTCGACTTACATGGCATATTCTCTAGATCTGCTACAGAATATAGCTGCTTAGCTTCCAATCTTAGTATTGCCATATCCACTTCCTTTTTTCTTATTTTCGTTATTTGAGTGTAGAGATTATTTGCTTAATTTTAAGTGATTTACCTTCCACCCTAGATTGATTGGACATTTTATGAACACATAAGTGATATTAACACGCACTTGCAATTGATAATCAATTTCATTTAATATCTAAACAAATCAAATGTTGTGGAGATGGATATGAATATTGAGCAATGCTGGATGCGCTACTTAAAAGCGGAGCAACTGATGGAACAAGGCCATTGGCCAGAAGCTCATCGTTTATATGACGACGTGCTCAACAATCTACCCAACCACATTCATTTAGCGCTAGAAAATGCACAAACTAAACCTTGCCAATTTGTATGTCTCATTACGGGACTTAGAGATGCTAGCGTGACGCAATCAGAGATTCTCAACAAACTCGGCTTACAGCATGATGCGTTCTCAATACTCAATCAAACTTACGCGCTATTTCAATTTTTGCAGCTAGAGAGCCATGAACTGATTGAGCGCGTAGGTCACCTACTTGGTCAACAGAGCGAAGACTTGTTAGCTCACATGGCGGCATTTTGCTCTGCCCAACGTAATGCTCAATGGATGATAGAACTCGAGCACGTAACGCGCGCGCATGAGCAGTTCTTACATTTGCAAGCAATGAGTTCGGCAAAATCTTCGCCTTCTCACCTGTATAATTAATCTAAAGCTCAAGTATTGAGGCCAACTAGGTTTGTGCTGTCCATTGCTTGAGTATCATTTGCTTTATCAACCACAAGGATCTGTGATGTCTTCTAAAACCATTCTTTCGGTGAACAACCTATCAGTCAGCTTTACGACAAACGATGGGATCGTCGATGCAGTAAAGAATGTTAGCTTCGATTTAAAAGCAGGCGAGACGCTGTCCATCGTTGGCGAATCTGGCTCTGGCAAGTCAGTATCAACCAATGCACTGATGAAACTATTGCCAGACAACGCTATTTTGCATGAAAGCTCATCCATCATGTTTGAGGGTAGCTCCATCTTGGATAAAACAGAGCGTGAAATGCAAAGTATTCGCGGTGATCGCATTGGCATGATTTTTCAAGAGCCGATGACCTCACTAAACCCGTACATGCGGGTGGGTATCCAAGTCGCTGAGGCCATCATGTGTCACCGCCCGGTCGACAGACGAACAGCAAAAGCAAAGGTGTTAGAGCTGTTTGAATTGGTTCATATGCCAAACCCTGAAAAAGCGTACAACAAGTACCCACACGAATTTTCTGGTGGTCAATTGCAACGCATCATGATTGCGATGGCACTGATTAACGAGCCCGATATTTTGATCGCCGACGAACCTACAACAGCGTTGGATGTCACGGTTCAAGCAGAAGTGTTGCACCTGATTAAAGAAATTCAGGCTCAGATGGGCATGGCAATCCTATTTATTACTCATGACTTAGGCGTCGTAAAACACTTTGCAGATCGTGTCATTGTGATGTGTAAAGGAGAAGTCGTCGAAGAAGGCGAAACGCAAACACTCTTCGAGGACCCAAAGCACGAATACACACGTATGCTAATCAACTCGATTCCTAAAGGCAGTAAGGAGCCTATTAGCGAAAGTGCTACACAGCTTTTAAAGGCCGACGATATACGAGTCAAATTCTTGGTAAAGTCGCATTTTATTGCGAGCAAGAATGAGTACTTCGAAGCGGTAAAAGGCATTTCTCTTGAGCTTAAACAAGGAGAGACCCTCGGGATCGTTGGGGAGTCCGGTTCAGGTAAGTCTACACTCGGCCGAGCTTTGATAGGTCTACTGCCCTCAACTGGCAAAATAGAATACAAAGGCCAAGATATGGCCTTGCTGACAAACAAAGAACGTTTTGAGCTGAAAAAAGACGTTCAGATGGTATTCCAAGACCCTTATGGTTCGCTTTCTCCTCGTATGACTATCGGCGAGATCATCACAGAAGGATTAACTGTCCACCAACCAATGTTGAGTAAAAAAGAACGTATGCAGAAAGCGCGCAACGTGCTCCGTGAGGTCCGCTTAGATCCCGCGTCCATCAACCGTTATCCGCACGAGTTTTCAGGAGGCCAGCGTCAGCGTATTGCTATCGCGCGAGCACTGATCCTTGAACCTTCGTTTATTCTGCTTGATGAGCCAACCTCTGCATTAGACCGCTCGGTGCAACTGACAGTGATTGACCTTCTGAAAGATTTGCAGAAAAAACACAATATTGGCTACTTGTTTATTAGCCACGATCTATCAGTAGTTAAAGCACTCTCTGATCGTGTTCTAGTCATGCAAAAGGGCGAGGTCATGGAACAAGGTACGGCAGAAAAGATTTTCCAAAACCCTAAAAATGACTACACGAAAAAACTGATAGATGCCTCATTTGATCTTGAAAACAGTGAAAATCAGCACAATGCGGCTTAGGTTCATCACAGTTTCATATTCATAAACTAGGATTAAGAAAAGGTGATAAATTCATCTTGTCTTAAGAATGGCGTAGCTGCCTTTCGGTTTGGCCGCCGAGACTGGTTGGTTCAAGGGTCAGACTTAGTCAACCTGGCTCAAATACTGGCAAACAGTATGAATTGAGTTCCCCCAACCATGAAAAATGCCGCGACACTGTCGCGGCATTTTTTTATTCTCAGAAGTTTCTAACAACTAGGGCATTAAATCGACTCAATACCCATATTATGTAACGTAAATGCATACACGTCTGTGGTGAGGTCAATTTGCTTACTCAGCGGCATTCCTGCACCATGACCGGCATTAACATCAATGCGTATCAATACTGGATTAGCGCCTTGCTGTTTGTCTTGCAGCTTCGCAATAAATTTGTACGAATGTGCTGGCACAACTCGGTCGTCGTGATCAGCAGTTGTCACCAAGGTAGCAGGATATTGCACGCCTTCTTTTACATTGTGAACAGGAGAGTAACCAAGCAAGTATTGGAACATCGCTTCACTTTGCTCCGACGTGCCATAGTCATACTTCCAGCCTTCTCCAGAAGTAAACGTGTGATAACGCAGCATATCAAGCACGCCAACCGCAGGCAGCGCGACTTTGAATAGTTCAGGGCGTTGCGTCATACACGCTCCAACTAACAAACCACCATTAGAACCACCGCGAATCGCTAGGCGATCCGAGCTAGTGTAGTCGTTTTCAATCAGGTATTCCGCCGCCGCAATAAAGTCATCAAACACGTTTTGCTTTTGCTGCTGAGTGCCTGCGTTGTGCCAGGCTTTACCGTATTCACCGCCGCCTCGCATGTTGGCGACAGCGTATATACCACCCAACTCTAGCCAGTTGGCTACATTGCCAGAAAACATTGGAGTAAGGCTGATGTTAAAACCGCCGTAACCATACAACATGGTTGGTGATCTACCATCAAGTGCAACGCCCTTCTTGTATGAAATGATCATCGGAACTTGCGTGCCGTCTTTTGAGGTGTAAAACACCTGTTTTGATTCATACTCATTACGATCGAACGGTGCCTTTGATTCCTGAAACAGTGTGGATTCACCAGATTCGACATCAAATGAGAAAATCGTCGGAGGCGTCACGTAGTTAGTGAATGTGTAATAAAGTGTGGTTTCTTCTTTTTTACCCGCCAGACCATAAGCCGTGCCTTCTCCCGGCAATTGTACATCTCGAATCCACTCACCTTGGTAGTTAAACTGCTGCACTTTAGAAAGCACATCTACCATATAAGTCGCAAACAGATAACCGCCACCTTTGCTGATTTCTAACGGCTGTTCTTGTTCAGCAATCACGTCAGCCCATTGTTCTGTCTGAGTGTTGTAGCTGACAACTTTGCCATTCGGCGCGTCTAGGTTGGTGTAAAGCAGCAAGGTTGCGTCTTGGCTATCAATTAAGTAGGTGTCTCCTTGCGTTGTCTCGCGCAGCGTCACAATTGCCTGTAACTCAGACTGTAAATCAATATAAAACAGACGATTACCCGATGTAGATTCTGCGCCAGAGATAATGAGGAAGCGATCATCTGTCGTCGTCGTACCAGACACATAACGATGAACTTGCGTATCCAACTCACCGAAAATCACTTTATCTTCAGATTGAGGTGTACCAAGTTCATGATAATAAAGCTTGTGATGCTCAGTTCGAGCAGACAACTCGCTGCCTTGCGGCTTATCGTAGCTTGAGTAATAGAAGCCTTTGCTGCCCAGCCAAGAAATCGACGTAAACTTCGCATCAACAATCTCAGGCTCTAACTGTTCTTTGGTTTCCGTATCAATGACAAAGATCTTACGCCAATCACTGCCCCCTTCCGAGATGGAATACGCGACCAAACGGTAGTCTTTAGAGAAGCTGACTTCGCCAAGAGAGGTCGTGCCCTCTTCGGAGAAAGTATTTGGATCAAGGAACACCTCGGCTTCTCCCTCGCCTTTACGTCGATACAATACGCTTTGGTTTTGCAAACCGTCGTTTTTGTAGAAGTAGGTGTAGTCACCACGTACAAATGGCTGGGAATATTTTTCGTAGTTTTGACTCTTCGCCACTAAGTCACGGATTTGTTGGCGGTACGGTATCTGACCAAGGAAATCGAAGGTGACCGAATTTTGACCCGAAACCCATTGAGCGGTTTCTTCACTGCGATCATCTTCTAACCAGCGATAAGGGTCGGTAATGTCGTGACCAAAATAAGTGTCCACGACAGAATCTTTACGTGTTTTTGGGTAATGCATAACGTCCGTGTTACTCCGTTGTTTTTATTAAGTTGTTTATCTTCAATCGTTTTATAGCGGTGATTACCTTAGAGCACCCAATTTTGATTTCAATGACATTGTTTTAAATCTATGAAGGAACTAGAAATAATGAGATATCGTTAAGTAACGATCACGAATGTGCTCAATAAGCAGTTTCACTTTATTCGGTGGTTGACGAGTAAACGGGTACACCGCATAGATACCCAACTTTTTACCCACTAGTTCAGGAAAAATATCCACCAGTTGGCCATTGCGAATATCATGATACACCAAGCATCGCGGGACGTAAGCTATACCATGGCCGCCCAGAGCGGCTTTACGTAATGCGGTCGCGTTATCAGTAGAAAAGCAGCCCGATACTTTGACGATGTAATTGCCATCTTCTCCTTTAAACTCCCAATCCGTTGCACCTGTAGTTTGGTAAGCGTATTGCAGACAATTGTGCGTGGTGAGATCAATCGGCTCGATCGGTTTCCCATTTTTAGCGATATATGAAGGGGACGCGCATACCACCCATTGGGAATCGAGAATATGTCGTGCGATCAAACTGGAGTCGGCTAGGTAGCCAGTTCGAATGACTAAGTCGTAACCATCAGCCACTAAATCGACAAAGCGGTTATCCAATGACATGTCCACGGTCAGGCCCGGATGAAGGTTACAAAACTCGGCAACAGCATCAGCAAGTATCAAATCTCCAGAGATACACGGCACGGACATTTTTATATGACCGCTCACATTCTCTCCAAAGCCTGCAACAGCATCCATAGCCTCCTGAGTGGCCTGCTTCACATTTTTAGCACTGTGGAGTAACACCTTACCTGCCTCAGTCAAGGTTAATTTGCGCGTTGTTCGATATAATAGCTGAGCCCCTATTTCTTCCTCCAACCTCGCCATTCTTTTGCTAACTACCGAATTTGTAAGGTTATTTGCCTCTGCAACCTTGCTAAAGCTGCCAAGTTCGATTACTTGAGAAAATAGAATTAAGTCGTCTGCTCTCATACCATTATGTCACTTTTGGAATTAATTATTTTCATTATTTCCCTATATCAACAAAAAATAAAGGAGTAAATTCACGCCAAATTAACAAAACCATTACAACAAAAAGTCACCTCTACAGCGGATTGACACCGTTCGAGAAGTCAGCGTACGAAGGATGTACAAATGAGTGAAACCCTACTTGCCCTAGTGGCATTTTCGCCAATTGTTGTTGCCGCCATCTTATTGGTTGGTCTCAACTGGCCTGCTAAAAAAGCCATGCCTGTTGCGTTCGGTCTAACCGTCGCTATCGCACTTATGTTTTGGGATATGTCAGCCAATCGCGTACTGGCCTCCGTATTCCAAGGACTCGGCATTACTGTCTCTGTTCTATGGATCGTGTTTGGTGCCATCTTCTTGCTCAACACTTTAAAACACACTGGAGCGATCACCACAATCCGTAATGGATTTACCGATATTTCGGCTGACCGCCGTGTACAAGCCATCATCATTGCTTGGTGCTTTGGCTCGTTCATTGAAGGCGCATCTGGGTTCGGTACCCCGGCAGCAATCGCTGCACCACTACTGGTTGCAATCGGCTTCCCTGCGCTAGCCGCTGTCCTAATGGGCATGATGATTCAGTCTACGCCTGTTTCATTCGGCGCGGTAGGCACGCCTATCATCGTAGGTGTAAACAAAGGTTTAGACACCCATAACATCAGTGAGTCGTTGGCCGCACAAGGTGCAACGTGGGAAATGTACCTGCAAGATATCACAGCACACGTTGCTGTCATTCACGCAGTCGTAGGTACGATGATCCCGGTATTAATGGCGATGATGTTAACACGTTTCTTCGGCAAGAACAGAAGCTGGAGTGAAGGCCTGGATATTCTACCATTTGCGTTATTCGCTGGTGTCTCTTTCACCGTTCCATACGCGTTAACCGGCGTATTCTTGGGCGCAGAGTTCCCTTCACTTATCGGTGGTTTGGTTGGTCTGTCTATCGTTGTTACCGCAGCGAAAAAAGGCTTCTTAGTACCAAAGACTAAGTGGGATTTCGAAAGCGAAGACAAATGGCCTGCAGAGTGGTTAGGTTCGCTAAAAGTCGATCTAAACGACAATCCGGGCAAGCCAATGAGCATCGTAAAAGCTTGGGTTCCATATGTAATGCTGGCAGTTATTCTCGTCGCAAGCCGCGTAAGCCCAGAACTGAAAGGCTTTGTACAAAGCGTAAGTTTGTCGTTCAGCAACATTCTTGGTGAGACTGGCGTTAGCGCTGCGATTCAGCCGTTATACCTTCCTGGTGGCATTCTGGTGTTTGTCGCACTACTTGCTGCAATGTTACAAAGCGGCAGCGTAAAGCCATTGCGTGAAGCATTTGGCGAGTCAAGCAAAACACTGATTGGGGCGGGTTTTGTCTTGGTATTTACCATTCCGATGGTTCGTATCTTTATCAACTCAGGCATCAACGGTGCTGACCTAGCAAGTATGCCCGTCACAACCGCAAACTTCGCCTCTGACCTTGTTGGTTCTGCGTTCCCAGCGCTGAGTGCCACCGTTGGTGCACTGGGTGCGTTCATCGCTGGCTCAAACACGGTATCAAATATGATGTTCAGCCAGTTCCAATTCGAAGTGGCACAAACGTTGTCTATTTCGAGTGTGATTGTTGTATCACTCCAGGCCGTCGGTGCTGCTGCAGGTAACATGATTGCGATTCACAACGTTGTTGCCGCATCAGCCACGGTAGGTTTGCTTGGTCGTGAAGGCGCAACATTGCGTAAAACGATTATCCCTACGTTCTACTACATTGTAATGACAGGCATTATTGGATTGGTTCTGATTTATGGCTTCCAAATGACAGATGTCTTGATGAAGTAACGCGAAACGCAGGGTTTACAGCCCTGCCTAATTTGACACAGCTGTCTGCACTACTACCCCGACATGTTGATTTAGCTTGCTACATCAATTCCCCCGACAGCTGTGTCACCCTTTCCAGTTTGCATAACTGATTGAGTGATTTGATAAAATTTTTCAACCAATTATGTAAATGGGTTACCAACATCACCGATTCAAACGTAAGTGAACCATAGGTAACTATACTCATTTTGATGTCTTCACTGCTTTGCGATGAAGACTCAACGAAAGAGCAAATTGCTCCACAACTTTGCTTAGAATAACCGCTAGGACACCATTATGATTATCTCAGCTTCTACTGACTACCGCGCTGCCGCGAAAGCCAAGCTTCCCCCGTTTCTATTCCATTATATTGATGGCGGCTCTTACGACGAACGCACGCTGAAGCGTAATACTGACGATTTAGGTGATGTCGCTCTTCGCCAACGCGTCCTACGCGATATGACAGATTTGAGCCTCGAAACCGAGATCTTCGGTGAGAAACTGGCAATGCCAATCGCGCTAGCTCCTGTTGGTCTAACTGGTATGTACGCGCGCCGAGGCGAGGTGCAAGCAGCAAAAGCAGCCGAGAAAAAAGGCATCCCATTTACTATGTCAACTGTTTCGGTTTGTCCGATTGAAGAAGTCGCACCTGCAATTGAACGTCCAATGTGGTTCCAGCTTTACGTGCTTAAAGATCGTGGCTTTATGAAAAACGTACTTGAGCGTGCAAAAGCAGCAGGCGTAACAACGCTGGTGTTTACCGTTGATATGCCAGTTCCTGGCGCACGTTACCGTGACATGCACTCAGGTATGAGTGGCCCTAACGCGGCCATGCGTCGTGTATTCCAGGCGATGCGCCACCCAAGCTGGGCGCTGGATGTGGGTCTACTTGGTAAACCGCACGACTTAGGTAACATCTCAACTTATCGTGGCGAACCAACAAAGCTAGAAGATTACATCGGCTGGTTAGGCGCAAACTTCGACCCTTCTATCTCCTGGAAAGATCTTGAGTGGATTCGTGATTTTTGGGATGGCCCAATGGTTATCAAAGGCATTCTAGATGAAGAAGACGCGAAAGATGCGGTACGTTTCGGCGCAGATGGCATTGTGGTATCTAACCATGGGGGCCGTCAGTTAGATGGCGTACTTTCAAGTGCTAAAGCACTACCAAGCATTGCGGATGCGGTAAAAGGTGATCTTAAGATCTTCGTAGACTCTGGTATTCGTACTGGTCTTGATGTCGTTCGTATGCTCGCACTTGGTGCAGACTGTACGCTTCTTGGCCGTTCATTTGTGTACGCATTGGCAGCACAAGGCGGAGCAGGCGTTGAAAACCTACTGGATCTGTACGATAAAGAAATGCGTGTAGCAATGACGCTGACTGGCGCTAAGTCTATCGCGGATCTTTCACGCGATTCGCTAGTGAAAATCCCATAATCTTTGCAATCGAGCAAAACAGAAACGAAAAAACGAGCCAACAGTGGCTCGTTTTTTATTGCTCTTCAACCCGATAATTTGACGAGCAAGCTAGCTAACTTGGTGAACGTACTCGATCACGACTTGGTTTCCGTCGATAAACACGTTACTGATATCGCCATCCACCGTCACACGATTTTGTAAATAAACGGTACCAGATGCAGATAGATCACGCTCCGTCAAAGACGGAATCACCTGACCAGGACGTACATGTAGCTGCTCGCATAGCTGTTTTACAAAACCTAGCGTCAGTGGAGAATTACCACGTAACAAGCCAGAAAACTCGTGTAGACTCAAACCAAGGCGCTTCGCCATTTCCATTTGAGTGATGTGCATTTTGGCTTTTTGTGACATCCAGATGTCGTAGAGCGCGTTTCGATCCAGCTCTGTAAATTCCATATCTGCCTCCGCTAATTCAAGAGCCAATACACTCTCACACTTACTTAAGATAAATGTTAGCGATAAGTCAGAGAAGTTATAATTGATCGTCCAAATATCAACCCTCAATCATTGGTAGCGTACCTCTGAACATGCATGAGGCGGTCGCTCAACAGAACATTGAGGTGACTCTCTTTTCATCGGAAGGAAAAGTCCATCTCGGGCGGTTTAGACATAAGTAAATGATTTAAAGGAAATCACTGGGGTGAAGGAGTAATATCTGCTACCTTTCCTTCCATGGTTCACTAGAAATAAGTTACATATGCCACAGTGGTTTACCGAATTACAAAGCTACATTGAAACGTCTCATCAAAATTGGAGTGGGAGCGTCCTTTTCATTACGCTCGCTAGCTTTATAGCTTGGATAGCTTGGCGGCTGATCCGCTCTCGCCTCGCTGCGCTCGTAGAGAAAACGCCCTTCCACTGGGATGACATGTTGCTTGATGCGCTAAAAGCGCCAGTCAGTACACTCATTTGGTGTTGGCCAGCAACCGTCTCTATCGGCATCATATTAGAGAGCGAGCTCAACGATAAAATAAACTGGTTAAGTACGCTGAAACTGATTTTAATCATCAGCATCTTCGTATGGACCGTTATGCGGCTCATTACCAATGTTGAAGAGCATGTTCTCGAACAAAAGAACCGAGATGAAACAACAGTACAAGCGATAGCTAAGGTCGCGCGCCTGTTCTTTATTACCGTCGGAATTCTAACCGTAATGCAGGCATTTGGTCTGTCACTATCGGGCCTACTTACCTTCGGTGGTGTTGGTGGTTTGATCGTCGGTTTAGCGGCGAAGGATTTGCTGTCTAACTTTTTTGGAGGTCTTATGATCTACTTCGATCGTCCATTTAAAGTTGGCGATTGGATCCGTTCTCCAGACCGACAAATAGAGGGGACAGTAGAACGCATTGGCTGGCGCATGACCATTATCCGAACTTTCGATAAGCGTCCACTGTATGTACCAAACTCAGTGTTTAGCAGCATTGTCGTAGAAAACCCATCTCGCATGCTGAACCGACGTATCTACGAAAAAATTGGACTTCGTTACGACGATGCAGAAAAAATGCCGCAAATTATCACCGCGGTAAAAGAAATGCTGAAAAGTCACAAAGACATTGATGCACGCCAAACACTTATCGTCAACTTCGATACATTCGGTCCATCATCATTGCACTTCTTTATCTATACCTTTACTAAAACCGTGAATTGGGTGAGATACCATGAGGTTAAGCAGGACATACTGCTTAAGGTAATCAACATCATTAAAGAACACGATGCAGATATCGCGTTCCCTACTCAGACGCTTAAGCTTGATCCTATACAAATGGTAAAAGCGGAAGAGCAAGAAGATCACGGCTTCTAGTTCTCACCAATACCCAAATAATCAAGCCCGCTGTGTTTAAGCGGGCTTTTTATTTTTCTTCGCATGAAGTGGTTATTGTTGCGTTAACACCATACGTGCATTCAGCGGTTGGATTGGGCGATTGTTTTTCCCCATTACTTCCGAAAAAGATTTTATCTGCTCAGGAGAAATAGTTTGTGCTTCTTTCATCACGAACCAACGTACACCTTCAGAGCATGGCGGTGTCGTTAGTGAGCCGTTAAAGCGGTAGTAGTCTTTATCACTTGGGATAAGGGCATCAGCATCAAATGGAACCTTGATGGTAACATCTTGATCTTTAGTTGGAATGTTAGCTAGCATCTTAGCTAGATCTGGGTTCGCGTCACCCAGTTTAAAGAACACCGCGACAACAGCTAGATGACCTACTTTGTCGGCATGCACAAAGTGTGCTTCTAGAGGGTATTCTTTACCGTCCACATGGTTTTCAGATGGCGTATGGAAGTGGAACTGTTTCAACGTAAACTCTTTACCATCAATGGTGAGTGTGTTTTTACCTTCTAAACCAGTCTGTAAAGTGTGACCGTTGTTCAGCAGTGAAATTGCCTTACCTTCGTAGTCGAAATTCAATTTTTCTAGCTTCGCTTCGGTCGCCGATTCAATGTTGATTGGGCTCTGGTTTTGACCTTTTGCGCACTCAGATGCAAACTCACCCCAATGAGCTGGCCCATGGTTTCCCTCGTAGCCCCAGCTTGCTGCATAAGCTGTTCCTGTAAATACCAGTGCCAAACCTAATGTTGTTAGTGACTTCTTCATCATTTTCCTTATTTCTGAAAGTTAAATTCCGTGAGAATAAAGCCATACTAATCTCACAAAATTAAGCAGTGACAGAGTGAAAACTATGATTACAAAAAATTTTTGGAATAGAAGCCTCTAATGATGTAATTGACATGATGCTCAAAATTGAACGTCAACGATTATTGAATCGGTGTAAGTACCTGCAGGAGGGGTCGTTTGGCTGGTTAGTATCTGCGCGCGATAATTATAATTCTGTGGAGTGATACCATCCGGAATGGAGCCGCCAGTATCGACGTCACCGTGTTCACGACGTTCAGAACTGGTGCCTCCCCAGCGCTCCATCGTTGATGACTTATAGATTTCATACTCCAAATAGTGACCACTAGAAATCATTCGCCGCTGACCGCCGGACGCATTTAGGCCGTCATTCAAGCCAATGGAGAAGGAACTATTCTTGGTACAAGTTAACGATATAACCTGACTGACTGGTTCAAAACCGGCCACTAATGGGGACGAACCAAAGTCAATATCTGGCGCCGTGATCATACAATCAGGGGTCACTTCTAACTCAACCGTAATCACGCTTTGAGCGCTGCCATTGGCGCGGCCAATGCATACCCCTAGAACCCCGATACCCTTACAGTAATCCCAAATCCAGGATACGGTGATTTGGTCTTTATAAGTCCCAGCGGAAAGATTACTACCCACTCCCGTCCGAGCATAAAGCGGAAACTCAGCTTGAGTGCCAAACAACCCGAGTAAATCGAGTAACCCGATTTCAAAAAAATTGTAAGTTTGGCCGAATACATACTCTTGTGAAAGACCTGGATCGCCAAAAATCTGATAGCTGAGCTCCGAACTCGGATCATCCTCATTTAATAGCAAACCATTATTTATACTGTTAAACGTTGCTGATACGTAGTCGCCACTTAACAAAGACACAAGTGTAGAAAAGTCACACGTAATCCCCGCATGAGGCTGAGCTGAGCTTTGCTGCTGAGAGCTTGAAACAGTAAACGAAGAAACATTGCCAAACAAGATTAAAGGTGTTGCCGCCGTGAGCTGACAAGCCATTGTCGAGCACGAGAAAAAGAGAAGTAGGCTAGCAAACCAGCTGCGCAAAATCATAGTGCGGTCTCTTCTTCGGCTTTGATACAAACCTGCTCAGGCAATGTTTGTATTTTTTGACTGTCACGCTGATACAACCCCTCAATAAACACTTTACATGGCGACTGTCCTTGAGGATAAAACTGAATATAGCGGCCTAGGTCAACGCCTTCAAAGTACGTAAAACCATCCCAACCAATTTGGCTTGTTAAGCCCGTTTCTGAGCGGCCATATGTACCAATCGGAAGGAACAAATGATTTTCGTCTACCACCGTCATGCTCAGTGCAATTTGTAGCTCTATTGGGAACTCTAACAGGTAGCCGTAGCCCGAATGTATCGAAGCAAACTGCTCTGTCTCAGAAAACGCAGCATTGGCTGGTAAATTAAGTGGATCGATTTCATATTTGGCGGTGTAATACGCCGTAGCCCAAGGAACAAGTAAGTAACCTTCATCGTCTGTCACTCCGACAATTTGATTCTCATATTTAACCGGAATACCTTCAAAACCACTGGTGCTCACTACCGCAAAGCTGTCATACACTTCATTCGCTGGGAATATTTCTCCATCCAACGTAGAGACTGAACCTGCCATTTCCGCAAAATAATCATAGTCGCCACTGGTGCCATTTAACCCCGCTCTGAACTGCGCCCATGACGCACGGTAGGTCAAATCGGCCTGTTTACGGTTTTCTGGGTCCTCGTTAATATCATGCGCTAAATTGACGCCCCACCCACCTCGTATTGGCGCAAGGCGGCTGTAACCCACTCGCCCTCTAACATCGCCATCATCCTCTCTTTTCAGCGTTAACCCCGAACTTCCCCCCAAAGAACTGAAAGGTAGAGAGAATTGCGCCAGCGTAACACTCTGACCACCAATACTATGGTTGTAAGAAAGGGACATATTGATATTAAAAGGCAGAGCGTAGCTATAAGTAAGATTTAGGGTACGTGAATCTGAGTCGGATTGTTGAATATCAAAGTACCCACCAGAAAGTGAGCCCCAATCTCCCAAACGCACTCCCATATTGATTTGTGATAGATGGCGCGACGCGAGTGAAGCGTCCTTGCCTTCATCGAGCATTTCGTAATTTGGTAAATGAGATAAGGTATAAAAGTCGGCTTGTTCTACTTGAGTTCGAGCAGCGAAGCTAAACAACCGAGACTGATAACTATAACCTAGCGCATATGAGGTAGATTGATCCTGAAAATTACTCACACGAAACGAGGCATCCACCGTACCCAAGTTGAAAGCATTGGTGACAAAGCCCAACCCCGCAACGATCAGGTCATCTTTTGCTTCAGCTTGAGCTTCTAATGTTAACCAATCAGTCATGCCATGACGCAGAGCGGTAACCACGCCACCGTCTCCATAGTCGTTAGATGCATTACCGAAATTTTCTCTGATCGCACCAATACTCGCACTGTAAGATGTAAATCCGGTCTTCAGTAGATCGGAAGAGAGAAAAAATGGGCTGGTCATGACCGTTTGCTTACCTTGAGCATCCGTTGCAATTACCGTTGCTTCCCCAGCACCAGAGAGCATTGGAATATCGTTAATAATGAAAGGACCGGGCCCAACATTCATTGAGTCAGTTTTAAAGCCATTGATAAACAAATCTAACGTAGTGGGCGCTGTGACCTCACCGTAAAATGCAGGTAACGGCGTCGTCACGACATCCGGACGCATAGAGAAATCATGCGACAACTGAATACCCGCCAGTCTTACTGGTTGGCTCCAAGATAAAGGGCGAACAATATAGTCCCCTACCTCCATACGAATTCGCTTCTCTTGATTGACGTACTCGTAACTCGTATCAAAACGAGTGTACTGGCTGCTTTGCTGGGACTGAACATCGCGATGAAAGTTAGATTTAAATATCCCGGTAGTAGAAAAAACGCCAAACTCAGAAAAGGCTCTGACTTCATGATTTATAGAAACCTCCTTTTGTCGGCTTTCGTTCTCGTACACACCAAATACGTTGTAGTTAAGCAGGCCACCACGCCCAAACTGAGCCGGGGAAAATCGCCCCATATCCTGCGCTGATAAGTTCTGCATCGGTAACCAATTAGGCGGTACGTCAATTGCAAGTTGCAATGACGATTGCAAGTAACGCACGTTAACACCTGGGATAGACGTAACCTCAAGTCTCTCTTCGGTTCCAGGCAACGACTTGGCGGTAACCCCAACTGAAATGAGGTCCTCCCGGAGCAAAAAGAACTGATCGCCAACTCGCTCAACTTTCGCAACAAGCCCTGTTGCTCTTTGATTGATCACCAACTCCAGATTGAGGCTGATATTCTCAAACTTTTCTAAAGAGAAATTTTCAGGACTCGGTAGCTCAGAGAAGTGGTTTGCTGAATTTGCACAAAGACCAATACTGCTCCACGTTACGCTAAGTAATATCAACCAAAAGAAAGCATTCATTGTATTAAATCTATTCATTATTGCTTCAATGGTATTTGGTAACGTTTACCTCCAATATTCGCGCTCAAACTCATAGGTCTGACATTACTATGGGGAATAGACCAAACCTTATACTGTTCAGGAAGAATATAGCCAGCTAGTCCATCGGAAATAACGACAGGATCTTTATTTGGTAGGTTCAATTGTAAATTCACTAAGCGAACATGGTGTTTTCCTGAATTTTTAATGTGAACAAAACGCTGATTATTTTTCTTAATAAACTGTGCCTGTAAATCATCCCATAATTCACTGTCACGGTTTGGTTTTTGAGTATCAGTCAGCCCTTTCCCGTAAATAAACAAAGGTATCGAGTAACGCATTCGGACTTTTACAGCGAGTTCATTTTCCGTCAATTCTGTTTGAGGGTTTTGAGTTGGCGGTAATTCATCTATGATCACTCGGTATGCATACTCCTTACCCGCAGAGGCTTCATCTTGGTTGATGATGCGGATTAACTGCTTTTCACCTGGTTCAATTTTGACAAACGGAGGGGTTGCAATTAACTGGCTTTGACTTGAATAACTATCTTCTCCTTCGTTTTGTTCCCACTTAAAAATTCTCACCTGTAAATAAGAATCAACACTGCCTTTATTTACCATCCAAAGTGATGTTGCATTACTCTCCTCTGATATTTTGGGGTAAATCGGCCAAATTAATAATGAGTTAGCGTTGGCATTTGAGAAAAAAACAAAAAGGAAGGTTATTAATAATAGTTTTTTGAGTATGAATTCCATTTCACCCCTCCAAAGTTCACTTACCACTCTAATGTCAGCGTAAGCGTATCCATATAAATTCCAGCCATTTCATTCCCATTTATTGTCGCCTTTGCCCAGATAGGAAACTGAATATTATCTGGGTCTTGGTCAGTATCGACGGAATATTGCGTGTCAATATCAAGCACCTGCGTATAATTTAGATCCTGAAACAAAAAGTAATCTACCGTTGTCGCTTCTTCACTGTGCTTTAGCTTACGTACACCATCCGATGCATTCATCCCGCCATTTACGGAAACATTCATCGTAATACCCGGAGTACAACTTAATGTGAGTGATGAACTGTAAGTGATGCTGCCTTGTACTTCCGTCACGTAAACTGAAGAATGCTCACCAAAATCTAACGTGCCTATTTGCCCGGCTTGGGTTGCGCTTTCTTCTTGTACTGCGCCGTTAATCAAACAACCTGTATCTACGGTGGCAGACACCTGAAAAGTTTGTGTCGCATCAGCCAGCACAGTTAAAGAACACAAACTCATCGCGACAAGTGAAAAGCCCCTAACAACCAGCGTCACGTTTTACCAGCTTAGCGTCACACTGATGGTATCGGAGTATGTACCGGCAATGCTGCTCGTACCGTAAGCTTTCGCAAAAAGCTCAATAGTTTGCGATGTTGCACTAGTAAATTCAGACAGAGCTACCGTCCCACCTTGTATAATTTGTGTGCTTCGGTCTGAGTCGGTAAACAACGTATAATCAATAAATTGCGCGCCATTTGACATCGCGTAGGTACCAACGGTCGCACTTGCATCATACAATCCGGTGCCCAATGTAAACGTCGGTGTCACACCATTACTACAAAGCACTTCAATACCCGTCGCACTACCACCATTTACCACACCATCTTGTTCACTGAAGATTGCAGGCACGTCTCCAAAGGCGAGTGAGCCAAAGCCAACGCCAGAAGCTGCATCTACCGCATTATTTCCATTAATCACACAACCTTGTACAAGGTTAATTGAAACATCAATCGTACCGCTCACTGACGCTCCATTCGCTTGCCAACTAAATGAGGTTAAGAGCAGAGGCATCATCAGATAAAATCTTTTCATATAAAGCTCCATTTTTACATTCCACTGTATATCGGTAACCTTTTTATTAGTTATAGCTCAATTATGACAAACCAAATGCATATAAAATGTAAAACAATAAAAAGAAGCAGGATAAGGATAAAGACGAACAGCAAATAAAAATATTAAACTTAAAAGTGACGATTTTTAAGCATGTAATGCTAAAAAATAACCACTAAAAACAAATGGTTATTATCTTATTCCAAATACAGAATCGACAATGAGTTAGAAGGTAGGGTGAAGTTGAGTGGAAAAAATCTAAAAAAAGTAGCAGAACGACACGAGAAGTTTAGAAAAGATTGGCGACCATTTCTTCCCGAAACAAGAATCTTCATGAAACAAAAATGCGCCCCAAAAAGGAGCGCATTTCTTACTTTAATAAGTTATTCCCAATCAAGAATAACTTTGCCTGACATACCGCTGCGCATTACATCGAAGCCTTCTTGGAAGTCATCAATCTTGTAGTGGTGCGTGATGATTGGCGATAGATCCAGACCAGATTGGATCAGTGAAGCCATCTTGTACCAAGTTTCGAACATTTCGCGACCGTAGATACCTTTGATCACCAAGCCTTTGAAGATAACTTGGTTCCAGTCGATACCCATGTCTGACGGTGGAATACCTAGTAGTGCAATGCGACCACCGTGGTTCATTGTGGTTAGCATTGAGTTGAATGCTGCTGGATTACCAGACATTTCTAGACCAACGTCGAAGCCTTCTGTCATGCCTAGCTCAGCCATTACGTCTTCTAGCTTCTCTTCAGCCACGTTTACTGCGCGTGTTACACCCATCTTACGAGCAAGTTCTAGACGGTATTCGTTCACGTCTGTGATCACTACGTGGCGAGCACCAACGTGTTTAGCAACCGCTGCTGCCATGATACCGATTGGGCCAGCACCTGTGATAAGCACGTCTTCGCCTACTAGGTCGAAAGAAAGTGCTGTGTGTACTGCGTTACCAAACGGGTCAAAGATAGACGCTAGATCGTCAGAGATGCCTTCAGGGATCTTGAACGCGTTGAACGCTGGGATAACTAGGTATTCTGCGAATGCACCTTCGCGGTTAACGCCCACACCAATCGTGTTACGGCATAGGTGAGTACGGCCGCCACGACAGTTACGACAATGACCACACGTGATGTGACCTTCGCCAGATACGCGGTCACCGATTTCAAAGCCACGAACTTCCTGACCAATCGCAACCACTTCACCCACGTATTCGTGACCAACAACCATAGGCACTGGAATTGTCTTTTGTGACCATTCGTCCCAATTGTAGATGTGTACGTCTGTACCACAGATAGCGGTTTTCTTAATTTTGATCAGAATGTCGTTATGGCCAACTTCAGGTTTATCAACCTCAGTCATCCAGATGCCTTCTTCAGGCTTTAGCTTTGATAATGCTTTAATTTTCATAATGTAACCTTAATTAAAGGCCCTATTGTCTAAGGCCTAGAATCTTAAATAAGACCCATGTCCTTACCGACTTGGATGAACGCGTCGATTGCACGGTCTAGTTGCTCACGAGAGTGCGCCGCAGACATTTGAGTACGGATACGCGCTTGACCTTTTGGTACAACAGGGAATGAGAAGCCGATTACGTAGATGCCTTTCTCTAGAGCGCGCTCTGCGAATTCTGCTGCTACTTTTGCGTCACCAAGCATGATTGGAATGATTGCGTGGTCCGCACCACCCATTGTGAAACCAGCGTCTTCCATGCGAGTACGGAAGTGTGCTGCGTTTTCCCATAGACGATCACGTAGGTCACCGCTCTCTTCTAGTAGATCTAGAACGCGGATAGAAGCGCTTACGATTGCTGGTGCAACAGAGTTAGAGAATAGGTATGGACGAGAACGCTGACGTAGCCAGTCAATCACTTCCGCTTTACCAGATGTGTAACCGCCTGAAGCGCCACCCATTGCTTTGCCTAGCGTACCAGTGATGATGTCGATACGGTCAACCACGTTGTGGTGCTCGTGCGTACCTGCACCTGTTTTGCCCATGAAGCCAACAGCGTGAGAGTCATCAACCATAGTCAATGCGCCGTACTTCTCTGCTAGGTCACAGATAGCCGGAAGGTTTGCTACTACGCCGTCCATTGAGAACACACCGTCCGTTACGATAAGAATGTGGCGAGCACCTGCTTCTTTCGCAGCGATCAGTTGTTGCTCTAGCTCTTCCATGTTGTTGTTTGAGTAGCGGAAACGCATCGCTTTACATAGACGAACACCGTCGATGATTGACGCGTGGTTTAAAGCGTCAGAGATGATTGCGTCTTCTTTGCCTAGAATAGTTTCAAATAGGCCCGCGTTTGCGTCGAAACATGATGTGTAAAGAATCGTATCTTCTTTACCTAGGAACTTAGAAAGCTTCTGCTCAAGCTCTTTGTGGATGTCTTGCGTACCACAGATAAAACGTACTGAAGCCATACCAAAGCCGTGCTCGTCCATGCCTGCTTTACCCGCTTCGATAAGTGCCGGGTGGTTGGCAAGGCCAAGGTAGTTGTTCGCACAGAAGTTTAGTACTTCTTCACCAGTAGAGATTTTAACAGCCGCTTGCTGTTGAGACGTAATGACACGCTCTGATTTGTAAAGGCCTTCCGCCTTTACTTCTTCGATTTGCTGCTGAATCTGTTGGTAGAATGCAGAAGACATTTGAAATTCCTTCCTAGTTATTTTGGCGAGTATTTACTCGTTTAGAATTAGGTTGAGCCTTTATGTGACGGGCGTCACGGGCTATCACTCATCAATTAATTGTAGTGTAATTCAAGGAAGGAGGAAGGATTATACCTTAAGGTGGAAAAGCATTAATGAATCCTAGGCACAAATTCAATTAATGCTTTTCTATGAGGTTGTTATAAAAGGAATTATAGCCAGGTAGGCTTAGCCAAAAGTGCTTCAAAGTCCTTAGCAGGTAATGGTCGGCTATAGTGGAAACCTTGTCCGAACTCACAGTTTAGGTTTTTCAGGTAATCCACATGACGCTGTTCTTCGATGCCTTCTGCGACGATCTTAAGATCCAGCGCTTTCGCCATTGCTATGATTACGTTGACAAGCTCGCGGTCTGAGTCGTTCTCGAACATATTTTGCATAAAGCTACGATCAATCTTTAAGCGGTCGAACGGAAACTTCTGCAAGTAACTCAGCGCAGAATAACCAGTACCAAAATCATCAATAGTAAGTTTGGTGTCTAACGCTCGTAAGTTATTAAGCATGTCTAATAGCTCAGAATCGTGATTGAAGAGGAGACTTTCTGTCACTTCAATATCGAACTTATTTGACGGAAGACCAGACTCCTCAAGGCTGTGTTTAATAAACGTAAGTAAGCGCTCGCAGTACCTAAATTGAACACTAGAAAAGTTTACAGAAACAAACAACGGAGTCAGACTTTGCCATTGTGCCGCTTGTCGACACGCTTGTTGAATAGCAAACTCACCAATTTGATGAATTAAACCATTTTTCTCTGCAATAGAGATAAACTCTTCAGGGTTTACGAATCCGTACTTGTCATCATTCCAACGCATTAGCGCTTCTGCCCCTACGATTTTACCACTACTCAGCTCAATAATTGGCTGATAATACAGTTCTAACAACTGATTGGAGATCGCACTTCTCAGACGATTTTCCAGATCCAAATAGCGTTGCAAATCTTGGTTCATATTATGGTTATAAAAACAAAAGCCATCACGCCCATCTTGTTTCGCCCGATACATTGCCATATCAGCACATGCAAGGAGCTGCTCAGCGTTGTCTCCGTCATCCGGGAACACAGACATTCCAACGCTGCTACTCAAGAAGAATTCATGGTTGTTCCAAACAAACGGATCGTTAAACGCCGAAAGCACACTTGAAGCAACTCGCTTTGCAGTATCATTATCAGGCAAGTCTGGGATGACGAGTAAAAACTCATCCCCACCAATTCTCGCCAATAAGTCTGTTTTTCTTGCGACTTGATACAGTCGCTGAGCACTGAGTTTAAGGATTTCATCCCCAACAAAGTGTCCCATTGAATCGTTAATCTGCTTAAAGTGGTCTAAGTCGATGAACATCACCAAAACTTTAGACCCACTACGCGATGCCCTAATTAACTCCAAAGCCAATCGCTCGGAACCATAACTACGATTAGGTAAATTGGTTAATGTGTCATATTTAGCTTGGAAGGCGAGTTCTTTTTCAGACGCTTTTCGACGTTCAATTTCGTTCGTTAATTTTTTATTCTGTTTAGAAAGAATATCTTTACGCTTTTTTTCTTCCTCAAGCTTAATTTTCAATTCAATCCTATTATTGTTCGTGATGAATGCATAACATAAAGCAATGACGATCATAACGGCGAGAATACTCAAACCAATAATAAAGAGCCGTGATGTAAATATATCTCGTTCACTCAAAGGCTCGAACCACGCCATCAATTTGAAGTGATGTTTATCCACAGGCACTTCAAAGTAAATTTTTCCGTCTATAGCCTCAGAAACGAAATAGTTCTCATCCTTATTGTGAGAAGGGGTTTTATTTATGGTATCCCATACAACCATTTCCACGTCTTTTATTTTTAGCACCATTCGGCTATAACTATCTTCGTGTTCTTGGTTAGTAAGTTGGTCAATAACAATATTCTTATTAAGATCGGCAATTAAAAAGGCAACAGGCTTTCCGGAGAACTTAACTTGCTTAATGACTTGAATGCGAACGTCATCATTGTATCGCGTCGCACAAACCTCTTCGGGATGCCCGTGTTGAGTCATTAAGGTTTGTATGTCCATTTTGTGCTCGGCAAGGTTTTCAGATCCAGTGGTGACAATGGTGACTCCATCACTGCCTACCAGCGTGAGCTTCTTATAGATTTGGCTGCTATTAATTAGCTTACTGTCTATCTTCTCATCGAAGCGACGCTTTAAATTAATTAGACTGGCACCTAATCCATACTCCATTGACATGCCAGAAGCTAAATTACCAAAGAATGTTTGTATTGTTTTATCTGTAGCTAGATTATCAACATCTTCACTCGCTATGGTAAATAAATTATCGAGTGTGCTTGCATAACTTTTTACTTTTAAATCTAGTTCTCTGTATTGAGATTCTTTTAATTTATTTTGACCTACGCTAGTCACAGTAATAAGCATAGCTAAGTAAATTGAAACTAATATTGCGCTTATTGTAATAAATCTTTTACTGGAAAATTTTTTAACGGCCTTATTCATCGGACTTTCTTTTTATCTTCTATAAAGTAATCGTTATAAAAGTAGTAAATAGATGGATAGTATTTTTTTACTAGTTTTTCGTATGAACCGTCTTTTTTTATCGAGTCTAAATAACGATCAAATGCTTTGCGTAATTCAGGGGAATTTTTACGAAATGCAACAGCCATTTTTTGATTTTCAGATATAGGGCCAATGACTTTTATTTCACCCGGCCATTTTTCGAGGGCAATTAGCGTATCCGCAACATCTAATAATGTGCTTTCCGCATCATTTTTCATTATCGCTGGAACCATCTCATTAAGGAGACGCGCCCCATCAGGTAATATAACTTTTGCACCTGTGTCATATAAGTCATAAAGGTTAGGATCCAAGCAAGAATGTTCTAAAGCTAACACTTCGCGACCATCGATCAGCTGCTTGACGTTTTTAACATCTTCATCGACCGACCCACTTGGTTTAATCGGGCTCAGACTAGAGTCGGATCTGGAAACCAACCATACACCTGAAGGAAAATAATCTTGTGAAAAATCGACAACCTCAGAGCGCCAATCAAGAATAGTAACGCCATTTGCGATCAAATCGCCTTCAATTGGAACACTTTCTCCGACAACAGCCTGCTTGTTGTGATATTGCACATTTTGCCCTGTCAACTTACCAACCACGTCGCTCCACTGTGCTGGAACATACTGGTACTGAACACCTAACGACTTGGCAAAACCTTTTATTATCTCTACATCCAAGCCAGTCAAAGTTTCCACTTCACCTTGTTCAATATAGGAGACAAAGTTAGCGTACGGGACACCAATGTGACGCAGTACACCGCGTTCACGGATTTGTTGTAAATCGTCTGACCAAGCGGCAGACGACGCAACAGAGGTAACCATGAGCGCCACCGTCGCTAAAGTTCTTTTGAATGTTATGACTGACATAATAATATCCTTACCTTTCACAAAGCGCCCAATAATGGGCGCTTGAGTGATAAACAACGATGTTAGAACGACGAGTAATACAAATTCGTCATCGCCACTACGAGCCCTTCCACATCTTGTTCGTCATGGAACAAATGTGTAGAGATACGCAGCGCGTAAGTATCAAAGTCATCATCCTTATGCAGCTTAAAGCTAGTCGTACGGATGATGTAACCATACTCTTCACGTAAACGATCTCGGAATTCCGTCAGTATCTCTTCATTAGTTACATCGGAGAACGGATTAACCGTCGTTAAGCCACTGGTTAAGCCTTCCACGTTTGGTGAATACATTTTGGCTTGTGGTAAGTACTCTTGAAGCAAGGTTTTACATAAACTACCAAGGCTTACAACTCGCTCTTCGATACGGTCTCGACCAATCTCATCCCACATTTTGCAACTATCAACTAGTGCTTGTTTCGCAGGATAGTTATCGTTACCAATGTATTGCATTTGCAGCTGTTTACCCAGGTAATCAGCATGAGAAAGTGAGGAGTTGATCAACCATAACGGGTTCTCTCGGTCACTCCAATACTCATTCAAACGGTTACCATTATCACGAACATACAGAATACCTGTCGCGCCCGGACCACACTGCCACTTATGACCAGATCCTGCATAGAAATCACAATCCATATCGTGGAAATCAAGGTCAAACATACCGACCGTATGCGCGCCATCAACAAGAGTAGGCACACCATACTCTTTTGCTAAAGCACAAATGGCTTTTGCTGGTAGCGCGGTTCCTGTTTTGTATGTGATATGAGAGAAAACAATTAGGCGAACGTTTTGATTCGCATCAAGCGCGTCTCGGAACGCTTGAATGTAATCTTGCTCAGAAACGTTTTCAGTACCAGTAAATACTGGTAGTTGAATTTCTACCACATCCACACCAAAACGATGTTTCGCTACGTTCATAGGTGATGTTGCAGCAATATGTTCATGGTGTGTCGTTAGAATCACATCACCTGGTTCAAAGTGTAAGCCATTAATGATCGAGCATAAGCCATCAGTAGTGTTGCGGCTGAGAATGATCTCTTCTGGGTTAGCACCAAAACCTGGTGCGACGTCTTTAACCATCTCAGAAACATACGGCCAAGAGCCAAATTTGCCTTTCATATCCCAAGGATATTTAGCCACCAGCTTGTTGTTATGCTCGTAATCTTCAAGAACATGTTTTGGCATTGAACCTGTTGTACCAATGTTCATGTAAGTGGTTCGTTTGTCCAAAACGAACTGCCTTCGCACTTTACGCCAGAAGCGCTTATCGTGTTTTCTACCTAGCCCGCGGCTGCTCCAATCAATTTTCTGTTCTCGTGCTTGAGCTACGCCTGAGAAAGCGGAAGCACTCACACCAGCAACAACAGCTCCTGTTGCGCCTTTCAGAAAATTACGGCGGCTGCTATTAGTCTGAATAGATTCCTTGTCTTTCATCTTTTTCAATCCTTGTCGGAAATTAGCCATATTATTAATTTTAAGTGCGTAACTATCTGTTACTAAAACATTATTACCCATTACAATCAGAGTTTAATTTTTTCCTCTGCCATTAAGTGACTTTAGTTCCAATTTTTTATCTTATTTGATGATATAAGCAACAGTTTGACCACAAATCTATAAACAACAATGTTCACATTAATATATTCGTTAATTTGACTATTCTTTATTGCGGACAATTCCACCAAATTCTTTATAAAACAATTATGAGCTTTGTTATAAAGTCATTAAAAATTTAACTTTGCGTTAATTTAAAAATATTCAGGCTATTTTAAGATTGGCGTCTATTCTTTTTATATCTTAACGATCTCAATATGTTAAGACTAAATAAAAGAAAGCTGATTTCGGATCGAGATATCAGTTTAAGACCATAAAGTGATACACATCACTCTATGACATAAACTCACCGCTCAACATACATAAGTAAAACAGGTTTTCACTAATATGTGCTTGAGCGTACACCCTAAAAGAAGGAGGTCCCATGTTAAAAGGATTGCTATGCATTTCAGTTGCATCCGCTCTTGTCGCCGCCCCTAACGCGCTAGCAAAAACGGTAGAAATGACTGCTCTCAACACCAATGAGAGTGCGGGTACCATTGAGATTTCACAAAGTGATTATGGCGTTGTTTTTACGCCTCAATTATCAGGTTTGTCAGCAGGTGTGCACGGTTTCCATGTTCACACTAATCCATCTTGCGATAGCATAGAAAAGGATGACAAAACCGTATTAGGCGGCGCAGCAGGTGGCCATTATGATCCTAACAACACAGGGAAGCATGGCTATCCTTGGACCGATGACAATCATTTAGGCGACTTGCCTCCACTCTATGTGGACATGGACGGCAATGCCAATCAGCCCGTTGTCGCTCCTCGCCTAAAATTATCGGATTTAAAAGGTCGAGCGTTAATGATCCATGCAGGTGGTGACAATCACTCCGATCACCCAAATAAGCTAGGTGGTGGTGGCGCTCGCGTCGTATGTGGTGTTATTGAATAAACATTAACTTTATGTCTCACACTTCTCTTTAAATTGCGAGAAGTGTGAACTTCTGTTGATACTGAGAGGAGGTTGCATTGGTCTCAAGATAGCTGTGGTGAAGCATTAAGATCGATTGAACAATCTTCGTCCCGATCCCCAAAAAACCGCCCTCCGCTTCTTCCTCGATGTGATTGACGAAGGTAAAGTGGATACGTGACTTATCCTCACTCAAATGCGCTTGGCAATGCACTTCCGAGCCGATTGGGCTGTGGCGCAATGCATTTTCAAGCAAGTTAAGCACCAACCGCTCTAAAAGACCTTTATCACCCACGGTTTGGATTTCGCTATCGATATCCACTTTCAACACCACTTCTTTACGAGAAAACTGGCTCTGCATCGTTTCGGCACATTCTGCCATCAACACGCCAAGATCTACGGGGCGGTACTCGTAATTTGGCATTGGAGCTTCTTTGCGCGCGGCGTCTAACAAAGAATGTAATTGAGTTGAGAGCTTCTCACAATTTCGGAAAGCGACATCAATCAAAGGATCAGATTCCGGATGTTGCAAACGCCACGTTTCCAAATAGCCAAGCACACTCGATAACGGCGTTTTTAAATCATGACTAAGCTGCAACAAGCTTTGACGACGATGAGACGATTGATACTCCAACTGTAAAAACTGCTGCTGAATGTGCTTCGCCATCATCTGATAAGAGTGCGCAATCGGCACAAGCTCTGGCACTTGGTGAGTAAAATCAGGTTGCAGGCGGAAATCATGTTCAGCTTGCTGTTGAAGTTGCTTGGTCACGCGCTCAATCGGATTCAATAGGCTACGTTTGACCAGCACATAAGCTCCAAGAGCAAAGCCTAAAATGGACACTAAGACCAATCCTGCCAGCGCGATGTAAGGAGTATCGACTTGAGCATTGGCAATGGCGTCATGTCGGGTACTGCCAATCACCACGTAGAGATAACCGATCGTAGAGCCTAATTCTTCTATCGCAGCGACAGAAAAGACTTTGTGCTCACCACGATTACGTGGGTCTTCACCCAAAATAGGAAAAGGTTGGTCATTTAAGAATTGCTTAATGGGATTGAGATCCACCTTCCCCATGATCTCCGCCCCTTCCGGTGCTGCATGGGTGGTGATATTGCCTTGGCTATCGAGGAAGTAGATTTCAAAATCAGGGCCGATCAGCATGAGCGTGTGAAAGATCGACTTGAGTGCTTTAGGGTTGTAATCCGTCCCGATCATCAGCGGATTATCGTCACGCATGTGGCTAGCTAGCTCTTTATGCAGGCTTTGCTTAGTGCGTAACTCAATGGTTTCTTTTTGCCAATTGTAAGTCAGTGCAATCACCACCGCCGCGAAGCAGAACCACAAGCTAGTAAATACTACCAAGCGAGATTTGAAGCTCATCCTATCGCCTCCTTAAACAGCGGTGTTTTTGCAACACCCGTGATGATTGAAAAATGACGGTGAAAACAACTGCCGACTTACTGTCTGGTTTGATGTTTTGACTTACTTTCTTGCATTAGTGTCTTGGCTGAAACTTATATCCAACACCCCAAACAGTTTGAATGAAGTGATGATCAGAATCAGACAACGACAACTTGCTGCGTAAACGGTTAATGGTGCTACACACAGTGTGGTGATAACCAGAATGACTGGTGTTCCAAACGTGATCGAGCAATTCATCTTTACTGTAGACTCTGCCCGGACGAGTCGCGAGAAACTGCAGCAAAGTAAACTCTGTCGCGGTAAGAGTGACGTCTTTGTCGTTTAGGGATACTTGGTGCAACTCCGGAATGATTCTCAGCGGACCAAAATCCATCGCATCGTCGAGGACTTCATTTACCACCTTTGCTTCTGCGGTTTGGCTGACTCTGCGTAGCACGTTTCGCACTCGTGCTTGGAATTCTAATACGCTAAATGGCTTAGTGATGTAGTCATCAACGCCCGCTTCTAAACCGTCAACCTTGTCCATTTCACCGTCTCTGGCTGTCAGCATGAGCACTGGGCTCCAATCTTGTTGCTGACGCAAATAATGGCAAATGTCTAGACCATCACCATCTGGTAAACCTCGGTCAAGGATCAATAAATCAAAGGGTTGTTGCTGGTATTGCGTTTTAGCATCGGCGACATTTGTGGCTCGCGACACTTGGTGTCCTTGAAACTTGAGATGCATCTGAACCAGTTCTGCCAAATCATCGTCATCTTCCACCAACAAGATGTTCGCGACTAAATTGATTGCCTGTTGTTCCATGGTCCTTTCCTTGCCTTCGAGTATCCTCACTTTGCACATGACCGGAACAAATTAGAAATTCTTTCAAAAAAGGTTCCGATGACGCCATGAGGGATAAAGCGCTCGGCTACAAGCGCTTTGGAAAGGAGACGTCATCGGAGCCTGTGTTACTCGACTCGAGTGATGGTGACTTTCGCACCTGGGTTCAAGAAACGATGGTTCGCAGAGAGTGCTGAGTTTGCTAATCCATCATCTTGGCTAACAACACCCGCATGGAATGCAACAACGTCACTGCTGTCATTACGAGCGGCATTGAAGCCCTCACCGCCACCTGCTGGGCCCGGAATGGTTTCGGCAAGCTCATCATTCAGTTCCGTGCCGGAATCCCAAACGTTCATGCTCATTTCATAGCTTTCACCCACCGCGAGCGATTTGAGCGATAGCCCCGTTTCGCCAACAAAGGCATCATTGGTATTCACAAACATAGACGCCACAGACAAGTAACCGTAACGACTAGGGTCAACCGTGATGGTGACTTCGTCCGATGCACCCGGCAACACCAATCCATTGCCCGAAATACCTTGGTAAACACTGTCATTGCTGTTCATCAACTCAATCAGCTCATTGTTACTCCCGCCTTCGGCAAGGTGCTCAAGTTCAACGGATGCGGCTTGTCCAATTTCAAACAATTGGTAGTCACCATTGTGAGTGAGTACAGCAAGCGGAGACATAGGTTGATTCGCAGTCAAGTTCGCAACGTTGACGGTGTAGCGGTACGATTTCACTACGTCATTATCATCATCGCTTGGACAACCGGCGAGCAAGCCGACTGAAGCTGCTACTAGTAAGATTCTGTATTTCATACACCCCCCTTACTTCACAACGATTGTGATGGTTGCGACTGGGTTTAACCAACGATGACTACTGCTGTCTAAGTCACTGATGCCGCCAGTTGGATCGCTATCACCAAGGTTACCCGGATGCACGTGAACTTTATCGTTAGTTACTGTTGCTTCAACGCCTGTGCCGCCAGTACCAAAGGTAATGAAAGGTGGGTTTGGCATGCTAGACGCAAGTTCATCGTTCGCTTCTGTTCCGGCATCGTAACTTCTTAGCGTTGCTCGGTATGTACCCGCTTCCGTTGGAATCTTCCAGCTGTCTAGACCGACAAAGCCATCGTTGGTTGGCAACAACATCGCGCTCAGAGAAAGATAACCGTGGTCGCCACTGTCCAAGGTGAAGGTGGTTGCAACGCCTGGATTCAAAATGCCACCAGCAGGGTTCTCAACCACCGCACCACCAGCGTTACCAATCACACTAGCAAGCCCAGAGATATTACCGCCTTCTGCCATTGCTTCTAGTTCTGGCGTTGCTGCTTGACCCGTTCTGAACATTTGAAGATCAGAGCCATGTGCAGCAACAATAAGTGGCGTAAAGTAGATGCCTTTGGTTGCGTTTGTCACGGTGATTTCCAATTCCGCCGCATTCACTGATGCAGAGCCTAATGCCATTGCGACTGAAGTCATGACGAGTCCGAGTTGGGTACGTTTTTTCATTGTGATTCCATCCTTTAATGAGGGTTGAACTACCCAAGCCCATGTGTACGGCTTTACTTCTTTGTTCGTGACTTGAGTAGGTTAAGCATTACGTTTCGAACGTTTTGCGTTCTTGCCTCTAAGAATGACGAGCAAATCTATCAGCAACTTCATCGAATTCTCATAAAATTCTCACAAGTTCTGTTCGAATTCTGTCAGCAGCACTTTTTTATTTATACTCAAGTAACCTCGAGATGCTTGGTTCAGCGAGGATGACTTGGTTTGAAGGCGAGGCAACAATTTGAAAATCTAGTGGTTCTAAATCGAAAATTGTTAACGAAGCATGCGAACCAAGGCAACTCGCCCTTCGGGAGCGTGCCACTGAAGCAATTTCTTCGTCAAACAACTTGGAAAGAGCTCGCTATTACGCTTCGTTGTTTTCCTTGCTTGCTTTCGATAAATAGGGAATCAGTGACAACGCTCTGAACCATGTATCTTGAAGTCACTTGAGTATATTTTGGTATTTACACTTCGCACTTTCCCCTCCTACAATGCGATATTCCCTGTTTAAATCACGATTCTCACCATGATTCATAACGTTCTGTCTGCCTACTATGGCGAAATCTACGGCATCGCTTTTTTCAACCACTACTTGAGCCATTACACCCAAAGTGAACAACAAACGCTGTGGAAAACCTTGATTGAAGTGGAAGAACTCACCGCAGAAAAGCTCAAATCGGTACTGCTGACAAATGGCATGGATATCGAAAGTCGACACCAAGAGATGCTAGATAAAGGCTTGGCAGACGCAACCAAGTGGATTGGTTTACCATGGCAAGAGTTGGTAGCGACTCTTTTGAAGTGGGTAGAACCTTATGAGGTTAAGTATCGAGAGTGGCATGAAGAAGTGAAAGCTTCACAGCAGTATTCAATCGCTGAGCGAGAAGCTATCGAGTTAATTGCAGACCACGAAACGGCCATTTATCACTGTTGGCAGCAATACCATACTGGTGAATCTGGCTTGCCTGCGCTCAATGCATTTTTGGCAAAATATCGTTAAAGCGAGACGGTGACACTTGAACCTCGTGAAACCGTACCAGACAATGTCGTTATTCCGCTGCGCAGAACTGAACAATTATGGTTAATCCAAAACTCATTGCCCTACTTCCTGATCTTGCTTCGTTTATCTTAGTGGTAAACGAAGGCAGTTTTACCGCTGCAGCCAAACAACTCGGCGTGACGCCATCGGCTTTAAGTAAGTTGATCACACGGTTGGAACAAGCCCTCTCGGTGAAACTGTTTGAGCGCACGACTCGTAAGTTGATCATCACTCAAGCAGGACAAAAGGTTTATGACCAAAGCATTGCAATGGTGAATGCCGCGCAGCAAGCCGTTGAGTTATCTGCAGAAGATCATACCGAGCCAACAGGTGCGCTCACAGTTGCAGCCCCTGAAGCGTTTCTTAATTCGGTGCTTCAACCGTTTGTGTTGCCATTCCTAGAGCGTTATCCAAATATACAGCTTAAGCTGCGTGCAGCAGACGGTGAGATCGATCTGTTCCGCCAAGGTATTGATGTCGCGTTTAAGCTCACCGACAAACCCGATGAGAATCTGGTACTCAAAGAGATCAGCAAGACCAATCTCGTTTTATGTGCCTCTCCAGATTACCTCACCAAACACGGTATGCCTGAGCACCCCACTGAGCTTGAACAGCACGACTGCATTTACCTTGCCGAGAACGACAAAGACAACATCTGGTCGTTCTTTAAAGAGGAAGCCTTTCATTCGATTGCCGTGAGTGGGCGCTACGCCGTCAACCATTCTCAAATGCGCTTGAACGGGGTTAAGTCTGGCTTGGGAATTGGGATCTTCCATGACTTCGTGATCAAAGACGCGTTAGAGCAAGGTGAAGTGGTGGAGGTTCTGCCAGATTGGATGATCAAGAGTAACTACCACGGCGCTATCGCGATGCAGTATGCACAAACTAAATACATGCCTGCTCGTCTGCGCGTGTTTATCGACTTCGTTAAGGAGCATTTAGTCTCCGACGATACTAACCATGCTTGAAGAGGCTAACCATGTTTAATGCCATTCATCACGTCGCGATCATTTGCAGCGATTACCCAAGGTCAAAACGCTTTTACACTGAAGTGTTGGGATTGAAAGTCATTGCTGAAAACTATCGTGAAGCCAGAGACTCATACAAGCTTGACCTCGCTTTACCTGACGGCAGCCAAGTGGAACTGTTTAGCTTTCCGGGCGCACCAGAGAGACCGAGCTTTCCTGAAGCACAAGGGCTAAGGCATCTCGCTTTTTTGGTTGATGATGTTGAACAGGTGAAAACCTACCTAGAATCGAATGACGTTGAAGTTGAGCCAATTCGTATTGACGAATTCACAGGCAAAGCCTTTACCTTCTTCCAAGACCCAGATGGCTTGCCGCTGGAGATTTACCAGAAATAAAAAGAGCCAGCACTTCGCTGGCTCTTTTACTATTTCATTCTTTGTCTGTTACTAATTCAACGCCGTTTTCAGCTTCTCAACGCGGTTGAACAACAGCCAATCCAGTGCGAGAACCGTAACAATTGCCAAACCGCCCATCGGAAACGCCAGACACAATATAACCAACGTTACTAAGCCTAGCTTCCAAATACCGTCTTGCTGAAACTTAGGTGGTGCGCCCAATGCGGCACTGCGACTTGGTCTACGAATCCACCACATCACCACGCCTGTGATTGAGATTAAGATGAACATCAAACAGAACACTACGTTGAGTACTTTGTTCAATATACTCACATCACCTTGATGCAATGACACACCTGCCGCCATGAACTTGGCAAACAAACTGTAATCTTGCCATGTGACGTCCACCAACAAGCGACCGGAATATTGGTCAAAGTGGCTGGTGCGATCTTGTCTTGGGTCGGAAATATCGCCGCCCATAGAGTTAGCTGCAACGGTGTAAACGCCCGTCTCAGAGCGTGGTAAAAACAGCTTATAGCCAGTGAAGCCCATCATTTCAGCCTTGAGGATGATATCATCAATAGAGAGCGCATCATGGCTGCCTGCGTATGCCATCTCTTCCTTCATGTTGGCATGATCATGAGCGGGCTTATCTTTCGATTCTGGCACAGCAGCGAGCTCTAAGTTCCATGGCATCTCTTCTGAAGCACCGTGGTTAAGATCTTTGTGTGTCAGTGTAGATTCCGGTTTCTCACCCCATGTGTAATAGGTTGGGAAGGTATTCCAAGCTTGCACCATTTTCGCTCCCCAGATCCCTGCCCACGACAATCCTGAAATCAAAAAGAACAACAGTACAATCGACAGCACACCACCTAAATTCGCATGTAGGTCACGCATCAAAATCCGAGGGCCATTGTTAAGGCGAATTTTCAAAAAGCCAGCGCGGCTTGCGTTGTCTCTAGGTACCCAAAGGTACAAACCAGACACCAACAGCAAAATCCCCAAACTTGCGGCGATTTCAATTAAACGGTCGCCTAGGTCGCCGATGAGCAACGTGCCGTGAATGCTGTTCATCAGTTCATAGATGCTGTCACCACGATTAATGGTGCCCTGTACGTCTCCTGTATAAGGATTTACTGCAACAATCAACGAGCTGCCTTCTTGGTTTTGAATCGAGAATCGGTTGGCAATATCGGCCGTTTTAGCAGGTACAAATTGAGTGACATTAAAATCGGGATACGCCTGCTTTACGGTTTCTAATTGTGCAGAGACGGGAACCATTTGCTCTTGTGGTGAAACTTGTAATGTCGCTTCGTATCGAGCCAGTTCGATTTCATCATCAAACAACATCACTAACCCCGTGAGGGAAAGTATCAGCATAAATGGAATGACGAACAAACCTGCGTAGAAGTGCCATCGCCACGTCATAAAGTAGATGGATTTTGCGCGTGAGGCTTCCTTGAGTTGAGGCTTTGCCGAGTTTCTCAACATGTGTATTTTCCTTTTTTCATTGTTGAACACCCAAATTGAGCCAAACGCATCCTGCACATACGCATTCGTATGCAGCGCTAATTGACTTAGATTTGGGAGTACCACTGCTCGAAGTGGCAGTGTTGTTGGCTTTATTTACTTGTAATTGTTTTCGTTATGAGAAAAGGGAAACTGGCGGCGCTCTAGGAACTGGTGTTTCAAATCGCACACTTAGAGCCAAATAAGCGTAGCTGTCAGAAGTCACCAAGCTCTGTCTTGAAAGTATCGGTGTCGTTGGAAGTGTATCGTGATGAAAAGTCGAGAAGTGGCTAAACGGACAAGGCTTGCCTTTGTGGCTGACCGAATTGTCGCCCTCTTCTATTTGGACCAACTCAAATCCGTTAAGCGTACATAGCGTCGCCCACACACCCATGCTGTTACCATGAGCATTGATAACAGGCATCAGCGTCACTAGCACCCAACTGAGAGCACTAGCAAATAACATCGAGCGGTAAAAAGGAATTAATCTACGCATAACGGTGACTTAACAAATTTCACACAGCGTAACCAATTCTGAGTGGTAGCTCAAAAACAGGATCAATAAGTGGTTGCTACCTCACAAGTTTTCTTGAATGCATCGATTGACAGGCGCAAAAAAGCCCGCCGAAATGGCAGGCTAATAATGTGTTCATTCATTACTTAGAGATAACGCGTAATCCACTGCCACGAGCAAATGCTCCGCTCAGTAGATAATTAGCCGAACAACTTGCTCCAAATACTTGGATTGCGCTTGTCGTGGTACTCTTCACGAAGACTATCGATTTCACGCAGTTGAGCTTTTGCTTCTTGTAGCTTGCCTGCATCAAGATCCGCTTCAATCTTATCTAGCGTTACCGTCAGCTTGTTAAAGCCTTCTAAGTAAGTATCAAACTTCTCTGGTGGGTAATTACCACGCTTAGATTGTTCAACAATCGCTTGCAAGCTATCAATCGCAGATTTCATGGTTTCAACATCAGACGCTTCCGCCGCCTGTTTGAATTCCATCTTCATCTGTTTCATGTTTTGTTTTAAATCAACCGCTTCTGCCATTGCGTATGTTGAGCCAAACGCAATCGCACACCCTAGGACTAAAGGACGTAACATTTTTCACTTCTCCATTTATAGTGCCGAATTCTGTGTCGGCTTTATTCACCCAAACAACCTACGCCATAAGAGGCGAAAAACTAGCTTAGTTGAGTATTTCCGGGTCGCAGTGTAAAGCAATCTGGCGTCGGGTGCATACCTTAAATGTAATCAAGTTTATGCGTTGAGAATGCTGTCATATTCTGCAATTGGTTTACGGCCTCTCAAAGCTAAGAAAGACAAAAACTGCTGAGCGGTGTGAGTAATCACTTTCTTGCTATCAATACCCACTTTGTCCATTAACTCTCCAACCAAATCCAGATTACCAACATCGTGACAGAAATGCGCGTCACTGCCCGTGGTGAAGAAAACACCGAGATCTTTCCCGATTTGTGCAATCTCGTGGCAACGGTCTACGCTGCCTACTCGGCTGTTGCCTTTCAGCGTGGTGTTATTAATTTCAATCGCGACATTGTGCTCTTTCGCGCACGCTAAAACGGTCTGAAAATCAAAGTCGAAATTTGGATTACCAAGATGACCGAGCGCATCAATACGACCACTCTGAATGACATTAACAAGTGCTTCCGTGTGAGTTTGCTTGTTTGCAGGACGAAAAACGGGTTCATGAAAACTCGCGATCACCCAATCTAAGTTGCGGTCCACACTCAGTGGAATATCAATGTCGCCTTCGGTATTCATAATGTTAGATTCAACGCCACGAATAATCGCAACGCCTTCAAGAAAGCGAGGCAGAATTTTCTGGTTAGAGAAGAACCAGTAATGAGGCGCACCCGGCATTGATTCTGCGTGATCGGTCGTGCAGAACATATCCAGCCCGTTCTCTTTTGCCAACTTTGCATTTTCAATCAAGGTACTGTACGCGTGACCACTTGCGTACGTATGTGTATGGGTATCAACTTTAAATTCCATCATCCACTCTCTTAGGTGCGCTATCTTGCGTGCTATTGTATACCTTCAGGCAACGCATCGTCAGCCCAAGATAAGCAAGAACCCTAAGCTTGCTCTTCACTAATGGCTTTTATCAAGGGTAAAGCTTTTTCCCATCCGTGATTAAACATGGAAACAAAGTCGTTGTGAGTATGAATGGTAACATTGAGTAGTAAACGATCGTTGTTGGTATCGATCTGGTAGATCTCTCGCGATCCGATCCACCTAGATGCTAGGTCAGCATCGAGTTGTTGACGATTATCCGGATTAAAAATGGCAACATGATGAAATTCAAGTTTTTGAAGCGGTAGCACCGTATCTATGATCGCCCTTGTCCCGCCCATATCTGGATCAAAAAAAGTGATGCCACCTCCTTCTTCCCAAGCTCCTTCAAATTGAGACTGCGGTGAAAAGGCTTGTGCCCAACGTTTATACAACTCAACATCGGTTAGCACTTCCCACACTCGTTGCGGTGTCGCCGAAATTTCGACGTAATAATTTAGCGTAAGCATGATTTCTCTCCCTGAACCTTTCTTGACGCTAGCCCATACTCAGGAAAAATCAAACCACACGACCAATTTATCTACCTGCCCCCTTCATTTTCCGACAGACTAAGAAGTTCTCGCTTGTAAACCGCCACTGCGATGCGCCGTAAAACGAACCCAACATGTGTTCAGTATGATTGCGAGCACTATTAAACTCATCCCAACAATTTGACTTTGACTCATTCGGTCTTCAAAAAACAGGCTCTGCCAAACCGCAGTGAACAATAAGTTAGTAAAAATGAGTGGCGCAAGTTGAGAGCCACTGCTTGCCAGTTTATATGCTTTGGAGCGAAAAACTTGGGTGTTAATGATCATCAGAGACATCATACCGATCCACAGCGTATTTGAAGAAATCTCAGGCGCCATAACACTCATATTAAGTAACGCGTCGAAGTCATTAAACAAAGTTAGCGGCAACAGAAATACGGCAGCAAAACCAAACGCCCAAAAGTTGATTTCTAGCGGCGACATATTTGTTTTACTCACTTTATATAACGTAAGCTGAGAACCAGAATTGAAGAGTCCACCAGCCAAGCCGAGCAATAAATCCGCTCGCCATGTAATCTCACTTCCACCGCCCGCCAACATAACCACACCAGTGAACGCCATTGCTAAAGCCGCCAATGTTGAAACACGAATGCGCCCCCTCATGAACAGCTTTTCAACCAAGGGAATAAATAATGGGCCAGTAGCAAACAACACAACCCCTTCAACGAGCGTTAACGTTTGTAATGACGCGATAAAGCAAAGTTGTGACAAACCGATACAAAGAGCACGCAATAAAATAGGCTTTAGCGTGCCCGCTTTAGGAAAGGTAAGGTTTTTCACACGAAGTAAGATAAGTAAGATAAGCGCAGGCACCAAAAAACGTAAGAAGCTAAATAGTGTGACGGAAAGTTCGCCTGACAACTGCTTTGCTAACAGTCCAGTAACAGATAAGCTTAACGTAGACATCAACATGAAAAGGATAGATTTATTTACAGCATTCATTCAATACTCCTTAATATATGGAGCATTTTAAAAGACATCACTTATCGTAAATAGCGAGTAATATTAACCATTGATGTAAGAAAAACTTACAGTTTAACTTATCTATCACCAGCTACGGTTTTTAAATTATGCGGAAACTAGTCCCCTTAAAGTCCATCTACGCATTTGTTGCAGTAGCTGAGTCTGGCAGCATGACAGAAGCAGCACAGATATTAAGTGTGAGCCACTCAGCCGTAAGTCAGGCAATTAAATCGCTGGAGAGTCAAGTCAACAAGCCTCTGTTTGATCGCATAGGCAGACAAGTTCAACTCAATGCGGACGGTAAAAAGTATTACAGAAAGGTGGCACCCGCTTTAGAGCAAATTGTCGATGCAACGGAAGCACTCATCCAAGATCAGAATTTGCAACGTGTTACGCTCAATATGGTGAATTCATTGGCTCTTCACTGGTGGATTCCTCGAATGTCAGATTTACAAGGGTTTGCTCCTCAATTAGACGTTCGTTTATCAAACCTGTCTGGCAGATTCAATTTAGAACAAGAAGGTATCGACGCGGCTTTGGTGCATGGAAATCCCGAAGAATGGCAGGATTACTACTGCGAAAAGCTCAGTGAAGATGAACTGGTTTTGGTGTGCAGTCCTGAATTGATAGCGAAGACAAAGGACTCAAACATCACTCAACTCTTAAAGCAGTATCCCATCATTGAAGTTACTAACGAACGAAGAAAAAATGACTGGAACGTGTGGCTGGACGCGACGGGTATCCAGCGACCTAAAAATAAAAAACCAATCACTTTTAACATGTCGATACAAGCCGTCCAGGCCACAACTCGTCGTTTGGGGTTATTGGTCACTCATCGCTTGTTTGTGAAGGATGACATCAAATATGGTCAGCTAATCGAGCTGGGTGAACCCGTCATTAATCCTCATCAACAGCTTTACTTTGTATGCCCGCCACACAAGCTAAAGCTTGAATCGTTTCATCTGTTGCGATCTTGGCTACAACAATCATTCAACTATTAGAAACTTTTGTTAAGCGCATTCACTGAAAAACTAGTATAAAGTTAGAAGAGCACTTTTCATCCAAGGATGGTTTATGAAGCAGTATCAAATATGGCTAAGCGCACTCTGTTTTGCAGTATCTTTGAGTACGACCGCTGAAGTAGAAAATGATAACCGCCTTTCAGAACAAGGGATCTCCACGGCAATTATTGGGGGTCAGCAGGCTACCCAAAACCAACTTCCTTTTTTTGCACGTCTTATTCTACATAAAACTGGCGCGAATCAGTTTGCCAATATTTGTGGGGGAACCATTGTAAACGACCGCTTCATTTTAACTGCGGCCCACTGCGTAGAACCAAGCGTTTTTACTGACGGCTGGACAATCAACGACCTACGAGTGTTAGTCAAAAACCCTACGATGAATGACGTGTTTGTTGAAGAATTCAAAGATGTTCGCTCTATCACGATTCATCCTGATTATGTGCCTAGCGATTTATGGATTAATGACATCGCTGTCCTTGAATTGACTAGACCTATCACCGATAACGTCCAATCCATCACTTTACCGCAAGACTTTGGAGACTACAGCAGCAAGTCAGTTTATCAGATATTCGGTTTAGGTCAGACCTCAACCAATGATGAAAGCCCCCCTAACTATTTACGCTGGGCAGAAGTAAAACCCCTTACCGACACCCAATGCGTTTCGTTGGTAACAGGGTTTAACGCTCAGGAAAGTTTATGTGCGAATGGATTTCCTGAACGAAGCTACACTGGCATCTGTCGTGGTGACTCAGGCGGTCCTCTCACCTATCAAGACAATAATGGCATGTATCAGCAAATTGGCATTGTGAGCTACGGTTCTTCAGTTTGCGAATCCGCTGCGATTCCAAGTGTGTTTACCGAGATTTTGAACTATGCAACATGGATTGAGACCCAAACCAGCTCAGGTGTAAAAACCAGTTATAACGCCCTCTTAGCAAGTTCGGAAGATTATCATAGCGAAGGGGACTCTGGCTTTGAGCCTGTCGATACCAACACATCTGGCTTTGGTAACAACGGCAGCAGTGGCGGCGGTGCTCTCGGATCAGGGTTGATCATGCTTGGAGGCTGGTTTGGTTGGCTAAGACACCGCAGAAATTATTCGCGCTCCTAGTAGCGTCAACAAGACATCATAATATCTTGCGCTTAACGCGAGAGTTAATGATGTCTTCAATCATCTTTTGCTCTTTTTTCGCTTTTTCATAGTTCTGCTTAGTACGCCAACGTTCAAGCACTTTTTCTAACCCTTGAACGCGTGCGTGCTTGTGTTCTAGCGTTTTCTGTACAGATGCACATTCCGCTTGCATAACGGCTTGCTCTTGCTCGTGGTGACGAAGCATTCTTTGTAGCATTTGGTCAACACGATTAAAGTTCATCAAAGCCGCGCTCGTCAGCGTCGGGCCGGTTCGGGTTGATTGTCCAGCGTGGCCTTTCAACGCCGACAACTGTTCCAATTGCATTGAAAGATGGGAGTGACGCTGACGCATGGCATCAAGTTGTTGACCCACACGGTCACGCTGTTTTTCTTCTATTTGCTGTAACTTGCCTACGGCTTTTAACTTGGATTTCATTTCAGCCTTGTCACTCCCATTTGATTAAGCACTTTGAAAAAGCTGCGCGAGCTCGGTCAAACTGGTTGGGTAATCTACAGACTCGCTGGCAGCTTGTTGTAGATATGCACGCAAATTTGGATACATAGCAACAGATTGATCTAACTCAGGATCTTGTCCTGGTTGATAACCCCCTAATGGCAGTAACTCTTTAACCTGAAGGTAGTTGGAGTACATTTGACGGAAGTTATTCGCAATCGTGCTGTGTGCGTCCTGCGTACAAGTATTCATACAACGGCTAATAGACGCGTTGATATCTATCGCGGGATAATGCCCTTGCTCAGCCAGTTGACGCGATAAAACGACATGCCCATCTAAGATGGCGCGCGCGGAATCCACGACAGGATCTTGTTGGTCGTCCCCTTCTGCCAATACGGTATAAATTGCCGTTAAGCTACCATGTTGATTTTCACTGTTACCCGCTCGCTCTAGGAGTTGAGGTAACACGCTGAAGACTGAGGGCGGATAACCACGAGAAGCTGGAGGCTCTCCGAGCGAAAGAGCGATTTCGCGCTGTGCCATGGCGTATCGGGTTAGAGAGTCCATCAGAAGTAGAACGTCTTTGCCTTGGTCTCGGAAATACTCTGAAACGCGATGACAAAGTAGTGTCGCTCTTAACCTCATTAGCGGGGATTCATCAGCAGGAGCCGCGATAATGATCGCTTTCTTGCGCGCTTCTGGGGTTAAGTTTCTCTCGATAAACTCACGTACTTCTCTGCCTCGCTCACCGATAAGCCCGACCACAATTACATCGGCCTCCGTGTTTTTGGTGATCATCCCCATTAACACACTTTTACCGACGCCACTGCCAGCCATCAAACCAATACGTTGGCCTTTGCCTACCGTTAATAGTCCATTAATCGCACGCACGCCTACGTTGAGTGGTGTATCAACTGGGCGTCGCTTCAGTGGGTTAATCGGTTTTGGTTCAAGTGAAACTCGCTCTCCCCCCTTAAGCGGTGCCCCGTCATCTAACGGCTCACCTAAACCATTCAGTACGCGTCCTAACCACTGAGAGCTTAGCTGCACGGTACTGTCACCATCAAGAGGGATGACTTTTGCACCTGCAAACAGACCGCCTAAACGGCGGATAGGCATGAGGTAAGCAATAGTGTGTTCAAAGCCCACAACTTGCGCTTCGATCATATCGCCTTCCGCGGTTTCTACGAGACAACGCTGCTCAAGCTTAAACCGACACCCTACGGCTTGTAACATTAAGCCGTTTACTTTTATCAATCGCCCTGTTACGCGAGCAACAGGGATTGAATCAAGCGAAGCCAAGGCTTCGCTCAAACGCTCACTTAATAGTTCATGGCTTAGGGTATTACTCATGCTCAGACTCTACCTGTGGAATACTGACTTCATCCAAAAGGTGTTGCTTTACATTGTCCATACAGGCTTCCAAGCGAGAGTCGCAGCTCGCATCCGCTTCTGCGTCATCAGTCACTAACTGACAGCCACCAATAGGAAGCTCCGTATTAGGGACCAGTTTCCAAGATTGCGGCAAATCAGCATTGATGTGAGTAATACGCTCTAAATCTTGCGGATTTAAATGCACAGTTACTGTTTCCGCTTTACCAGGCATGGCAGACAATGTCTCATCCACCAAAGCTAGGATCTGCTGAGGCATTAAAGTGAGCTCGGCACGAATCACTTGCTGAGCTACCTTTTGTACCAGTTCACAAATCATATGGCGTTGTTGCTGTTCTTTTTCATCTTGCCAACGAGAAAGGGCGTGAAAAAGTTCATTGACAGGCTTCGCCGCCTCCAAAAAGCCTTGCTTTCCAGACTGCTCACCGGAAACAAAGCCTTTTTGGAAACCTTCTTTTTGGCCTTCCAACAGACCTTGTTGCTTGCCCTGTTCGATACCTTGGCGTAAGCCTTCCTCATGTCCTTGTTGCAAACCTTGTTGAAAACCTTCTTCAAGTTGCTGTTGGATATCAATTTGAGGTTCTTGCCAGCCTTGGTTATCTAGCCCGAATTCGTCTTCGATAGTCTTAGGTTGCGCTAAAGGCGGAAAACGGTGTAAACGATACCCGTTCGGAGGCAATCGCATAGTACTTGATTTTGTCTCTAGCATGACCTTACTCCACCGTTGGCTCTTCATAGAGAAGCAGCTGAACTTCACCAGATTCATCCAGCTCACGTACCATTTGCATGATGTCTTGACGTGCTTTTTGAACTCGACTTAACGCAACAGCGCCGCGTGCGTCCATGTCATCTTCTAGCGCTTTCACCATACGTTGCGGCATTGAACGCTTAATAGCTTGCTGTAAGGTAATATCGGAACCTTTTAGCGCGACTGCCCACAACTCTAGCGGGATTTGCTGCACCAACATGTCCATGGTTTCTTCGCGTTGTCGGCCAAGAACCATAAAGTCGAACATGTTTTCTTCGATTGCATTAACAACATCTTCATCATGCAACTTCAGCATTTCCATCAATGAACCACGGTCACCTTCAAAGCGGTTAATGATATCTGCAGCTTGCTTAACACCTGATAACGGCGTGCTTTGACTTGCGGATACTTTTTCGATGCAACGCTCAACGAGTTCATG
Organism: Vibrio sp. Vb1018; assembly: GCF_033338775.1. Classification (NCBI taxonomy): domain Bacteria; kingdom Pseudomonadati; phylum Pseudomonadota; class Gammaproteobacteria; order Vibrionales; family Vibrionaceae; genus Vibrio; species Vibrio sp. Vb1018. The sequence goes on from NZ_JAWOTI010000001.1 coordinate 354,040, forward strand.
CAAATCAACAGCAACTTGATGATCGATATCTTGCAATTGAGCAATACGGAACAAGATTTCGTCATGGTAATCTTGTGGCAAGTGCTTCAATACCGCTGAAGAGCTGTCTGCTGGCAAATACGCTAGAAAAATTGCTTGCATTTGTGGGTGCTCGTTCACAATGAAACGAGCGAGAGTTTCTGCTTCCACCCACTGTAAGCGCTGCATATTGTTGCGAATTTCATCGCCATATAAGGTATTTAATAACCCTTTTGCCAAATCGTTACCCAATGCTTTACGCAATGTATTAGATAGGTATTCCTTAGAGGCTCCTCGAATACCGCTGTGCTCACGGAAATCTTCAAAGAAAGTTTGAATAACACCACGAGCAGAATCGCTCTTAATGCCATTTAACTTCGCCATTGCACGAGTCACACGCTGGGTTTCATCACGGCTAAAGTGTTGCAAAACCTTCGCTGCGGCATCCTCGCCCATGCCTAATAGCACGAGCGCGGTTTGTTCAACATAACTAAGCGTCTGCTTTGATAGAACTGTGTTCATTGATGTTTACCCATTGTTTCAGTATTTCGGCTACGCGCTCTGGCTCTTCATTAGCAATAAGCTGTAGGTGTTTCAATTGAATTTCTAATGGCGAACCTGCTGGTGGTAGCATGTCGCTGTTTACATCTAAACCTGAAGAGGCTGAGATGCCTTTTTCAGATAGGCGGCGATCAAGTACTTCTTCATGCTCGCGTTCTTCACGCGTTTGCAAGTTTTCGTAGTCAGGTTCTTCCTGAGGCTCAGCAAAATTTAGCTCAGGCACAGGTTTATCAACGCCAGTTAGGTGCATGATTAATGGACGCAGTACGAAGAAGATCATCGCCAAGCCTAACAAGCCACCAATAACGTAGCGTATTGGCTGCTGTACTGTAGGGTCTTGCCACCACGGCAGTGCAGGAGGAGCATCAATTTCGATTGGGGTGAAGTTGAAACTCATTAAACTTAAGCTGTCACCTCGTGTGGCAGAGATACCAACAGCATCCATGATCATGTTTGAGATTTGCTCTTTATCGGCTTCACTCCACGCGACACCATCTGGCGAAGCTTTGGAGTTCAACAGAACCGAGACACTAAGCTTTTCTATTTGGCCTTGTTGGTATTGAGTACGACGAACACTGCTCCCTACAGCATATTGACGATTCACTTCAGATCGCGCATTCGTGTTTTGGCTATCGTTCGTTTCCACTTCACCAGATCCTGTCACTGGCGGTTGGTTACTTAGAGAACCAGGAACACCCAACGCAATTTGATCAACCGAGTTGTTATGAATGGTGTGCTCATTACGCACAACCGGTGCGTTATCCAAAATTTCTTGTGTTTCTTCAACTTGGCTAAAGTCCAGATCGGCAGCGACTTGTACTCGGAAGTTACTCGGCCCCACAATCGGCGTAAGCATGTCTGCTGCGCGTTGGATGATCTGTTTTTCAACACTCTTCTGGTATTCAAGATATTTCGCGTTTACTTTACCGGCTTCCGCAGAAGCGACATCCGCACTAAGAAGACGGCCGTACTGGTCAATGACAGAAACAAATTCTGGCTTCATTGCCGTGACACTACCGACCACTAGGTTAATGATCGCTTCAACTTGTTCAGGCTTTAAGTCTTCACCAGGTTTGAGCTCAAGCATGACAGATGCTGATGGATTCTCACTGTTTTGGCGGACGAATAGAGTTTGACGAGGTATTGCTAAATGAACACGCGCGTTCGCTACTGAGTTCAAAGACATGATAGTACGTACTAACTCACCTTCTAAACCATGACGATAACGCGCCGTTTCCATAAATTGGCTCGTACCAAGAGAGCTATCTTCCTTGAGCGAATCCAAACCTGTCGGCAGCTTAGCTTTAACACCTTTTGATGCAAGCAACATGCGCACCTTCGCAACCTCACCTTCTGGTACAAGAACTTGTCCATTTTGCTCTTGCATGCGGTAGCTTACGCCTTCGCTTTCTAATACCGACACAATTTCGCCGATATCAAAACGCTCTTGTTGGCTATAAAGCGGACGAAAGCTCTGCGAGGAACTCCATAGTGCAACCACAATAATCGCTGCAACAATCGCAGCTAACACCGCAGATAGCACTAAGTTTCTCTGACTGCTAGACCAGATTTGCTTCAGCTTCGTTGTCACATCGTCCATGCCGTTGGCAGTAGAAAATGTCTGTGCTGTGCCGGTAGCCATAGCTGTGTTTCCGGCGACTTGGGGGGTTAGTTCTGACATGAATTACACCGGCATCTTCATAATATCTTCAAATGAGGTCACGACTTTGTTGCGCACTTGCATCAAAGCATTAAAGGACAAGCTGGCTTTTTGGCTCGCGACCATTGCACCAACTAGGTCATCACTTTTTCCTGTTTCTACGGCCGTCATTTTTTGACTAGCCACTGATTGATGTTGATTCACTGTATCCAACACATTTGTCATCGCTTGTGAGAACGATAAAGGTGCGTTTAGTGATTGTTGATCTAAAGGATTTGCACTCACGATAAACTCTGGCGGCTGCACTTGTGCCTGCATCGCCTGCATTTTTGACAACATAAGTTGCTCTGCCGAGACCGCATGAGTAGGTTGACTTGCCATCTATTTTTTCTCCTATTAGGCAGCCGAGCCTAGTGCCGACTGTAAATCAATACCATGTTCTCGCATTGCTGCGAGCTTGTAGCGTAGCGCTCGAGTAGAGACTCCAAGCGCGTTTGCGGTTTTCGTTCGGTTTCCACCAAACTGACGTAACTTTTCCAAAATAAACTGATATTCAGCTTGCTTCTTCGCTTCTACATGACCAAAACTTGAAGTTGGCTCTGCTGTAGGAACTGACGCGACAAGCTCAATAGGCAGCATCAGGTCATGGGCTGTAATGTAATCACCATGACGCATGACCAAAGCGCGTTGAATGACATTTTCCAACTCACGAATATTGCCCGGCCAGTGATACTGACTCAGCGCACTAATCGCATCTTGGGATAGGTGACAGCGGCTGCTATCTTGATACTTTTCAATAAAGAATTGGCTAATCGGTAGAATGTCCTCTTTTCTTTCACGCAAAGGCGGCCAGTGCAGAGGCAGCACATCTAATCGATAATAAAGATCTTCACGGAACGTGCCTTTTTGAACTTCCTCACGTAAGTCTTTGTTGGTTGCCGCAATAACACGAATATCGAGCTGAACGGCTTTATGGCTACCAACACGTTCTACTTCACGCTCTTGAAGGACGCGTAACAATTTCGCTTGAACCGCAGGTGACATTTCACCAATCTCGTCAAGCAGAATCGTCCCGCCATTTGCTTCTTCAAACTTACCGCTTTGAGAATTTGTCGCTCCGGTGAACGCGCCTTTTACATGACCGAATAGCACAGCCTCTAACATTGACTCTGGAATGGCGGCACAGTTAACCGCCACAAATGGACCATTGATACGCGGAGAGTGCTCATGCACATATCGCGCCAGCACTTCTTTACCCGTTCCCGATTCACCTGTAATAAGCACACTCGCGTTAGTACATGCTGCACGATGCGCCAATTGCAGAACTTGTTTGCTTCTCCAAGACTCCGCAACAATGTTGGCCATTGGCTTACCTAACGCTTCAACACGTTTAAGCAGATTAACCAACTGATTAGATTCAAATGGGCGTAATAGATAATCAGTAGCGCCCGCTTTCATCGTCTCAGCAGCCAAGATGCCTTGTTCTTGGTCGACAATCGCAATAACAACACCCGAATTTCGCTGCTTTTGGTGACACGCGACAAACTCACGAACACACATATCCGGCAGCGTAGAGCTCACTAAAGTGATTTCTGCTCGCTCTTCAAGCAAAGCGCCTCGACCAGTACGAGTGTGTTTCGCGGTGTAACCTGCATTTTGCAACACATCCAATACTGGTTGAGCAAGAGCTTCATTTGGCTCAACCAACAAAATTTTCGTTTTCGTCATCATTGAACCTTAACTTTCGTTTGTTGATTTTGTGATTGTAGATCTGGGTGGTGTTTCGTAGCCGTATACTCGTTGTCCCTCACTAAACGCAGGGTGACACGTCGGTTTTTTGCTTGGCCATTAACCGAGTTATTGCTGGCAATCGGGTAACGCGAACCATGAGCTCGTGTTTCGATCATCGACTCGTCGACCCCAAGCTCAATCAAAGCGTTGGTGACTTGCTCTGCTCGAGTACGTGACACAGAAAGGTTCGTTAAACTTGAACCAACGTTATCGGTGTGACCGTCGATGAGGATTTTGGTCACTCGATCATCCACAGATACATAGCTATACAGCGCTTCTAGTGTTGCTTTCTGTCCACGACTTAACGTCTTCTGACCAAACTCAAATGAGAGCGCCATATCCCTTGTCTCTGAAAAAGACAATTTAGGCAATCGCGCGCGACACGCATTAAATGATTTCAATGCGTTTTGAATTTGAAGAGTAGGAATCACAATCTCTGAAACAGAGGAAGCATTACTTCCTTTAAGTGACAGCGTCACCCAACTACCCGAAGCAATTGAATCCATGAATTCTTCAGCGCCTTTATTAAAGATAAAACGCTGAGACGGCTTAGTAAATTCAAGGGAGCCAAATTCTTTTCTATAAAGCTCATCACTCCAAGGAGCATTTTGAGTTGTTAAAGCAATCGTTTTCCATTTATTGTTTTCATATTCTATATCGGAAATAAAATAGAATTTATTATTAGGTTCCGCTAGGAAATAAAACTTCCCATAGTCATTATTTGATTGCAACAAGTTGCATTTGAATTTATTTCCCTCATATGTCCATTTAGAGAGGTCCATAGGGATTGTTAAGACTTCTTCTGAATATGACACTTTTGAAAAAATAAAACTGATAACAATAATTGTGTTACAAATTATCAAACGGACATGATTCATGTATATCTTACATTCCCATGACTTAAACCGTTTAATTAAATATGCCACCAAGCCGAGAGAACTGGCATAGCTAATCATTTTAATTACCTATTCTGAATATTAAAATTGGTTACAAAACGCTCAAGAGAGCACGCTTAGCCTCCAACGGAAGCTTTAAGCATAAAAAACAGTATCTTATAATTTATTTATTTGAAGTTGTTGTTACGCCATAAAGGCAATTTAAAAAATCTATAACAACTAAAACGCTCAACATTGTTATTTTATTTATTAAGCGATTTATAAAGAAAACTAACTCTTTTTAAATTTCATTAAAAGATTATGACTATATGAACAAAGCAACATGTGAACTAAAGTCACAATCTTAGAGTTTGGAGCTAAAAGATCATTAAAATTTCTGTGTAGACTACACGCCATTAAGTTAAAACACTTTCGATTGTTAACGCACGGTAAAATATAAATGGAAAATAGAGTTAGCGAGCCTATTTCTGATAGTCAACTACTTGATGTAGAATTATTAGGCAAACCTATTCATATCATTCGTGAGAAGCTCGATAATTTAATTTCAGAATCTTGCTCAAACCTTACGACTGAATTACAAAATTGGCTCAGCACAGGAAAAGTGGAAGCTAGCTTAACCTCAGTAGACTTGCACCGCTTTACATCGGTTGAGATGGACAAAGAGCAAACGTCGACCTATCAACATCAGGAAGGCGGCATGGTATTCATCCATGGTAACCCTCACACGCTAATAAAGTTGGCTGATAGATTTTATGGTGCAAGTGCAGAGCGTTCAGCCGCTACTCTGACGGCCAGTGACTTACGTTTACAAGAGCGCATCAGTCGAATCATCATCGGTTGGCTTGCTCCTGGTGAAATGTGGGACACGGGTGAGTATGAGACCCCTAGAGGAATTGGCATTAACGTTCAATTAAACATTGCGTTTGACGATCATCAAGGTTCAATTCATCTCAAGCTAGATGGTCATCTTATTCAAACGCTGATCGAGCAGCTTGAACTGCAACCTGATACCGATTTGTTTCAACCTTTCTGTCGTTCTTTAGAGACGACCCCCGTTCGACTGAACGTTGTTCTAAGTAAAAAGAAGATGCCTTTAAGTGATGTGGTTGGCTTACAACCTAACGATATTTTACCTATTGAGCTTCTTAACACGGTTCCAGTAAGCATTGGCAACCAATCTCTATTTACAGGTCGTATTGCCGAGCAAGACGGCCAACTTGTTTTGATCTTTAACCCTGATAAGGAACCGCAGCGATGAGCGAAGCGCTAGAAACTAATGCATTCGACGCAGAAGAACTGAACTTTGATGATTTTCAATTAGAAGACTTTGAAGCCGAAGATACGCTCCAACAAGAACCAGCCACTGCGGAACGTGACCTTAGCTTTTTCAAAAGCATTCCTGTCACAGTCACGCTGGAAGTTGCGAGTAAGGAGATCCCACTTGGGGACTTAATGAAAGCGGGTGAAGGCACGGTTATCGAGTTGGAAAAGCTCAATGGCGAGCCTTTAGACGTGAAAGTAAACGGTTCTCTTATGGGCCACGCTGAAGTTGTCGTTGTCAATGATAAGTATGGACTTCGTCTGATCGATGTACATGACTCTGCATTGAGTGTCGTTGGTCAATAATCTTAGGTAGGCATCACAATGAAAAATCTGAGCGCTTGGCACCGTTGGTTACCTCTTTTGGTATTGGTGTCACTTTTGTTTGCTTTCCCAACAATGGCGGCTGACAACGGCTTAACTATCTTGTCCGTTTCTGATGGCGACACACAACAAGAATACAGCGTTAAACTGCAAATTCTGTTGTTGATGACGGCGCTCAGTTTTCTTCCAGCATTTATTTTGATGGCGACGAGCTTTACTCGAATTGTCGTTGTCCTTGCGATTTTGCGCCAAGCTCTTGGTCTTCAACAAAGCCCACCTAACAGAGTGTTGGTCGGGATCGCTCTCGCATTGACGTTACTGATTATGCGCCCTGTCTGGAGCGATATTTATGAAAATGCGTTTCAGCCATACGACAACGGCGAAATCACGCTAATACAGGCTTTTTCTGTTGCAGAGAAACCAGTGAGAGAGTTCATGTTGGCACAGACGCACCAAAGCTCTCTTGAACAAATGTTACGTATTGCCAATGAGCCTCTCGACCAAAACGTTGAGGATATTTCATTTGCCGTTGTCTTGCCTGCATTTGTCATTAGTGAACTGAAAACCGCCTTCCAAATTGGTTTTATGCTTTTCATCCCGTTTTTGGTCATCGACTTGGTTGTCGCCAGTGTCCTGATGGCAATGGGTATGATGATGCTATCACCTTTAATTGTCTCACTTCCCTTTAAGTTGGTGGTATTTGTACTCGTGGATGGTTGGGCAATGACAGTTGGCACCTTATCTGCCAGCTTCGGTTAACTAGGAGCAGTTATGACCCCAGAACTAACCGTAACGTTATTTTCCGATGCAGTATGGCTGATCATTTTGATGGTTGCCGTATTGGTTGTTCCAGGCTTAATTGTCGGTTTGTGTATCGCCGTATTTCAGGCTGCCACACAAATCAACGAGCAAACACTCAGCTTTTTGCCACGTTTGCTCGTTACCTTATTAATGGTGATTTTTGCAGGTCACTGGATGCTCCGTAAGATCATGGAACTGTTTGATTTCTTGTTCCACAACATACCAGGGATGATTGGCTAATGGCCATCACATTTGCAGAGCTCTCGGCGATACTCGGTCAACTCTGGTGGCCGTTTTTTCGTGTGGGAGCCGTATTTATTTCAATGCCTTTCTTTGGTGATGCAATTATTCCTGTTTGGGTTCGTACTTTACTGGCCCTCTCGATCGTTGTCATTACTGGACCGTTAATGCCACCCATGCCACAAGTCGAATTATTCTCTATGACTTCCCTGTTCCTTGCTTTTGAGCAAGCTATTTGGGGGGTAATGTTTGGGTTAATTTTGCACATGCTCTTTAACGTTTTCACCATGCTTGGTCAGGTGATTTCTCTGCAAATGGGCTTAGGTATGGCGATGATGAATGATCCTATTAACGGGCTTTCTGTCGCCATTTTGGGACGCATATTTCTGATTTTCTCAACCTTGTTGTTTCTTGCGCTAGAAGGACACTTACTCGTCATAGATATCGTGATTCAAAGCTTTGTTGTTTGGCCAGTCGGATCTGGTATCACATCGCTTTCTCTGCAAGGTGTTGTCAATATTTTCGGTTGGATGTTTGCCTCTTCACTAGCTTTGGCTTTACCCGCTATTGTTTCCATGCTTCTAGCCAACATCAGTTTTGGTGTAATGAACCGAGCCGCACCATCACTTAATGTCTATGCGTTAGGTTTTCCTATGACGATGCTGCTGGGTCTATTCAGCGTATTAATCTCAGTTTCTGGTGTTCCTGGTCGCTACACGGCGCTCGTTCACGACACCATTAGACACTTGAGTAACTTTATGTTGGGGGGAGCATGAGCGATCAATCTTCTCAAGACAAAACTGAAAAAGCCTCACCGCAGAAGGTAAAGAAAGCCCGTCAGGAAGGACAAATTCCTCGCGCGAAAGAGTTTACTACTGCGGTTATATTTCTAGCGGTGGCGCTCTACTTTTACTCTCAGCTTAATAGTATTTGGGAAGGCATGTCGGGTATCTTTCGCTACAACATGATGCTGACGCGAGCCGACCTAGAAAATCCTAAACAACTTGTCGAGCAATTGGGACAAAGTTTAGCAGTCATCATCGACATGCTATTACCATTGTTTACCGTCATTATTATCGTGACCTGTGGTAGTAGCCTTGTGCTAGGCGGCTGGATGTTCCGTCCCGGGAACGTGATGCCAAAGCTCAGCAAAATTAATCCTTTGAGCGGGATAAAGCGCATTTTTTCGACCCGCTCAGTGGTTGAGCTCTTAAAGTCGACGTTCAAAGTAGCCGTGATCTTCGGCATCTTATATGGCTATTTAGACAACCACTTACAGCCATTACTTGGCATGCAAAACCTCCCACTCAGCCAAGGTTTTTCTCTAGTAATGTCCATTCTGTTTGAAGGCTTACTCTTAATGGGCTTCGCCTTGTTGTTATTTGGGGTTATCGACATTCCTTATCAGCGTTGGGAACACCTAAAAGAACTCCGCATGACGAAACAAGAATTGAAAGAGGAATTTAAAAATAATGAAGGTCGTCCGGAAGTAAAACAACGTATTCGTCAAATACAGCAACAGTTTGCGCGCCGTAAGATCGATAAAATGGTGCCGACGGCTGACGTGATCATCACAAACCCAACGCACTACGCAGTCGCACTGAAATACGAGCCTTCGCTTTCTGACGCGCCCTTTGTCGTCGCAAAAGGCGTAGACGAAACTGCTATGCACATTCAACGTATCGCCCGAGAAAACAAAGTGGAAATCATTAACTCCCCGCCACTTACCCGTTCGATTTATCACACGACGGCGATTGAACAAGCAATCCCAAGCCAACTGTACATCGCAGTGGCACATATTCTTACTTACGTTTTGCAATTGAAAGCCTTTCGTAAAGGTGAGGGAAAAGAGCCAATTCCTTTACCTCATTTTTCGATTCCAAAACATTTGCAGCACTGATTAACCCGCGTTTATCCAAGGACACGAAAGTATGCTTAACCGGTTAAAACAACTTCAAACATCAACCAAAGGCTACGTTGGCATTCCAATCGTCTTGCTAATGATATTAGCAATGGTGATTCTTCCTTTGCCTCCTCTGCTACTGGATGCGCTGTTTACCTTTAATATCGTCTTAGCAATCCTAGTATTGCTGGTCAGCACAACCGCAAAGCGACCATTAGATTTCTCTGTTTTTCCAACTATTTTGCTGGTCGCAACATTATTACGTCTCACATTGAACGTGGCTTCTACGCGAATTGTACTCCTAGAAGGACATAATGGTGGTGACGCAGCGGGTAAGGTCATTCAAGCATTCGGTGAAGTCGTCATTGGCGGTAACTACGTCGTTGGTATGGTGGTGTTCGTCATCTTGATGATCATCAACTTCGTCGTAATCACCAAAGGTGGTGAACGTATTTCTGAGGTTTCAGCCCGCTTTACGTTGGATGCTTTACCAGGCAAACAAATGGCAATTGATGCCGACTTAAACGCTGGCCTTATCGATCAGGAAACGGCTCGATTACGCCGTAAAGAAGTCGCCAACGAAGCCGATTTTCATGGTTCGATGGATGGTGCATCAAAGTTTGTGCGTGGCGATGCCATCGCAGGTTTGTTGATTCTGTTTATCAATATCATTGGTGGTATCAGTATTGGTGTCTTCGAGCATGGACTCGCTGCGTCTGACGCCTTTAAAACTTATGCCCTACTCACAATCGGTGATGGTCTAGTTGCTCAAATTCCTTCACTACTATTGGCAACGGCTGCCGCGATTATCGTTACGCGAATTAATGATAGCGATAATGGCATGTCGGAAACCATGCAAAAGCAATTACTGGCAACTCCTGCAACGCTATTTACTGTCGCAGGTATTATGGCGGTAATCGGTATGGTACCGGGTATGCCACACCTAGCCTTTTTTGCGTTTGCTGGCGCATTAGCGTTCGCAGGGTGGCGTCAAACCAAGAAGCCAGTGCAAGACTCCCAGATTGAAGAGGTCGAAGCACTTTCACAAGCAATGCAAGACGATGATACACCGCTGACATGGGATGATATTCCTCACGTCCAAACATTATCACTTGCGCTTGGTTATCGACTCGTCCATCTAGTCAACAAAGAACAAGGGGCTCCTTTATCACAACGTATCCGCGGTGTGCGTCGAAACCTTTCTGAACAAGTTGGCTTTTTATTACCTGAAGTTCGTATTCGTGACAACCTGAGCCTCAAGCCAAACCAATACACAATTTCTCTAAATGGCGAAGTCATTGAGCAAGGTTTTATTGAACCAGAGCGTTTAATGGCGATAGCGGTTGGCGAAACTTACGGTGAGGTAGATGGCATTTTGGGTAGCGATCCTGCTTATCAGTTGCCAGCTGTGTGGATTGAGCATCAAGATAAAGCAAAAGCACTTAATATGGGTTACCAAGTTGTCGATGATGGCACTGTTATTGCCACTCATATTAGTAAAATCATGAAGACAAACCTTGCAGAATTGTTTACGCACGACGATGTGGAAGCAATAACCCAGCGTTTGACACAACAAGCCCCGAAACTAGCAGAAGCATTAGCAGCAGCACTTAATCCAGCGCAGCAGCTGAAAGTATATCGTCAGCTTTTATTGGACCAAGTGCCACTAAAAGATATTCGCACGATTGCCAACACAATGTTGGAATCCGCGGAAAATACAAAGGACCCGATCCTACTTGCATCTGATGTACGCTGTGCACTAAAGCGTACGCTTGTTAACTTAATTGCAGGACAAAAGAACGAGTTAAATGTCTACGCACTGTCTGATGAGCTAGAACAAATGCTACTAACTTCACTGCAACAAGCACAATCTTCTGGTACGGTAACACTAGATAGCTTCCCAATTGAGCCAAACATTCTTGGTCAGTTCCAACAAAACTTGCCATTGATCAGACAACAACTTAAGCAACAGGGGCTACCTCCGATCCTTCTCGTTATGCCACAGCTGCGCCCTCTTCTAGCGCGTTACGCTCGTACATTTACACAAGGGCTGGCAGTATTGTCTTACAACGAAATCCCAGAAAACAAACAAATCAATGTGGTAGGAAACCTTGGTTAATCTTATTTCAACACATGCGATGTACGAACATTTGGTTGGTCTCGCAGTACAACATATCGTCACGGATGACGATCAATTAGTCTTTGATGCTTTAAAACACAATGATGTCCAACACGCATGCCAAGCAATTAGGGAAGCTCAATCAGGGGAAGTAGAATTCCAACACCTGACGTTGAGATTTGGTATGCGTGGAGAACAAAGTGTCTATCAATTCAAACTCTCTGAACAAATGCAGTACTGCCTGGATTTGTTCAGTCTTTACCTTGCACTAAGACAAACACAATTTCAGTTAGAAGCCTTTCACCACGACTTGATTAGTAATGTTGTCGTGCCGATTCGCGTTGATGCATTACTGTGGGAGCCTGGGGTTTATTTTCTCGAACAGACGATTCAATTCCACTCTTCTGCTTTTCAACATGTGATTCCTTCTCTTCAAGCTGATGAAACGTTATGTGATCGTGATAAAGTCGCCACACTCACCAAAAAGTTAAAAGAGAATGCATATTCACTTTGGTTTGAAGTCGCGACATCGCAAGTGAACTTCGAGCGCGTCGCAGACTTTAGTCCCGATATGATCAAATTGTCAGTCACACTAGAAGATAAAGAAGAAAGACACGCTTTCCTACCTATTGCTAAGTTCTTAAGAAAGCATAAATATACTTGGGTTGCCGGACGTGTAGCGAGTCAAACGGAACTTAACCGTTATCGTTTATTGGGTGCCAGTTATTATTTTGGTTATTTCAGCGATATCCCAACCTCTCTCTCCTTTCAGTCTTTTGATGAGGAATAGTTGAAACTCAACCATTTATATTTAAAACAGCACGATTTATTCGTGCTGTTTTTTTATTTATAACGGATAACCACAAGATCATTGGGCAATAGTTTCTTTAACTTAACTAAAAAATTTAGGCTTATATGATGATTTCCCCGGTTTTCATGGAATACAAATCACTAAAAATCATCAATTTTTATCTTTTTTAGAAATTTTTTAATTTTAAAATTAATCATTAAAGCCGACCGACCGCCTCTAGTTAGTGACAAGGGAATATCCCGAGGCCTGAAAGATATAGTGACTAACTAAGGAGACTAAGATGGCTTTATCAATGCACACTAACTACGCTTCGCTTGTAACTCAAAACACAATGAACACAACAAGCGGACTTCTAAACACAGCAATGGAACGTCTAAGCACAGGCTACCGTGTGAACTCAGCTGCTGATGACGCTGCTGGTCTTCAAATTGCTAACCGTCTAGAAGCGCAAACACGCGGCATGTCAGTAGCAATGCGTAACGCACAAGACGGCATCTCTATGATGCAAACTGCTGAAGGTGCGATGGATGAAATGACAAACATCGTTTACCGTATGAACGACCTTGCTACACAATCGTTGAACGGTTCAAACAGTGCAACAGACCGTGCGTCTCTTAACAAAGAGTTCACACAGCTTACTGCAGAACTAAACAACATCGTAGACAACACTAAGTTCGGTGGTCAAAACCTTCTTAAAGGCGGCGGCTTCGGTGCAGGTGACGTAACATTCCAAATCGGTGCATCTTCTGCTGAAACATTGACTGTAAGCGCAAGCGCAGGTATCGGTGAAATCACTACTATCCTTGCTGATGCAGCAATTACAGATGGTATCGATGACGCGACTAAAGCAAAAGCAGCACTAGACAAAATCAGCGGCGCTGACGGTCTAGTAGAAAAAATTGGTAGCTCTCGTGCAGACTTCGGTGCGAACATCAACCGTCTTGAGCACACTATGGCTAACCTTGGTAACATGGTAGAAAACGTTACAGCATCTAAAGGTCGTATCATGGATACAGACTTTGCAGTAGAGTCTTCAAACATGACTAAGAACCAAATGTTGATGCAAGCAGGTACAACTGTTCTGTCTCAAACTAACCAGCTTCCAAGCATGGCAATGTCACTACTACGCTAATTACTTAGTTAATAGTGCGCTTAATTTAAATCGTCTTAATTATAAAGCCTTCCTATGGAAGGCTTTATTTTTATCTACGAATATAAATAGAGCTCGTATTATCTTTGTGAGGTTCAGGCACTCTGAATCCGAACTTCAACATAATATTGAATAAAACCTTATTAAACAGTTCTAATTCTATCGTCTCTAATTTACTTCCTATTTTACTATCTCTAAGTTCAGGAAAATTGAACTTAGCTTCCTTTAAGATACTAGCTATCTCATCAGAATTGATGCTCTGTTTACTTAATAGTTTTTTGTTAATGAACTCTTCATATGCACGAGCACATTTCATCAATCGTAACGCAAATTCATTCATAACTGACATTCTTTGAAACGTAAAAAATTTAATTTTTAGTGAGAACACTTGCACATCGCACTATCAAAAATAATATCAGAACGCAATTAATGCACTCTGTAAGAATTATCTGAATCAAGCTGAAGTAAAGGCTGAATATAACGTCTAATTAAAACATCTCTCCTAATTAGAACCGTCAATACAATTAAATATTTTCTTTGTTTAGGTCGCCTTTTCTTATAAGGAAATTACTTTTTCCATGGAGGAAGGCGGAACAAACAAGGTGGAAACACCACTTCCTCCCAAGAAAACAAAATAGCTTTAAACCTTTGTTTTAATTGAATTTAATATACGGCACGCATCTTGCCACTGATAATTAAACTAAGGCGTAGCATTCAAAGTATTCAAGCCAATAAGAGATGAGAGGAGCACACCTCATGAGTTCTTTAGACCCAGTAAAAATGGCAACCCAATTCGCACAATTGGACACAAACCCATTCAAAAACCGTTACCAAGCGCAAGCTAATGTGTACCAGTCACAACTGTCAGCTTTTAATAAAGTTGAAAGCGCACTACGTGATTTTCGTACTGCAATGAAAGAGATGAATAACAGCACAAACAGCATCATCAAAAACAGTGCGACACTCTCTCAAGAAGGTAACTTTACTGCAAACGCGGATGCTAAAGCGCTAACGGGTAACTATCAGATTTTTGTAGAAAAAGTGGCAACGGCGCATCAAGTATCTACAGGAATGCCTGCAGACCTTGAGGCGACGACAGAAGTACCAACAACTGGATCTTTAGAATTCACCATCAACGGTGAAACAATGACTCTAGACTTGTCCTCCGTTGATGTTAATGGTGACGGCACTGCAACGATCAGTGATTTAGCCAGTGCGATTAACAATCACACGGATAACCCTGGCGTTAACGCCACTCTAGTTCGCTCGAATGGTCAAACACACTTTATGCTATCGAGCACTGAGACTGGTGTCGAAAATAAGATCAACGTATCTGCATCGGGTACTGGCCAAGCGTGGTTTGAAGACGCCTTCACCAACCTCAAGCAAATCAACGCTCCGCAAGATGCGGTTATGTGGCTAGGTGCAAAAGACTCAGGCCTGAAACTAACCAACGCAAGTAATACTTTTGAAGGTGTCATCGACGGTGTTGACATTACCGTATCTAAACCGCAAGCCGCGGGAGATTCGCCAATCGGTTTAAAAATTGGAGCTGATAGCGAAGGCACTAAAGAACAACTAGATAAGTTTGTGGAAACCTACAATGCCCTTGTTTCTACTATCGATCAGTACACCCAAATTGGCGGTGAAGATCAGAAACGCGGCGTGCTCGCTAGCGACTCGACATTGCGTTCTATTGAGAGTCAGTTAACGGGGTTAATCCGAGGTGAACACAATGGTATGCGCCTAAGCGAAATCGGCGTGAGCCTAGACCGCAACGGTAAAATGAAAGTTGATCAAGAAAAGTTCAAAGAAGCTCAACAAACAAACAGCGCAGGCTTAGAGGCGTTGTTTAATGGGGATGACGCTTTGCTAGATTCTCTTGACGCGATGGTAGAGCCTTTCTTGAAGTTCTCATCAGGAACCTTCAGCACGCGTAAAGACGCAATACAGTCAAGCTTAGACCGAATCAAAGATAAACAAACCAATTTAGAGCGTAAGTACGAAATGTCGTACAACCGCTATCTCAAACAATTCACTCAAATGAATTCAATTATGACCCAAATGAACCAAACCATGTCCATGTTTAATGCTCAAAAATAAGACATTTGGTTCCAAATTTAGGAGAAATATTCATGCTTATGGATTCTGGTTACGATTCGTACCAACAAGTCGATCTCGACGCTCAAGCGGCAGCAGCAAATCCACACCAATTAGTCATCATGTTAATCGATGGCCTACTCGATGAAGTTGAACGTATTCGCGGCCACCTAGCCGCAAATCGTTTGGCTGAGAAAGGGAATGGAATCAACAAATGCATGAACATCTTGATTGGACTAACAAGTGCTTTAGATGATGAAAACGGCGGTGAAATTGCGGAAAACCTACGCCAGCTGTATGACTTCTGCCAAGTCGAACTTTATTACGCTAGCGTGCAAAACGATGCAAATCGCTTGGTTAACGTTGAGCGTGTAATGGGTAACATTCGTGAAGGTTGGATGAATTTTGGACAACAAGCATAAAGTATCGCCAGAGCGATTCCGTCATTTATCTCAGCTCATCCAGTTCGCCGCAAAAACGGCCGATTGGCATGCGCTCAAGCGGTACGACTTGCAGTTGCGAGAGCTTTTGATCAGTCACAAGCCTTTTTTGAAAGATCCTAAGCTTGCACCTGAAATCCAGCGAGCGAAAACAGTGCACGCTAATGCCTTCGCAGTATTAGAGAAGTCGACCAACGAGTTGAAAAAAGAGATGAACATGGTCAATGACCATCAAGAACGCGCTATGGCCTATCAATTAGCAATGACCATGGAGCTAACTCAATGATCATACCTTCTTCAACTCAGCACTCGGGTAATTCGCCAGCTAACAATGAGGGTCACATCAAGCAAGCGAACTCGGTACACGGCTTTTCTCATGGTTTTAAATCAGGGAACAAGCAGAATGGTGAGCAAGACTTTAACTCTGCGTCAGCGGTACCGAGTTTTCACCTTACGGCCTCTACTTTGAACAGCGCAAACAAAGTACAAAGTCATGGTTTTGATACTGATGACCGCTCAGCTTCAGATCCGGATGCCAACTTGACCAGTACACTAGGGTTAACAGAATCGACTGATCTTGCAGCGCAAGCTCAAGCTTTAACCCAGGGTATGATTACCATGGCAGAGAAGCAGGCTGAGAAACTAGGAAAAGCGTCATCTTTAATGACTGCGAGCGAAGTTAAGTCTGTTACTCAAGATTCGTCTAACGCTATGTTAAACACATCATCAAAACAAGATGTGAAGCAAAGTCTGCCGACTTCATCGAGTTCGCGTTTGCCTATCTCCGGTGCTGAGTTTCAAACTCTTTTGAATCAACCTGTTCAAGGGCAACCAACCGCCTCTCTACTTCAAGCACAAGCTCCTACAACACAACCTGCACATTCACCGGTTGCGACGAGTCATGTTCAAGCTCAAGGCTCTGAGTGGGCAGCGGTGCGTGTTGATACCACTGCAGGAAAGTGGGGGGAGCAAATGATGCAAGTATTACATGATCGCGTGACGCTCCAAGCTCAACAAAATGTACAAGAAGCAAAAATCCGCCTAGACCCACCAGACTTAGGGAAATTGGATTTACTTGTACGTGTTGAAGGTGACCGATTGAGTGTCCACATCAACGCCAATGCCGCAGCAACACGAGAAGCTTTAATGCAAGTTTCGGAACGATTGCGTACTGAGTTACAAGAGCAAAACTTCGTTCATGTCGATGTCAATGTTGGCTCTGATCAAAACCAAGGTCGAAATGACCCACATGCAAACGAAGAAGACGCCAATATTTTCGCCGCACGAGAATCTGGTGCATTCCAAACCACGACAACAACTAACTATTCAGAACACTGGCTAAGCACTCAAGCTTAGTGAATCTTCGAGGAAAAAGGTTATGACCAAACAACAAATGATCGCCCTGTTTATCGCCATGATCATCACCAGTGCCCTCGTTTCGGCCGTCACAATTATGGGCGGAATCTGGTACTTAAACAAACACGCTCAAGAGTCACCTGACTCTGGTTCACTGATCGAAGACTCTCCACTGTCTTTTTTGGTCACAGAACAACCGACAAGTAAAGGTCCTAGCTTCCATCCTTTGGACAAAGTCGTTTTGACCGTTAAAGGCAAGAAACAGACTCACTTTGTGATGCTAGAACTGGCAATTGAGACACGCCGTCCAGAGCGTATCAAAGAGATCGATGAATACATGCCTATGGTACAAAACTCTCTATTAAAACTGTTTAGCGACAAAACGTTTGATCAGTTACAGCAAGCGGGTGCCATCGATATTCTGCAAGACGAAGTGAAGCAAACGCTTCTACTCGCTTTTGCTAAAACAGACATCGTCCGAGAAATCGACGATGTTTTGTTGACTAAATATGTTGTGCAATAACGGAGCACAACCATGTTAGACATGAATGTACAAGACACTTACACCACAGAAGAGGAAGTGACAACACCGTCACGACCAATTGATGAAAACGCATTGCTACAACGTCATCAGGTCATGGTAAAACGCGTAGTTAACCAGCTGCGCGTTCATGCCACTTCTCACTGTAGTATTGAAGATATGCAGCAGATAGGCCTTATCGCTCTAGTCGAGGCTGGACGCCGATATGGCGATGTTGACGATCCTCACTTTCCTGCTTTCGCCGTTTGTCGAGTTCGGGGAGCTATTTTAGACGAATTACGCCGACTAGATTGGCGTTCACGTAAGACTCGTCAACAAGCCCACGAGCTCAACGACGTGACTCGAGATCTCACTCGAACGTTAGGTCGAATGCCAACGGATGCCGAAATCATCCAGGCTTTAGGGACGAATGAGCAAGATTATTACAACCGCCAAAATGCCGCTCTCGCAGGCGAGATGCAAAGCCTTGACCAACTGATGGAGAGCAGCGGTGATAGCTACATTGGCGGGCAATACGATGGCATGGAACATGAACATATTCGTCGTAGTTTAGACAGTGCTTTGGGTAAGTTACCTAAGCGCGATCAACTGCTCCTGACTCTGTTCTATCAACATGAACTCAACTTACACGAAATAGCTCTGGTATTGGATCTGACACCACCTCGTATATGTCAGCTTCACAAACAAGCGCTGAAACAACTCAACCAATTAATGTCCTCTTAGGAGTCACAAGATGCAAAAGTTTTTTGGAGTGCTCACTATCCTGGTGTGCGTCTTCGGTGGATATATGTGGGCCGGTGGTAGCTTAGGTGCTATCTGGCAGCCAGCCGAATTCCTTATCATTATTGGCGCCGCTGCTGGTTCTCTGATCATCGGTAATCCGCCTCATGTACTGAAAGAAATGCGTCGCCAAGTGCCAGCGACCATTAAAGGTCCAACAGAAGAGCATGAGTACTACATGGAATTAATGGCACTACTCAACAACTTGCTAGAGACAGCGAGAAACCGCGGATACAAGTTTCTGGATTCTCATATTGAGGCTCCGGAGCAAAGCTCTATGTTCCTCGCTTACCCGACGATCGCAGAAGATCATCGCCTAATTTCTTTCATTACTGACAATTTACGTTTAATGGCAATGGGACAGATGTCGCCTCATGAATTAGAGGGACTGCTAGAGCAAGAAATCGAAGCAATACAGAACGAAATGCTTTTACCTTCACGCTCACTACAGCGTACAGCAGAAGCACTACCTGGCTTCGGTATTCTTGCAGCAGTTGGTGGCATCATTATCACCATGCAAGCTATTGATGGCTCAATCGCTATGATTGGTTATCACGTTGCGGCAGCTCTCGTTGGTACATTCATTGGTATTTTCGGTTGTTACTGTGGCTTAGATCCACTAAGTAACGCCATGGCTCAGCGAGTAAAACGTAATATGACTGCTTTTGAGTGCGTTCGTGCAACCTTGGTTGCCTACGTAGCGAAAAAGCCGACATTGCTCGCCATTGACGCTGGTCGTAAACATATTCAGCTAGACATCAAACCAACATTCAACCAAATGGAGAAGTGGTTAGCTGAACAGGAGGGATAATGCAAAAACAAGAGCATGTAGTGTTCAAACGTGCCAAAGTATACAGCCATGATGAGTCGTCTCATGGCGGCGCGTGGAAAGTCGCGTTTGCTGACTTCATGATCGCCCTAATGGCGCTGTTTCTTGTACTTTGGGTTATGCAGGTGGTAGACAAAGAAGAGCGTAAAGCGATTGTTGCCCACTTGCATAGTTCAAGCGTATTCGACAAGAGTTACGGCAACCCATTTGATACGTCACAAAGTATTTCTCCTATCGACTTGGCACAGGACTCTTCTGTGCCAAGTAAACACAACTCCAACCATGTAGTAAGCTCTTACTTTAAAGGTGATGGGGATGGACCAGAAATTGATTCTTTGATTCCTGGTAACTTCGATACTCAAGAGCAACTTGCCGCACTAGCGAAAGTAATTGAGCAAATGACTGCCCAAATTAATGCGCAGGGAAATGTAAACGTCACGGTGACACCACAAGGTTTGCGTATCGTCCTTCAAGATGATTACAAACAGCATATGTTCAGCCGTGGTGGTGCAGAACTTACTCCTTTTTTTGAAGATTTACTGCTCGCACTAGCACCTGTATTTCATCGTGTTAACAACCCTCTGATCATCAGCGGACACACAGATGCAATTCCATTTAAAAAGCGTTTTGGTCGTCAATCTAACTGGGCGTTATCAGCCTCTCGAGCAGACGTAGCAAGAAATACGTTAGTTGAAGGCGGTATGCCGGATGATAGAGTAATGCAGGTAACGGGTATGTCAGATAGAGCGCTGCTTAATCCTGATGAGCCAGATTCTAGCGAAAACCGTCGTATTGAGCTGTTTGTTTTAACGACTCCTGCCGCTAAAATGCTTGAGACCCTTTTTGGCAACCACCAAGAAAGCGAACTGCAAAAAGCGAAAGATAAGGCTGAATTCAACCAACCAGTCATTCGTCAAGAAGTCATCAATTACTCCGGCGATACCGCCACCAGCGAAGTAAAAATTCAAGAATTATAATCTTAAAAGGTCACCACTCTGATGGTGACCTCTCTAACCAAAGCCTCTGTTACTGTGACTTTTTAGTTGAGTTCTATATGCACATAACATCATCCGAAAAAAGAAAAAGCGACTTACTAAAGAAAGCCTTTTTATGGCTCATTGTCTTCGATTACCTTTTATTGGCGTTTTTCTTAACTCAGCTATCAAGTATGACACTAAACAGCGGAACCATGATCAGCTTGTTACTTGTTGTTTATAACGTCTTACTTGTTTCGCTATGTTTTCAACGAACCAACAAGCAGGACTCTTACATTATCTACCCTGTTTTGTCCGCAACGTTATTAGCATTTGTCTGCTTTCTTTACTTCTTTTTTTTAATTTAGCTCCCCGACTCGACCATTGATTTTATTTTTACTGCTTTTTCGAAGTGGTCGAGCTGATGAGTCTGAACCCACCACGTAGCCGCTTCCATCAACAGCTCTGGGTCGTCATTTTTATTAGCGAAAAACGCATAAAATGAGAGACCAACCAATTCACCTTTACTCGCGATCTTTTTGTCACAGACCTCTATAATTTTGTCTCTCAGCGAAGCTCTCATTTCTAATCCCTTAACCTAGTACATACTCACTAACCATACGGTTGAAAGAAATCAAATCAAACGAGCCTTTAATTTCAAAACGCACTCTTCCCACCTCACTCATGAAGAACTCGATTTCACAATCCAAATCAAAAGTACCAGAGGTCTCGATAGAAAATGCATTGATCTTACTGTAAGGCAAAGAAGTGTAATCCACTTTTGAGCCGGTAATCCCTTGCACATTTGCCGCTATCACTCGCTTGTTCGTAAACACCACTTGGTCACGAACTGTTTTAAAAGTAGCGAAAATAGTCTCACCATCAATCAAGAACTTAAGGAAGTCTTCTCTGGCATTAGAAACGTCAATCGGCTTAAGCTTAAATACAGAGGAATTGTCGAAATCAATCATAATTAATCCTTTGAGTGGGCGTTAGAACGAATTATCAACGTATCAGATAGCACCACTTTTGCCTACTCGCAACGCACGTTTCTGCTTGATTCGCCCAACAACGAAGCGTCACTCACTTCCACCCTTGCATCCATTGCTCAGAGTCTTTTAGGTCTTGCCAGTTCATCTCTCGGTCGCGTTTACTCATGACTGCCTCGATGACACATCTCACAACGTTACCATCTTCATCTAGTTCCATTTCCGTCACGACAAAATGCTTCTCTTTGTTTTTAGGTGAAATTGCCGTCCATTTACTGTGCAATAGTTTCTTAGGGTGGATTCTGTTCATCGCATTGTACCAATTTAACTACCATGTTGATGTATACGACTGAATACCAAGAGAGAATCAGATTTTGTTTTTGCAAACCGACAAAAGATAAAACCGCAAAAGAGATCACTCCCTTTCGCGGCTCTAACTACAATCCGACTAGGTCTTCTGACCATTCAGTCGAGGGTTTAAGTACTGACTTTGTAGCAACTGTAACCCTTTACCGACCAGAACAATCACTACCGCGCCAATCAGGACAGGCGTGAAGAGAAAACTCCATCCCTGCCCAGACGCCATGATCAAAATTGGATTTGCCCCCGCAGGTGGATGAGTGGTCTTCGTAATCAGCATCGCAGACACACCTAGCCCCGTCGCAATCGCGAGCGTGACCGGCGTGAAGTCAACATACTGGCTAAACGCAATACCGATAGATGCCGTAATGAAGTGACCAATGATCACGTTTTTTGGTTGAGCGAGAGGGCTGCTAGGTACCCCAAACACCAGTACTGCGGTAGCACCAAATGGTGCCATTAGGAGTACAACCTCCGTCAGTGATACCTCAGCGTAGGACAATACGCCAATAGCCAACGTAGCGCCAAGCCCGGCAACCAACGATAAAATTAAATTATTCATAAACACCTCAAAGTAGACCGAATTGTCTACAAAATAAAATAGACAAATCTGTCTACCTTTGTCAATATGTGTTTATGGAACTTTTTGAGGACGTAGTTATGAACAAAAAGAAACAGTTATTGATCGACACAGCTTTGTCACTGTTTTATAAACAAGGCATCAACTCTATTGGCATCAATGAAGTCCTCAATGTTTCCGGCGTGGCTAAACGCACGCTATATAACCATTTTGAGAGCAAAGAAGCGCTTATCATCGCCGCATTAGAACAACGCCACCAAGTATTTATGGAATGGTTGGAGGAAAAGCTTTCTTCAGCACAAACGTGCGCGGAGGTGATCGATCAGTTATTTACAGCACTCAACGGCTGGTTTCATGGCTCTGAAGAAAAGTTGGGCGAGTTTCGCGGTTGCTTTTTCATCAATACGTCCGCGGAATTCAGTGACGACAGTGGCGAGATCGCAACGTATTGCCGCTACCATAAGCAGCAAGTCAGAGAGCTAATTCAACACTATCTCAAATCAGACAACGCTGCATTACTCGATGCCATTTGCATCATGAAAGAGGGCGCGATCACTACCGCTTACATGACGAAAGAGTACGACAACATCACGAAGAAATGCGTGACCATTTTGCACAAGCTTTAATGCGTTCAGGTATAGTCATTTGCGGATTAAGTATTCAAACGAAAGGCACCAATCGGTGCCTTTTGTTTTACTTAGTCAGTGTACTTACAGCTCGTGCTCGGTACGTGCGATGATGTCGTCTTGCGCGTCTGGTGATAGCGCGGTGAAAAACGCTGAGTAGCCTGCCACTCGCACGACAAGATCACGATATTGTTCAGGGTTCTTCTTCGCAGCTAGCAAGGTCTCACGAGAGACGATGTTGTATTGCACGTGCCAACCTTTGTGGTGGTTGAAGAAGGTGCGAATCAGCATAGAGAGCTTGAGCTTATCCCCTTCAGACTCAACCGCTGCCGGGCTTAACTTCTGGTTAAGCAACACGCCACCAAGAATCTTGTTAGCTTGGATCTTACCGACCGAGTTGTACACTGCCGTTGGGCCTAAACGGTCTGAGCCAGATGACGGGCTTGCACCTTCTGCCAATGGCGTTTTCGCTTTGCGGCCGTCTGGCGTTGCCATGGTTGAAGCACCAAATGGGACGTTTGCCGAGATACTTGATGTACCTGCGTAGTAACCGCTGCCAATTGGACCACGCCCATGACGCGTATTAACAAACTGTTCTAGCTCATCAATGTACACTTGGTACGCGTCTGCCAGTAGTTGGTCTACCGCGTCATCATCATTACCGTATTTTGGTGCAAAGTTGATAAGACGTTGGCGAAGCTGCTCGTTCTCCATGCCGTCGAAATCTTCTGCCAATGCTTTTGCCAACTCTGGTTGGGTGATTTGCGCATCATCGAAAACAAGGTGCTTGATGGCTGCTAGGCTATTACCTAAGTTTGCGATACCGACTTGTAAGCCAGATACCCAATCGTATTTCGCACCACCCTCTTTCACGGTTTTACCGCGAGCCAAACAGTCATCCACTAGCGTTGAACAGAAGATGTCTTGAGCTTGCTGTTCAAGTACGCTGTCGACGACTGTATCAATCTCAATCGATTTGCGGGTGTAGTAGCGGATTTGCTCTGCCCAAGAAGCCATTACTTGCTCAAAGTTCTCAAAGTTGCCTTTTGCTAATGACTTATCGTGCGGCAAGAAAGCTTTACCCGTTGTTGCATCCACACCTTCGTTCAATGAAGCGAGCAGGATACGAGCAAAGTTAATGAAGCTCATGCCCGTACAACGGTAACCCCATTTGCCCGGAACCGCCGTCTCGATACAACCGATAGATGCGTAGTTGTACGCGTCTTCTTTCTCTACGCCAAGCTTGATGAATTCAGGAATGACAATCTCATCGTTGTTGAAAGCAGGCATGCCGAAGCCACATTTAATCACTTCAACACAGCCCATCAGGAATTCTTGGTTTAAACCTTCATGGTAACGCACACTCAAGTTAGGTTGCGTCGAACGTAACTGACCACAAGATTCCAGAATCGCCCAAGAAAGGGGATTCACTGCGTCTTCAGGCTCACCCTTTTCATTCAACTTCTGACCGCCGATACACACGTTTTGATACAACGGAGAACCTGCGGATGCTTTTGAGTGCGCGCCAGAGCGAATCTTGTTTACTTCAAGCAGCTTCAACCAGCAGCTTTGTAAAAGCTCTAGTGCAAAGTCTTTTTCGATCGCGCCGTTTTCGATATCGCGAACATAAAATTCGTTTAGGAACTGGTCCATACGACCAAAAGAAACCGAGTGACCGTTCGATTCGATTTGTAACATCAACTGAACGAAGTAGCTCAATTGCAGTGCTTGCCAGAAGTTTTCTGGAGCGTGGCTCGCGACATGACGACAGTTTGCCGCAATGCTTTCTAACTCAGCTTTGCGCAGCGGGCGCGTCTCTTCTAACGCCATTTTTGCCGCCAATTCAGCGTAGCTCACCATGTGGTCTTGAATGGCAAGCAGTACAATTTCGACCGATTTGTAGAACTGCTCTTTCTTCAAGCCTTCAAAGGTCGAAACATCATTGTTAGCACGGTGCTGACGAACATCCTCTAACAAGCCGTTCATGCCTAGCTTCAAGATTTTCTCGTTATCCACCGCTAGGTGTGCGTCACCCGAAGTCATGTTGCCTTCGGCTTTAATGATGGTGCTGGCTAAGATTTCTTGCTGCTCATCAGTGAACAAGCCATAACAACGGTCTTGTACGGTTTTGCCGCGCCAATACGGTGTGATGCTGTGAATGCTTTGCTTATCTTCTTCAGTAACCGCAAAGCCTGCACCAGGACGGTCAGCTAGCTCATCAATTTCTGCTTCAATCCAACGTACAGTGTATTCTGGGAAAATAGGCGCAGCGCGCACTTTGCTCGCTTGGTTACCGACGATTAACTCATCGTGCTTAATCCAAATCGTACGAGTGCGTAAGTGCTCTTGCAGTGCTAGCGCACGTTGGACAATTACAGGTTTGTCTTCGTTCGCTTGATAAGCACGAGTGTATGCCTCTGCACGCTCGGTACAGACAGGTGGCGTTACGATATTTACCAGTGCCGATTTGTGCGCTTTGATACGCTCAGGAAGGTAATTCAGGTCCATAGTTAACCTCTTACAATCACGTTAAGTTGGGTGTTTTCGCTTGCGTATTGCATGGCGCTTTCTAGCAGTTCTGGTTTGTTTAATGGCTTATCAGAACACTCGTAAGGCATATCGAGCAAACGGTATTTATTGATGCCGAGCGTGTGGTACGGCAGCAAGTGAAGTTCTTGGCAGCTTTCTAGTGAAGCCGCAAAATCGATGATGTCTTTCAACTCTTCGATGGTGTCATTGAACCCCGGCACAACGGGAACGCGAATCACAATGCGTTTCGCGATAGGTGCCAGTTTTCGGAAATTGTCTTTGATGCGTTTTAGTGAACCTTTCGCCCAGCTAAGAAACTTTTCTTCGTCGGTGTGTTTTAAATCCGCCAACCAGCAATCAATATGCGGCGCGGCTTTTTCGACGTTCTTCCACGGCACATGCATGCACGATTCAATAGCGGTAGAGACTTGGTTGTCATGCAGACGCTGTGCGAGTTCTGCCACCAAATCCGCTTGCATGAGTGGCTCACCACCGGAGAAGGTCACACCACCTTGGCTTTGGTCATAGAAAGGTTTGTCTTTCATTAAGGTGTCGAACAGCATGTCTGATTTTGCCTCTTCACCGCAGACAGTCAGTGCTTGCGTAGGACAGACGTCTCGCAGCGCGATCAGTTGGTCTTCTTTGATGGCTTTGCGATTAATGATGATCTGGTTGTCGATACGTTGAATACCATCGCTCACCGTTTCACTACCCGCCGTGGTTTGAGTTGTAGCTTGATAAGCAGAAACGCACAGCTGGCAATCTTCCATGCAGCTTCGCTGATCAAACAACAGTGAATGCTTTTCGCTGCGGCTTTCTGGGTTTTGACACCAAGGGCAAGACAAGCTGCATCCTTTAAGAAAAAGAATGGAACGAATGCCATCGCCATCATGGGTAGAGAATCGTTGGATATTGAAATACATCTCTGCTTGCCTCTTGGTCTGTGCTACCGCTGTGTACCTAATTCGTTTCTTTCTTACTGGTTAAGTCTTATGAGCGGTTTTTCTTTGTTCGAACTGAAAGCTTCATTTGAGCGTTTACAAGTTTCACTCAGCTTTCATTTAATGAAATTATTATAGTTTCAAATGAAATTTCAATTGATCAAAATCAAGATCTCGTTCGATTGTCAGATCTATAGTGATCCCATCATCAAAACGAAGATTTTGTTTAAGGTAGAAACCATGATCGAACTTTATTTAGATACTGCTGATGTGGCAGAAGTAAAACGCTTTAACCAATGCCTACCGCTAAAAGGCGTGACGACAAACCCAAGCATTTTGGCGAAGTCAAAACAGGGACTGAATGAAACCCTAGCAGGCATGCAAGAAGCACTTGGCGGGACACCTCGCTTTCACGCTCAAGTAGTGAGTTCAACCGTCGAAGGCATGGTGGCAGAAGCACGCCAATTGAATGAATTGCCTTACGACATGGTGGTAAAAGTGCCAGCAACAGAAACAGGCTTAGCTGCAATTAAGCTAATGAAAAAACAGGGAATTCAGGTTCTTGCTACCGCTATCTATTCAGCTCAACAAGGTTTCCTTGCAGCACTGTGCGGTGCAGACTACCTAGCACCTTACGTAAACCGCATTGATACGATGAACGGCAACGGTGTTGAAGTGGTCGCGGATCTTCAATTGTTGCTCGATCAAAACCAACTACCAGCGAAGATTTTGGCAGCCAGTTTCAAGAATACTCAACAAGCGATGGAGGTGATGAAACTGGGCATCGAAGCCATTACATTGCCAACTGATGTGGCGGCACAAATGTTCGCACATCCAGCAGTAAAACCGGCGGTTGAACAGTTCGATAAAGACTGGAAAGAGACGTTCGGCGAGAAACTTTCATTTGAAAGCTAATTAAAAGTAGCAGCTAGATGTCTTAGTTAGGGTCTATTGAACTTTCATGGTTAAATTTTGTTCGAGATAAAAGCGTTTTAATCGCGGCGAGAGGTTTGCCGCCTAGTCATTCTAAGCAATTACCTCTCAACAAAGAGTAAAACGCTTTTAGCCGAACCCTTCGGGCAGCGTTTGTGGTTCATTTCTACTTCATTACCGGCTTATCAGTTACACCAACTACATTTCAAATGTCTCTGCCTCATATAAATTACCCACAAACAGCTGCAAAAATCAGCTTGAAAGCTCAATAGACCCTATTAATAAAGGGAATCTTAACTCACCCTGTGCGCCGGTGAGTTAAGATTCCCTTTTGTATTTCAGATAGAGAAGTAGCGCTACAGTAGTTCTCTATTGGTCAGTGACCAAAGGTACACGCGCTTTAGTAAACTGATTTTGATCCTTTTACGAATACCTCGTTTGGAATGGCGGAGTCGGTTTGGTAGCGCAATGGCTTTCATCTCGGTTTTCATTTCTTTTCCATCCACCAACACAGTAGACCCCCGATGCAGTAAGCCAGCAGATCTTTCCAATCAAATGTGGCGCCCAAAATCACAGCCAGAGGCGATGAAGATTCGATACAAAGCCAAACCGCGACCTGTAACAATTGCCCTAACTCAACAGCAAACGCAATCAACACCACCAGTGAAACCAGCCAGTTAACGGGCATGGAGAACAAGCTTGCAAGAAAGTAGTAGAGCCAAACCACAACGAGAACATCACCAACTGTCGGACGAATAAAGCTGTCTCGAACATAGAGCGCGATAACGACCAATGCGATAAAACACACCAAGCTTTTGAGTCCATTTTTTGCAGAAAATTGCAGGCGGATAGCAGACGTTTCTTCCACCATATTGCTTGGCTGCCCAGTGAGAATTGCTCGTTTAAACATCTTCATGATTCGCCTTTGCGCTTTCTTCCGCTTTCTTATTTCGTGCGTACCAGTCGATGTTGCGTGTAATAACCATAGTGAAGCTCAAAATCGCGAAACACAGCAATGTCCCCATAACCAATGCGTAGCTTTCTGCTTGTAGCAAGCCAAACAGTAATCCGTAGAGAGTGAGCAAACACGCTCCGAATACCGCGCCGTGCTTGGTGTTGCTCAACATACCGCTCACGTACACACTTAAAAGTCCCGTCGAGGCGATTGCCGACACCACATACGCCCAGTTAAAGCCGAGGTGTTCACTCATCGAAATCAACAACAGATAGAAAAGCGCTAAAGCCAGACCAATAAAGCCGTATTGCACTGGGTGAACCGGACGCGCTTGGAACAGCTCCAGTAAGAAGAAACTCGCAAATACTAATGTGATAACCAACAGTGAATAGTTCACAGCTCGGTGAGACTTCAAATAGTGGTCAACGGGGTCAATCAAATCTACGCCCATTTGTCGCTGTTCAAGCTCGTGACAAGCGTGATTCGACGACAAACAGCTTTGGAACAGCTGCGCGATATTGGTAGAGAAGTTATTGCTCGCCCACTGTGCTTTAAATCCATCTTCAGATACTTCTGATGACACTGGTAAATAATCACCAATAAAGCTTGGATGCGCCCAAGTTGAAGAGAGTTCAACCGTTGTTTGACTGCCGATTGGTGTGACTTGAAGCTGCCCCATCCCTTGCAACAAGAAGTTAAGATCGAATGCCAAAGGTTGTGCTGGGTTTAGGTCTGCGAGTGTCAGAGCACTGTGGAAGCCTTGTGGTAACGGATCTAACCCCGTTCCCGGTGCGACTTCGATTTCAGAGCTCGCCATGGTCATGTCATCCAAACGAATCAATCCACGGCTGTCTTCAATGCCAACGACTAGGCTCATGTTGTCAATATCAAGCCCCTGCAACGCCGCGAGTTCGTCTGCATCAAAAGTGCCTTTCAGTGCCACTTGTGCTTTGTATAAACGCGCGCGGTAAATGCCTCGGTACTTTTCAAAACTGTCCAGATTCGCGCTCATATCAAAAGTGCTAGGTAAAAGAAATTTACGACGCTCTTTAATCTGTACTTTGTCATCTCGGTAACTGGTTTCGGTGTAATTAACCATGATGAATGGACCAATGATGCGCTGTTCGCCGCTGCTGCTGCGTGCGATGTCGTTTCTGACTTCATCTTGGCGATATGAGCGTTCTGAGATCAGCCCTGTGACCATTGAAAGCGGGATTTGCAGTAAGACAAACAAAAACAGCACGAAGGCGAACTTCGTGCCGAGTTGGTTATTGAGGATCTTTTTCATGTTTCATTCTCCATTTGCTGATGGGAGTAATCTAAATCAGCAATTTGGAGAACGAATGGAGCTAATGTGGAGTTTCTATGGAGTTGGTAAAATCAGGGTCACTTTCACGCCAGCATCGACGTTTTCGACTTGCAACTGACCTTTGTGCAGCTTGATCACTTGCTCAACAAAATTAAGCCCGAGCCCAGTGCTCTTAACACCATTTTCCCGAGCGAGGGAGTAGAAGCGCTCGGTTAAACGAGGCATTGCATAGTCGGGAATGTGAGGACCTGAATTGAAAATCGACAGGCACACCTTTTCTTTCGTGACCTCAGTTTTCCATTCAATGCATCCCTCTGAATGAACAAAATCCAGCGCATTGTCCATCAGGTTAAAAACGGCTTGTTTCAGTAAGAAGGCATCACCAAGTACGGAGAGATGGTCATCAATTTGGATTTTGGCAGTGACCGACTTAGCACTCAAACGCGCATCCGCCGATTCAACCACTTCATTGACCATTTGTTTTAGCGAGATAGCTTCGACTTGCTCTAGCTCAGGGCGCTTTTCAAGACGAGCAAGTTCTAGCAACTTATCAATCAATGACTGCATGCGGTCGCTTTCTCGTTCAATGTTGCCAGCAAAGCGCGTGACCTTTTCTTCAGGCAACGGCATTTGCAATATTTCACTCGCGCCTTTAATCGCTGATAACGGGCTTTTCAGCTCATGAGTCAGCGTCTGTACGTACTCTTCCACATACTGCTTACCATCGAGCTGATTGCGCATTTTCTCTAATGCATCACTTAGCGTGCCGTACTCATAAAAGATACGAAATGTCGGCTTAGAAACCTTTTCACCTTCACCCATTTTGGTCGCGTAGTCTTCTAGCTTGTTCAGTGCTGAGTGAATTCGCCAAGCAAACAATGCCCCTGCTAGCAGCACTAACCCACTCATCCACACCATCCAAAACAACACATTGCGTTTAGAAAGATCGATGAAGGGTTGTACTGAGCGATTGGATTTGGCTACCGTCACGCTGCCAATGATTTCACCTTTGTGGTAAATGGGCGCAGCCACGTGCATAACGGTTGAGAGCGGATCTTTCGGGTCTTCGATGGTACTGCGCGCGCCGTATTGACCACGCAACGTGAGATAAACATCGTTCCATTGCGAGTAGTCTTTGCCTACGTCTTGCTGCCAAGAATCCGCAATCACAATGCCTTGTTTATCGGTGATGTAAATTCGATGGTTAATCGCTTTTTTACCGATTTCCCAAATGCGCGCTTGAGGCTCTCGCTGTCCATAAGCCGTTAATAGTTTGGAGAAGCGACTCTCAGACAACTTGTCATTCGCGACGTCTTCTTCCGCCAATACCGCGAGTAAGTTCGCCATATCCACTAGCGTCTCTTCGGTGGTTTGGCGCACGGTTGGCTTAAGTTCTTGGACAACCGTTTTGCTCACCATGTAAGCCGTCATCCCGACTAAGATGAAGTAGAGAAAAAACAGTCTGAGTCCAAGCGGGATCTTCGGCCAGCGATTCATCATTCACCTTTTATGCAGTAAAAGTAACCAAAGCCACGCTTGGTACAGATGCGTTCAGACATCTCAAACGGCTTCAACTTATGGCGAATGGCTTTGATGTGGGTATCGATATTGCGCTCGTACGCAGCTTCCGGCGCCATGTCAGCAGCGATCATAAGTTGCTCTCGACTCAATACATTGGAAGAGACGGAAATCAGCCTATCGAGGATCTTAAATTCCACCGCAGTTAACCCAAGCATTTGTCCACCGACACCGTAGTCGAAGTTCTGCGCAACCAAATCTTGACTAAATTGAGGTTGTTCTGGAACAGTTACAGGCTCTGGTTTGTCCTCCATCATTGGCGCTTTAGCTTTGATTCGAAGTTTAATGCGAGCCAACATTTCGCGCGGGCTAAATGGCTTAGTCACGTAATCATCCGCGCCAATTTCCAAACCGACTACGCGATCAATTTCATCGCTTCTTGCGGTGAGAAAGATTATGGGAATATCAGAAAACTCACGGATGGTTTTGCATAATTCAAAACCATTGCCATCCGGTAAGCCTACGTCTAAGACAAGTAACGCTGCGGAGTTGTGCTGCAAAAAAGCTAAGCCCTCTCCTGCTGTTGTAAACCACTCTGCGTGGTAGCCATCCATCTCTAATACATGAATCAGGTTCTCTGCGATAGCAGATTCATCCTCGATAATAAGGACGGTGGGTTGTTCGCTCAATGTCTTAGCCTCATTGACGGTGTTTATCTTTATGTTGGTATTATCACTTAATTTGGAACCAAGGCTAGTGGATTGATGCAGCAAAGGCGCAGTTCGTGGATAATACTAATCAAACACACTTCTATTCAGCATAATAAATTTATCACTTAGATTAATGGGTCACCACAATTGTGAATACAATGATTTCAACCATTGATATGAACAGTGTTCATTTTAAACTCAAGTTATCAATTCGATTTTATTTAAAGGACAGTCACTGATGAAAAGAGCGCTAATCCCCCTGGCTTTACTGACTTTGCTCTCAGGTTGCGCCAGCATGTCTCCGGATGAGTGCAAAACGGCAAACTGGTACAACGTAGGTTATCAAGATGGCCGAGATGGCAACGATCCAAACATTATCAATAGCTATACCGAAGACTGTGGTGAAGCGGGTGTGACACCCGACCGAGCGAAATGGAAAGAAGGCTTTGATAAAGGCACTATCCAATATTGCTCACCAGACAATGGGTACACTGTCGGTATCGAAGGCAAAGAATATTACGGTGTATGCAGCAGCAAAGAGTTTATTGAGAACTACCAGTTAGGTCATCAAGAATATCAACGCCAGCAACGCATCCAACAAATCGATACTGAAATCTCGGTCATCGATAATCAGCTTGATGGCAATCCAGACAAAGATAATGCCAAGAGACTGAAAGAGAAGAGAAAGCGATTGGCTGACGAGCGTTCAAGCCTCTTGTCGCCAACCATCAACTTGAATCTGAATTTCTAAATCGATTGGATTTAGCTTCTAAAAATTCATGGCCCTAACTCAGTTCTAGGGTCATGAATTGACTGTTCGGATCGAGTTCGTAATCCCCGAACGGCTCGCAGTACACAAAGCCATGCTTTTCATACAACAGGCGCGCTGGTTTAAAAAACTCCATCGAGCCCGTTTCTAAACTCAAGCGCTGCAAACCTTTTTGCTTCGCTTGCTCAATCACATGAATCAATAATTGAGATGCCACACCTTGGTTTCTTGCCGTAAGCGTGGTGCGCATGGATTTCAGCTCCGCGTGTTGGTCATCCAACTCTTTAATCGCTGCACACCCAAGCAGTTGCTCACCTTTCCATCCGGTCCAAAATGTCACTTCTGGCGCTTTGAGCTTATCTAAATCTAACGCATGCACGCTTTCTGGTGGTGACGTGGCGTACATGTCCTGTAAATGTCCTTCCAACAGCGC
The DNA here is from genome assembly GCF_033338775.1 of Vibrio sp. Vb1018. NCBI lineage: Bacteria > Pseudomonadati > Pseudomonadota > Gammaproteobacteria > Vibrionales > Vibrionaceae > Vibrio > Vibrio sp. Vb1018. The sequence goes on from NZ_JAWOTI010000001.1 coordinate 387,306, forward strand.
TATCACTTGCAGCCGTTCTAAATTGTCGATTTCAATCCTCATCTTTCCATCCTTGGTTTTTCCTAGCTAAAGCGGCTGTCTCATAATGTGTTGCGGTCCAACGGGGCCGCCGTGGTAAAGCTCATTGGTATCTTCAAACCCTGATTTTAAATAGCACTGATAAGCGGGTATGTTGCGGCAATTCACAGTGAGATAAAGCGCATCAAACTCGGGATAATGGCGTTTGGCGAAATCGGCAAACTGTTGAATGGCTTGCTTGGCGATGCCTTTGCCTTGATGACGGTGATCCACCAGCAAAGCACGTACGCCTAAACTGTTTTTCGGGCAAAAATCGTATTTCTCGCTGTAAGCAGCATCAAATAGAAAAAAGCCAACCACATCATCGTCTGTCAAAATCAGATGCGGAAGTTCTGTAGGTTCAAGACGCGTAAGCATTTCACCCACATCCGCGACCGTAAACTGCGATTGCTCTTCTAGCACACTAAGTTCGCAAGTTTGTTCATGTCGCTCAGGCGAATACTTTTCAATGGTAATCATAATCTTCCTTGTTGTTTTTATGCTCAATTCATACAGGGTATGTCGTAAATAGAAATACCTGGTGTCGTATTTCCCACTCGCAGGCAAACGTTTAGCACTCTATTATCCTCGCCATTCGATAGAGAGGTTTCCATGTCCCGTTTTTTACTTTGCAGTTTTGCACTCGTCTTACTCTACCCTACTGCCATTGATTTGTATCTTGTTGGTTTGCCTCAAATTGCGTCAGATCTCAACGCCAGTGAATCTCAGTTGCATATTGCGTTTTCGATCTATTTAGCTGGCATGGCTACCACGATGTTATTCGCGGGAAAAATTGCAGACTCTGTGGGACGAAAGCCTGTTGCCGTCGTCGGCGCGATGATCTTCGTGCTCGCATCTTTTCTCGGCGGGATGGCTGAACAACCAAACACTTTCTTGATTGCTCGCTTTTGCCAAGGCGTCGGTGCTGGATCTTGCTATGTCGTCGCGTTCGCGATTTTACGCGACACGTTAGACGATGAACGCCGCGCGAAAGTGTTGTCGATGCTCAATGGCATCACCTGTATCATTCCAGTGATCGCACCCGTGATTGGTCACTTGATTATGCTGAAATTTCCTTGGCCGAGTTTGTTTACCACAATGGCAGGAATGGGCATTCTCGTCAGTGTATTGGCCATTTTTGTTCTCAAGGAATCACTACCCAGCCAACAAGGTGAAGAACAGACAGCGCCAGAGAGCCATCAAGAGACTTTCTTCGAGCGATTTTTTATCAGTAGGCTGATCATTACTGCACTTGGAGTGACCACCATTCTGACCTTTGTTAACGCTTCACCAATTGTCGTGATGAGCATGCTTGGTTTTGATCGCGGCGGCTATTCTTCCATCATGGCAGGGACTGCGACGATCAGTATGTTGATTTCGTTCTCGGCGCCATTGGCATTGGGGATTTTTAAGCAGCGAACCTTAATGATCACCTCTCAAGTATTGCTCGCTTGTGCAGGCATCGTGCTCAGTGCTGCCCATTTCCATGATGGACAATCTCTTTACTATGTATTCGGACTTGGGCTGATTTGCGCTGGTTTCGCTTGTGGCTTTGGCGTGGCCATGAGCCAAGCGCTCAGCCCATTCTCTCAACAAGCTGGCGTGGCTAGCTCGTTACTGGGCATTGCTCAAGTTTGTAGTTCAGCGTTCTATATTTGGTTTATGGGTTTCATCGGCGTTAGTGCACTGAATATGTTGGTGTTTATCTTATTGTTAGGTAGCGTAATCAGCCTTGCTCTAATACTATTGATTCCAAAGCCTGTTCACGATACCCATTATGAAGAAATCCCTAGCGCGACTTGATTTAAACTTACTGTTCACTCTGCAATTATTGTTGCAAGAGCAAAGCGTCTCGAAAGCCTCGAAAAAGCTGAACGTTACGCCCTCTACCGTAAGTAAGTCGCTCAACAAACTTCGTCATTGGTTCGATGATCCTTTGTTTGTCAAAACACCTAAAGGTCTTGCGCCAACGCCCTTGGCGCAAAGCATGGAGCAAGATCTTGCAGAATGGCTGCAAATTGGCTGCCAGATTGCAGAAAAACGCAGCGATATTACGCCTAAAGGAGTGCGTTTTGATATCACGATTGAGTCGCCATTAGTGCTCACAATGCTGGACAGACTCATCGTCGCTATCCACCAGCGATACCCTGAAGCGAAAGTAAAAACCAGTAACTGGGATTACGACTCACTCGACGCCATCATTCGAGGCGAGGCGGATATCGGTTTTACCGGCCGAGAGAGTCACCCGAGATCGAAAGAGTCGTTGGATCTTCTGCCGTATTTCTTGGATTTTGAGATTCTATTTTATGACCTGCCGATGGTGTATTTATATAAAGATCATCCGGCATTACAGCAAGAGTGGAATCTCGAGACCTTTCTGAGCTACCAACACATCAATATTGTTTGGGAAAAAAGTGAAACTTGGGCGTTGGATGAAGTATTAACGGAACTAGGGCTACAGCGCTCTATCGGGCTGACGATGTCCAACTTTGAGCAATCCCTTTTTATGGCAGCGCAGCCGACGCATGACATGATCACCACCGCGCCGCACTATTGCAAAAGTTACACAGAAAAGCTGCATCTCGATTTGGTGTGCTTGCCAATTCCATTAGACCAAGCTCAACAAGACAAGTTACTGATTCCATTTACCATGATTTGGCATAAACGCAATGCGTACAATCCCAAATTGCTATGGTTGAAAAACACCATTAAGTCATTGTACAAACAACCTTCCCAACCACAGTAAGACTCAGGCTAAGGTCAGGTTTTCTCTGGTTATTTTTAATGACTTTCTTGCTCTGATAGCTATAACTAATCACTTTATCAACTAATAAAAATGTTCTTTTGGATCTACACTAGCTGTTCATTTACACGCTAAGGATCAAGGATGTCGACCTTCTTACTCACTGCTATTGCAATGCTGGCGTTCGCTGCCAATTCATTATTGTGTCGAATTGCCTTGGCAGAAGGGTTAATTGATGCAGGAAGCTTCACGCTCGTTCGATTGATATCCGGCGCTGTTATCTTAATCGCAATGCTTGTCGTGAGAGGTCAGTGGAAAACCGATCGGCCAACTTCTCGCTTTCGCTTTTTTGCTGGCGTGGCGTTATTTGGTTACGCTGCCCTTTTCTCTTTCGCGTACTTACAACTGGCGACAGGAACAGGTGCTTTGCTTTTGTTTGGTGCCGTGCAACTTACGTTACTGGCAATCTATTGGTGGCAAGGTGAGCGCTTTCAGTTTCTCGAAATCATCGGTATCGGCCTTTCAATTGTTGGATTTGTTTGGTTGATGTTGCCATCTGCCACTCGTCCCGATATTAGCTCTGCACTTCTTATGTTGATTTCTGGCGTTTGTTGGGCTGCGTTTACTGCGCTCGGTAAACAAGCGCCTTCTCCAAGTAGTGGCATCACGTGGGGATTCATCGCTGCATCAATAATTGGCGTGCTCCTTTCGCCATTAATCTTGTCCTCAATCCACCTTTCTTGGAGCGGAGTGTTGCTCGCTATCGCATCTGGTGCCATTGCCTCTGGCCTTGGTTATACGCTTTGGTATCAAGTAATGCGTAAGCTCTCTTTGCTTCAAGCCGCCGTCAGCCAACTTTCCGTGCCAGCCATTGCTTTGCTACTCGGCACCGTCGTACTCCACGAGCCTCTTTCACTGCATATTCTTTTAACCAGCGGCATCATTCTTGGTGGCATCGCTTTGGTTTTTTTATCTCGATCCAAAAAAACAAACGAACAATCGGCAAGCCGATAAAAAGTAATAACTTTCCCTCTCAAGTACCCATTCATCATCTATGCTTTTTAAAGCAGTAAAGCTCATTGCAGATGGTACAAGTGGTCTGCTTTGGTACCAGGCGAAGAATATAAGGTGAGAATTGGCTCACACAATGCAACGATTTTGTTTCAAAAGTGAGAATCATCACAGATCGCGAATTTGCTCGTTTTAGGCGTTTCGCCAATAACGCCAAGGGCTAGCACGAGATCAAGCCAAATACGCACTTTTTGTTTTGACAAAGGGTTTACAAAGCACACTTTTTCACCCGCTATATTCCTCCCCCCTAATTTATTCAGAACAAGATTCTGATTATTCATATAAGAAATTCATCAACTTATAACGATAAGCCTGAGCAAACTTTGACACTATGAACGACAAAATAAAATTCGCTATTAAAGTATCGCTTAGCCTAACTCTGGCTTATCTGATCCCGTTTGCCATGGGTTGGCCGCAAGCATCGACGGCCGCAACCACAGTGATGCTGATTGCATCCACAGGCAGTCGTCGAGAATCACTCGCCAAAGGTACCTTACGCGTGTTTGGTACGTTGGTTGGCGCCGTCGTTGGCTTGTTACTGGTGGGATTGTTTGCTCAAGACCGCTTGTTGTACATGCTGAGCGTGTCGGTTGTGGTCTCATTCATTTTTTACTTCCGTAATGCCTATCAAAAAGATCCAACGCTACTCATGCTGACCGGTGTGATGACGTTGATGATGTCCAATGGCGGTGACGCAGAAGGTGCGTTCCTTTATGGCGTTGACCGCGCCTATATGACGGTGTTTGGGGTGGTGGTTTACACACTCGTGGGGACTTTCTTATTCCCGACCAAAACAGAACAAAACCTAAGGCAGCTCATCGAACAACTCAACCAAGCACAACGCGCGTTGTTCTCCGCTATCTTGCAAAATTTCGAGCAAAAATCGGCAGGGCAAATCTCTCCTCAAGAAGACGGAGAAGAAAATCCAGAAGCGGAAGAGCCACAACCTAGCGTGGACACTCTCATCGAACAGATGTTTGCCGCTCAAAATGCACTCGAACAGCGCTTTGCCACGGTCAGTGTGGAATGCAGCGACGTGTCGGCCTACATGAAAGAGTGGCGCTTGGCAGTTCATTTGAACAAGCAGGTAACGCAACAATTGACCGTCGCGGCGCACAGCCACTTTAGCCACCAGCAAGACCGTGAAAGCATCAGCAACTTTGATCAAGCCGTGGCGGAAATTGACGCGCTATTTGATACCTGCCAACAAGTCTGGGAAAAAAAAGAACCCGCTTATCGTGCTCAGGAATTCAAAGTCAAATACAACCAAGCGTTGCTAGAAGACGCAGCTCACCTAGAGAAAGGCTCTGCGCTTACGCTTGGTCACCTGTTGGAACTGATGCATCAAAACTTGTCGCGTTTAGCGGAGAGCATTAGCTGTATTGACTCTGTGACGAACAATGTCTCCTTTGACGTGCCACTGCCGAAACCGAAAGGCAAGTTTCTATGGTGGGACGCAGAAAACTTTAAAACCGCGGTCAAAACCTTTGTCACTTATTGGGTTGCTGGACTGATTTGGATTTATTTCAATCCACCAGGCGGCTACTCGTTCGTGGTCTTCTCGACCATGTTTATGTCTTTGCTGTCGTTCGTGCCTGTGCACCCAATTTTGTTGCTTGTGCTGTTCACTTTCGGCTTCTTGTTCGCGGTGCCTTCTTACGTCTTCATTCTTCCGCAATTGGATCTCGGGTTAGAACTTGGCCTGTTCATCTTTATCTACACCTTTATCGGTTTTTATCTGTTTAACGGGCCAGTGACGATTTTCTATATGATTGGCTTGTTTGTTCTCGGTTTAGACAACAACATGTTTTATCACTTCGGGATCCTCATGACGATCATGCTGTTGTTCTACATGGTGGTGTTCATGATTATTTTCGCGCACTACTTCCCGTTTAGCTCACGACCAGAACACCTCTTTTTGACCATAAAAGAACGCTACTTCCGACATACCCGAGAGCTGTTCACTACCTATCAACAGCAGTCTAGCTCGGTTATTACGCCGCCCAAACGGGCCTTACACTTGGTGACGCTCAATGTCTCATCGAAAAAGCTCAAAGTCTGGGGTTCGAAAATCAACCACAAACACTTTGATAAAACCACGCCAGAAGCGATTGGCGCGTTCAGCAAAGCGTGTGATGTACTCAGTAATCACATCAACATCTTAATGGCCGCCGAGAAAAAGTTGATGACCAATCCGCTGATTACTAAGCTTCGCCAACAGCACCGCGATTCCATCATTCCTTTGATGGCGGGCGCTTTAGCTAGCCATCAAGCAACACAAGAACTCGACTCCGTATTCGACCAATACAGTCAGGATTACCAAACATTCGAAGATAAACTGGAAGATTTTTTTAGTGAGTTGGATTTATCTGACTACGCTTATTCAGAGATAGCCGGTTTTTATATCTTGCTGAATTTAAAACGGAACGTGTTCGAAGCAATCAAGCATTGCAAGCAAACCTACGAGGATATCGATTGGGTGAACTTACAACAGAAGCGTTTTTAAAGGTGGGGATATGATGCTTCCAAAACTAACCAAACCAAGCCTCGCCATACTTTCTTTGCTCGGACTCAGTGCGTGTACCACGGTAGGACCAGATTATGTTCATCCAAAGCAGGCGCCACTGCCAAGTGACTGGTCGGTGCAAAAAGCAGCCAAAGATACGCAGCAATCAGAGCAACAGCTACAACAATGGTGGCAGCAATTTAATGACTCGACTCTTAATCAGCTGGTTGAGTTGGCGAGCAAACAAAACCTCGATTTAGAAGCCGCAGGGCTACGAATTGTACAAGCACGTTCATTGCTTGGTATTTCGACTGGCTTGCAATACCCACAAGTTCAAACCGTGTCAGGAAACCTAGCGCGTGCCTACGTAAATGATCAGGGCGTGAATAACGCCACTTTGTCGTTTGATGCTGCTTGGGAAATGGATGTTTGGGGCAAGTATGCTCGCGGTATTGAGTCGGCAGAAGCGGGTTACTACGCATCCATCGCATCGTATCACGACATCATGGTTACCATAACCGCCGAAGTGGCGCGCAATTACATCAACTATCGCACATTCCAAGAGCGTATTTTGCTGTCTCGCCGCAATATCGAGATTCAAGAGCGTGTCGTACGTATTACTCAGGTGCAGTTCGACTCTGGCAACGTTACAGAATTGGACGTTCAACAAGCTAAAAACCAACTCTACACCACCAAAGCAGCGCTACCGAGCCTCGAAGTGGCAATGAAGCAATCACGTACTGTGTTGGCTTTGCTACTGGGTCTGTTACCAGAAGAAGTAGATGGACTGCTACAGTCGGATGGGATGCACAAGCAAATCGCTGAGTACGAAGCCCAGTTCAAATCAACGGGCAGAAAATCGGCGCTATCGGGCACCGACGAGCGCTCCATTGTGCCACGTCCACCGCTTTTGGATACGCAAGTGGATGCTAACTTAGTGATGCGACGTCCGGATTTGCAAGTCTCTGAGATGCAAGCTCGCGCGCAAAGTGCGCAGATTGGCGTGGCAGAAACCGCTCTGTACCCAAGCTTTTCGCTGTTCGGTTCCATCGGTATCGACAGTACGGTTCCCGATGGCAGCAGTTTCAGTTTTAGCGATTCGCTCACCATGGTGGTTGGCCCAACGTTCAGTTGGAACATTTTCCAATACGGACGCGTGAAAAATAACATTCGTTTCGAAGATGCTCGCTTCCAAGAAACGCTGACGAACTACAACAAAAAGGTACTGCAAGCCGTTAATGAAGTCACCAATGCAATCGAAGCATATGACCTGTATTTGCAGCAAAAAGATTTACGCTTGCAATCGGTCAACTCTTCCATTCGTGCGTTCAACATATCCATGACACAGTACGAAAACGGACAAATTTCATTCGAACGTCTGCTTAACTCGGTAGAAAAAATGACCCGCGCAGAAGACAGCTACGCAACGATCAAAGGTAATGTTGCGAACCAAGTTGTCGCGCTCTACAAAGCCCTCGGTGGAGGCTGGCAAACCCAAACAGGCAAACCTTTCATCAGTGAATCGATTGCCACGCAGATGACAGAGCGCACTGACTGGGGAAGTTATTTAAATGAAGAAAACCGCGTATTGCCGCCTTTGCGACTCGAAACTCCGGCTGAGACCAGTGATGAAAACAAAACGGAGGATCGGTAATGCCTCATGAACTCTCTTGGGGAGACGTTTACTTTTCTCCTACGCTACTCGTGCTCTTTCTCGCCGTCACGGCCACGTGGATAACGGTGATGATATTGAACAAGACACGTTTGTCTCGCTTCATCGCTTTTCCGTCTCTGACGTTTATTGCCATCATGGTCGGTTATGTGGTGGCCATCGACAGCTTTTATATTCAATTTTAGGTGCCAAACAAGATGAAAAAACTATTCGTAATCGCACTCAATCTTGTCATTCTTGGTGGCGCAGCTTGGCTCGGCTATCAAAAGTTTGAGGAATACTTTAATAACCCATGGACACGAGATGGGCAAGTGCGTGCTAACGTCATCAAAGTGGCTCCTCGCGTATCAGGCCCAATTGTAAATGTCGCGGTGCAAGACAACCAAGAAGTAAAAACGGGGGATTTACTGTTTGAAATCGACCCTGCGACTTACCAGGTTGCGTTATCTCAAGCCGAAGTAGCACTGGAGCGCTCCATTGTTAGCTCTCGCGGTAAAAAAATCGAGTATGACCGCTTAAAAGACATTCGTGCCAAAGACCGTGGCGCAGTTTCTCATAAGGATCTGATTCGTCGTGAAATCGCTTACGAAGAGTCGCTACTGCAAATCAAATCTGCAGAAGAGCAACTAAAATCAGCACGCCTTAATCTCAGCTTTACCAAAGTTTATGCGACCGTCGATGGTTTTGTATCTAACCTCGATATTAGAAACGGTACGCAAGCGGTCGCAAACCAACCACTGCTCGCACTGATCGACAAAAACAGCTTTTGGGTATTTGGTTTCTTCCGTGAAAACCAACTTGCGCAAATCGAACCTGGCAGCCAAGCGCGTGTCACTTTGATGTCTCACCCAGACACGCCAATTGACGCGACGGTTGACTCGATTGGTTGGGGTATTGCGCCCAAAGACGGCACGGTCGGCTACAACCTTCTGCCAAACGTAAACCCTGTTTTTCAGTGGATTCGCTTAGCACAACGTATTCCGGTGCGAATCTCCCTACAAGAACTTCCTGAAGATGTTGATCTTCGATTCGGGCTTTCTGCGTCCATCATGGTGATGAAAGAGTCATCCGCAGAAAGTGAACAATAACTAAGTGAGAAGAGCCATGGTCATTGGTAAAAACCTCAAAAATATTAATGAAGAAAACAACTTCTTCTATCTAACCTTAGCACTAGTGATTTTGTTGCTAGGGAGTGCGATGGCACAAGTCGTAGGTGAAGGGACGATTGAACACATACTTCAGGCTTTCACGGTTCTGACGTTTATCGTCTGTTTTGCGAGCCTTCGCTTTGACAAAACCTGGTCTCGTTTCCTCTACAGCCTGTTTGGTGTTTGGGTTCTTGTGATTGTGATCAAGACCGTTTTCGACATCAGAGAGATGAATGTGGTGATGCTTGCCCTCACCTTTGCGTTCTTTTTCGGCACTTTTAAATCCATCGCAAGACAGATTCTTTTCACCGGCCATGTCAACAGCAACAAAGTCATTGGCTCGGTAGCGCTTTTCTTGCTGCTTGGTCTGATGTGGGCGATTGCCTACCTCATTCTGCTTGAGTTTTCGCCTGAAGCCTTTACCGGTATGGAAGCGATTTCTTGGGGGCAGAACTTATCCAATGCAGCGTATTTCAGTTTCGTTACCTTAACCACGCTCGGTTATGGCGACATTAGTCCTCTAACACCATTGGCTCAAGTCGTGGTGTATTTAGAGGCCATCACAGGTGTTTTTTATATGGCGATTGTTGTTTCAAGTCTCGTCAGTTCTAACATTGATCATCAGGTAAACAAAAATGGATAAACAATCGGTAAAAATCGACAGTAAGCTTTTCATCAGTAATATGGTGGAATCGGCAATACGCATTGGCTTGATCTTTGTCTTGCTGATGTTTACGTACGACATCATCAAACCCTTCATCCTTCCGGTTATTTGGGGCGCTATTATAGCCGTCGCTTTAATGCCGCTTACCCAAAAATTGCAGCGTGTATATGGTGGTCGCAGAGGTCTGGCAGCCACAACCATTGCTTTACTTGGTATTGCCCTCCTTGTCACGCCACTTGTTATGGTATCAGGCTCCATTGTGGATGGTGCAACGCACGCGCTTGAAGTACTACAAAATGGACAAGTGAAAATACCAGGGCCAAAACCTTCCGTAGCGGATTGGCCTATCGTGGGTGATAAGCTCTACGAAGTGTGGACCCTATTCGCTACTAATCTTGAGCAAGCGATTCAAACCTTTATGCCACAAATAAAGGCAGGACTCACATCTTTACTGGGTACACTTGGGGGCGTATTGGGAAGTTTACTGCTTTCAATCTTGTCACTTGCGATTGCAGCAGGTTTCATGACGTACTCTGAATCTGCAGCATCAGGCTTAAGAACCATCGCGATTCGAACCGCTGGTGAAAACGCAAAAAGCTGGACCACGCTTATCGCTGCGACAATTAAAAGCGTACTGCTTGGCGTAGTCGGTGTAGCGGCGATTCAAGCACTGTTGATCGGTGCTGGTTTCTTCGTATTTGGCGTTCCGGCAGCAGGTTTACTCACACTGCTTCTAATGATTTTATGTATCGCTCAGCTCCCGGCGCTGCTCGCAGTGCTACCTGTGATTGGCTTCATGTACATGACCCAAGACACCTCAACAGCAACCATGTTTACTGTTTGGGTCGTAGTTGCGGCTCTTTCTGAAAACCTGTTCAAACCAATGTTAATGGGACGTGGCGTCGACGTGCCAATGCCTGTGATTCTGCTCGGTGCCATCGGTGGTATGCTTTTCTACGGCATCGTTGGTCTGTTCTTAGGTGCCGTTATCCTAGCAATTTGGTATGAGTTATTTGTTTGGTGGTTAAGCATTGAGAAAGCACAACAGCAAGAAGAAATGGCAGAACAACAAGACGCTTCTAATGACCAATCAGTACCTGGACACGGTGCAGGCATATAATAAATCAATAAGTTAGAAAGAAATTTAATCTATAACTTATGATATCAAACCGCTGCATTTCAGCGGTTTGATTCTATTTGGATCACAGTTTCGTCGTAATAAATGCGATAAAAATGACGTTCTTGTTAAATTTTCATACTTATTACACTTGGGAGTTGCAATCGGGCAATGAACGATGCACTCTCGATGACCACTAATTTGCTTAGGATAAAAACAATGAAATTGATCAAGCCTTTAACTTGTGCGCTTGCTCTCGCAATGAGTGGCATGGCATTCGCAGATGTAACCGTGAGTGTTCCTGACAACGTTTCAGTATTAGCGGCTAACGGTGAAAAAGCAGATCTTTCGGGTGGTTTTTTCGCCTCTGAAAGAACACTGACGTTACCTGATGGCCTTAACCAAGTCGTATTTCGTTTCGCCCCTTACTTCAACCAAGGTAATGACCGTTTAAGTGTTGAAAGCGATGTTATCGTTACACGATTTGACGCGACCAATGCCGAACTCACTCTACAAATGCCAGAATACCGCAACCTACGTGATGCGGAAGAGAAGATCAAAGACTTAGATTGGAAACTGGTTGATGATTCTGGCAACGCAATCGCGGTTGACCAGGACAAGTTGCTCAAACCGGGTATGCAAATCGGTCGTGATTACGTGCGTGAAATCGAAGATTATAACCAAGCTGGCGGTGCAGCAGCCGTGGCTTTTGCTGGCGCAGCAACCATGCAGCCAGTCACGCTTCCTGCAAAGGTTCCTGCGGATATGAAGCAAGTGAGAGCAACTGCGGTTAAAGCGGATTCGACAGCTGAAGAGATGCTGCACTTCTGGTACCAAAAAGCAGACGCAGAAACCAAAGCTCGCTTTAAGAAATATGTTAATCAACAGTAAATCTGGTTAACTTTATCGATATTAAAAAAGCCACTTCACGTGGCTTTTTCGATCAAAAAATTAGGAAACTTGGACAACTTTAGTATTGGCGATCAAGTCATGCAACAAACGTCGCTCCGGATGAAAGAACAACAATGCCAAATTTACCAACGGGATCCCCGGAATGAGCATCTCCAGTAAGTAGCTAATAACAAGCCTTAACCCTGCTGTAACTTTCGTTGCCTTACTATCATTTTTCATTACAACTTTAATACCAATCATGCGCATACCAATGGTTTGCCCATGACTCAATGCATTCCAGTTGATCATTAAAACCGTTGGTAAAGAAAGCAAGTAAAACGCCTGAGTTTCACGAACAAGCGTGAGGTTATCTGCTAAAGAGAGCTGAAAGTCGTTAAGAAAAGAGTTAATACTCAATGCAATTATTAACACGACCACCATCGTAAAGAGCAGGTCGATAAAACCAGCAATGATTCTCTGTTGCTTGCTCGCGATAAAAGCATACATGGACTTCAGTCACCTCAATGTAATTGGTTAAGCGAGAATGACTGAGTGTACAGACGCGCAATGGTGAGCGCAGTTTAGGTATTGCCAACATAATATTCAACTAAGAACATACTAAATCGCGGTCGTATCTCAAAAGTAATCATTACATCTTGAGCATAACCGTATCAATTTAACAAAACGCTACCAGTAACGTTCGTAAATGATATTTCCCCCAGTTTGATGGCGATACTTTTCCAAGCCTAGCTCTTGTAAAACGGGCACGGTATCTTTGATCATTTGTGGATTCCCACACATCATGACAAAGCTACGCTGAGCTGAGAATGGCGCATCAGCGGCGTTGGACAGTAAACCCGATTCGATGAGTTCAGGAATTCGGCCTTGTAATTTACCATCAACCACTTCCCTGCTGACTATCGGTATATACTTTAATCTGCCTTCATATCGTTGCTGAAGCTGTTCAATTAGGTATTTATAAACCAGATCTTTTTCGAAACGAACGGCATGAACCAGCACAATGCGCTCATTGTGAGGCGGTAAGTTTATATCATCCAGCAGCGATAAAAACGGTCCAATCCCCGTACCTGTAGATAGCAGCCACAGGTCATGAGCCTGTTTAGGAATAGAATCATGGATTAAATCGCCATGTGCGGTGGCACCGACATAAATGCTATCACCAGATTTAAGCTTTTGGAGCCGTGGAGAAAGTTGTCCTTGAGGGTCGGCTACTATTAGAAATTCCAACCAATCGAATTGCTCGCTTGGCGCATTAACCACAGAGTAAGCACGGCTGATCGGCTTACCTTCATCATCAAGCAAAGCAAGCTTGGTGAATTGGCCAGCTTTAAAGGAAAGAGGCGCGCCAGATATTCTCAAACTGAACAGCTCACCTGTCCAATCAATGCGTTTCTCAACTCTTGCGAGGTTGAAACCTTTGAGTTCAATCATGAGACACCTCCTATCTGGTTACTCTTAGTTAAACTTACGCCTTCAACTCGATTATGTAAAGTTTCTAGTTTACATAATCAAACCACTATTTCATTTCACATTTTAAAAACAATTTTATTACATATTAAATGATTACATCTAGAATAAATGCTCAAAGTGATAAGTCGCGTCGCAATTTGTGGCAAAGCAGATGAAAAAGGAGCAATAAAAATGGACACACTGTTAAAGGACTTTCCCGTTATCACAGAGATAAAAGTCGCATGGGGTGAAATGGATGCTCTGCAACACGTTAATAACGTGGTCTATTTTCGCTACTTCGAGACCGCACGTTTAGATTACTTCAACAAAATTAACCTGCTGGTCGACCTGCAGACCTCGCAAATTGGGCCAGTACTGAGCGAGACTCAATGCCGCTACAAATTGCCTGTTACTTACCCAGACACGCTATTAGTCGGTTCTCGCGTAATCGACATGCAAGAAGATCGCATCACAATGGAGTACCAAGTGCTGAGTAAGAAGTGGGGTAAAATTGCGACCATCGCGACCGCCACTGGTGTGATGTTTGATTTTAAGAACAACGTTAAAGCTGCGATTCCAGATCACGTTCGCCAGTCGATTTTAGACTTGGAAGGAACCGTGGGTAGTACGCATCATTTGGAGTAGCAAGAAACGAGAGATTAAAGGCGAGGTTCCCGACAGCGCTTCTTCATAGCTATCGGGAATGATGCTGAGGTACCATTCCAGCCCGCGTGATAAGAAAACTAGCGTCATTCTAATGAGCCTAAAGTGAATCATTCGAAACCTCGCTAAACGTAACAGTAGAGCGACTCTTCCAGCCTACGCGATAAGAAAAGCTGCGTCATTCTAGCGAACCAAAGCAAGACTAAGAATCTACATACCGCTTGCTGCAGACCATAAAGCTATGAATAAACTCAATACAATCTGAGAGTAGATTCTGAATCACGCTCGTTCCTCGCGGTTCAGAATGACGGTTCGAGTTTGGCTCTGATCTCTACAAAACCATCTAAAAAAGCGATTCCAGAAGAACCTAAGTGAGTCACTCGGAATCTCGCTTTAGACGTATCAGCAGAGCGACTCTTTCAGCCCACGCGATAAGAAAAGCTACGTCATTCTAACGAGCCAAAGCGAGACTAAGAATCTACTTGCTGCTTGCTGCAGACCATAGAGCTATGAATAAACTCAATACAATCTGAGGGTAGATTCTGAATCACGCTCGTTCCTCGCGGTTCAGAATGACGGTTCGAGTTTGGCTCTGAGCTCTACAAAACCATCTAAAAAAGCGATTCCAGAAGAACCTAAGTGAGTCACTCGGAATCTCGCTTTAGACGTATCAGCAGAGCGACTCTTTCAGCCCACGCGATAAGAAAAGCTACGTCATTCTAACGAGCCAAAGCGAGACTAAGAATCTACTTGCTGCTTGCTGCAGACCATAGAGCTATGAATAAACTCAATACAATCTGAGGGTAGATTCTGAATCACGCTCGTTCCTCGCGGTTCAGAATGACGGTTCGAGTTTGGCTCTGACCTCTACAAAACCATCTAAAAAAGCGATTCCAGACAAGCCTAAGTGACCATCCGAAATCTCGCTTGAGACGCATCAGCAGCGCGACTCTTCCAGCCGACGCGATAAGAAAAGCTGCGTCATTCTAGCGAGCCATAGCGAGACTAAGAATCTACTTACCGCTTGCTGCAGGCCATAGAGCTATGAATAAACTCAATACAATCTGAGGGTAGATTCTGAATCACGCTCGTTCCTCGCGGTTCAGAATGACGGTTCGAGTTTGGCTCTGACCTCTACAAAACCATCTAAAAAAGCGATTCCAGATAAACCTATGTGACCATCCGGAATCTCGCTTTAGACGCATCAGTAGGGCGACTCTTCTAGCCTACGCGATAAGAAAAGCTACGTCATTCTAGCGAGCCATAGCGAGACTAAGAATCTACTTACCGCTGCTGTAGGCCCATAGAGCTATGAATAGACTCAATACAAGCCTGAGGGTAGATTCTGAATCACGCTTTAAACGTAACAGCAGAGCGACTCTTCTAGCCTACGCGATAAGAAAAGCTACGTCATTCTAGCGAGCCATAGCGAGACTAAGAATCTACTTGCCGCTTGCTGCAGACTATAGAGCGGTTAGCAGAATGTCTCGATGTACAGCGCTTCGACTTTGTCTCTTGCCCATTGCGTTTTACGCAAAAACTTCAGAGAAGATTTGATCGACGGATCTTTCTTGAAACAGTTCACACGAACGCGCTCATACATGCCATTCCAACCAAAGTGTTCAACTAGTCGGGTGACGATTTTCTCTAAACTCAACCCGTGAAGTGGGTTATTCGGCTGCTGTTGGCTCATGCTATTGATCCGGTAAAGTGAAGTTGCGCGCTAATTTAACTCAAACTCGCCGTGCAACCTAATGTTTTAACCTTGAATTGGCCTACGACTCTCCCCTATAGTAGCCCAAACTTCATAAAAGCCCTTTTCACGATGAAAGCCCTCAACGACCTCAATATTTTTGTCGAAACCGCGCGCCAAGGCAGCTTTTCAAAAGCCGCTAACAGCATGGACATGACACCTGCCGCCATTAGCGCATCGATTAAGCGTCTTGAAGGGCAAATCGGTTTCCCGCTGTTTGTGCGTTCTACCCGAAGCCTGCGTTTAACCTCAGAGGGCGAACTGTTTTTAGACAAAACCACGCAAGCGTTGGCAACATTGCAAGAGGGGTTGGATCAGATCTCAAGTGCGCGTGGCGAGTTATCTGGTCAACTGCACATTACTGCGCCCTCCGATTTTGGTCGCAATATGTTGCTCGATTGGGTGGATGAGTTCATCGATCTCTACCCAAATGTTTCCATAAAACTAGAGCTATCCGATAGCTTGACGGATATGTACACCAAGCCTGTCGATATTGCGATTCGCTACGGCGAGCCAGCCGACTCCAATCTGGTCGTGTTGGCTTTGTGTGGGGCAAACGAACGGATCTTATGTGCATCGCCAGAGTACGTAGCCACACATCCAGAACTCACCTCTCCTGCCGATTTAACGCAACACAATTGTTTGTGCTATATGGTCGCGGATTCGGTCTACAACAAATGGACGCTCACGCGTGACGGCGAGAAAGAACAAGTCGTGGTCAGCGGTAACTTGATGAGCAACGATAGTGACTTGCCACATCGATTAGCGATTAAAGGCAAAGGCATTGCGAATAAATCGTTGATGGACATCAGCCGAGACTTAATCGAGGGAAGATTGGTGCGAGTGTTACCAGAGTGGGATTGCGGCCCAGTGCCACTCTACATGGTGTGTGCCGATCGTCGCTTACTGACGCCAACGATTCGGACTTTCCGCGACTTTATCCAACAAAAATGCTGCCAACAACGCGCCAACGTGCTGGCAACCTTCTGTCATTAGGCGATAAATCGAAGAGGACGAATCTGGGTATACTCAACCCAATCGTTCTCTTCCAATGTTTCAAGAAACGCCGCCATGTGCGGGCTTTGCAAATGCTTATCCAAGGCCTCTTGCGATGCCCAAATTTCTTGGAACATAAATAGGCCATCAACTTTTTCGTCGAGATACAACTCGTATTGGCAACAGCCTTCTTCTTGACGAGTTGGCTCTAGTAAACCAGCAAGCAAATTCACCACCTGATCCTTGCTGTCTGGATAGGCTTTCACTTCTGCAACTAAGTGGATCATCGTTTTATCACTCTTTTGCGATTTATATATTGATTACAGGGTTCTACGTAACCAGCAAGTAAGCTCGAATTATATCTCGGTGAATACGGTTTCTGCGTCCCAGCGAGACTTTGGCGTTTTCGCGTTGAAGTCATCTTCCGCGTGGTAGCCCAGCGGCACGATCACAACGCTGGTGTAACCTTTTTCACGCAAGCCAAATTCTTCATCCAGCACTTTGGGATCAAACCCTTCAATTGGCACTGCATCAATTTCTAGCGTCGAAGCACCCAACAACAACGTACCCACGTTGAGGTAAACTTGTTTCTCCATCCAATGATTCGCATCTTTCAGATCAAAGCGGTGCATGTTCACAAAGTAGCTACGACCACCACGCACAGCCGCTTTCGCTTCTTCGGTTGGGAATCGGCCATCTTTTTCTTCTTGCGCCATTAGCGCTTCAATGTAGTCGTTATCAATGCCTGTTTTCGCACAAAACACCAATACGTGAGAAGCGTTGAGAATCTTCGCCGCGTTAAACGCGTAGTTCTCTTGCGCCGCTTTAGCGATGCGCTGTTTGCCTTCTTCTGTGCTTGCCAGAATGAAATGCCAAGGCTGGGAGTTCACACTCGATGGACTAAAACGAATCAGCTCTTTAACTGCATCGATTTTTTCTTGAGGTAGCTTGCGCGTTGGGTCAAACACTTTCGTTGAGTAACGAGATTTTGCAGCTTGTACGATATCCATGAGGTTCTCCAATTAATGAATTTAAGCTGTGTAACAGCATAACCTCATGAGATAAAGGGAAAAACCGATTTCGATTAAAAACATTTTCAAAATAAATTTGAAAATAAAAGATAAGAAAGGCTTTGAACGTTCTCACTGAACTTCTTCATCTTTTCAGCAATAATGCATGTTTGCTCGCAACCAAACTCAACTCATGCTGCCTCAAGATAACGTTATTACATCCTTTCTGTGCAAAAAGCTCGGTCACAATCACCTTCGAATTGCCGGCGAATATTGGCACATTGAGAAGTTGGTGGCCTTGCAATGCATGATGTTGAAAGAAGCGCCTAACCTCCAAGAAGGGCTGCTTTGGTGGAGTAAAAGTGTCTCATTATTCGACCGCCGTTTGTACGTCACATTGCAACATGGTGATGCCCAAATCCATCTGCAAGTCGAATGCAGAACAGCCGATATGCCAAATTGGGCGGAGTCGGTGTTTGGCTTGCTCAAAATGCAATTGGAAATGCTTGAGCTAAGCGAATCAATACAGGTACAAATTCAAGCCAGCAATCCACTCGCGGCCGATATTTTTCTAGGGGAAACGCGAGATTCTAAAACGAGTTCAAGCGTGTTTGACCTGGTGAAACATGTTTATTTGCTGCTTTCTCACCAGCCCATTGAGCAACCAGAATTACTGAGTGTTTTGAACGCCTTGTTCATCAAAAACAGCAATTACGCGCTCAAGTTAGAGCAAGCGGCAAGGCAACTGGGCGTCTCCAAACGCACCTTGCAACGTCGACTGCAAGAGAAGCAAATGAGCTACTCTCAATGCGTTGATTTCGCTAAAAGAAAGCAAGCACTCACTTTGCTTGCCGACACCCAACTCACAACGCAGCAAATCGCCTATCAACTTGGTTACGAAGAACCATCGAACTTTCACCGCACTTTTCGTCGTTGGTATCCGTTTTCACCCATGCAGTATCGCCAACAATGTTTGGATAACCGAACTCAACTAAATCAACAACCGATCCGCTTATACTACGCCAAAGCCAATACCTTCGACGATAACCACATCGACCAACCTGTCGGCAAAATCTGGATGGAAGTGGACAATATTGCGTTTGAAAAAGTGGTCTCGGTAGAATGCCGTGACCGTGATGGCGCATGGCGGCGCTACCCCGCCTTCTTCGAGCGTTTTTTAAGTCATGGCACCGAACTCTGGGCAACGACCGAACTTCCGGTAGCGCACCCCCTTACCTTTCGCCTTTGTTATGAAGTCGATGGGGAACGTTACATTGAGAATAACCACCAGCGTGACTATGTGGTTTCTAAGGGGCTTTTAATTGGCGCAACGGAATACATTGTCCCGACTCGGCAGCTTATTAATATTGGGGCGCAATACACGCTCTTTATCGAACTGGCATGCCGACTTGAAAACGTTTCGAGGATTGACTGTTACGTCGATGATGACCCCACACCTCACGCAATGCGCTTGACCCAACACTCGCTACATTATGCTTGTTGGGTGCTGCAATTATCGCTCACTCAAACTGCAAAGCAGTGCCGTTTCCGCCTTTATGATGAATCCGACAACGAGCTCGCGAAAGATCATTACCCGATACAATATCCTATTGTGCAACCGCTCAATTAAAACTGTCGGTCAGATCAAAATCGTCTCTTCGTGACATCATTTCACGTCTTTTTTGGCGTGAAATGACACTCTCAATTTCAAACCTTTGATTTATCGTTTCCGCATTGCTGCATAACGGAGACAAAAACCGTGTTTGAAAACTTACCTAACCCTATGAATAAAATAAAAATACTACCTTTAGCGATCGCCTTAGCTCTTTCTGGCTGTGGTAGCGATGAAACTACGCCAACCGATACAGGAAGCCACGTGGCATCTCCTGATTGGCAAGATCAAATCATTTACTTCCTGATGATCGACCGTTTTAACGACGGCGACAGCGCTCTTAATGATCAAGGGCAGAACGAATTCGATCCGACTTCGGATAAAAAGTTCAGCGGCGGCGACCTCGTTGGCGTGAGTGATAAGTTAAGCTACATCGAAACTCTCGGTGCCACATCGATCTGGATTACTCCGCCAGTGGCAAACCAATGGTGGGATGCAGAACAAAACTATGGTGGCTACCACGGTTACTGGGCGCGTGACTTCCAAAAAGTGGATGAGCACTTTGGTGACATGGAAAGCTACCAAGCGTTAGCGCGAGAAGTGCACGCTCGTAACATGTTCTTGATTCAAGACATCGTGACCAACCACGTAGGTAACTTCTTCACTTACGATGACCCATACAATTACGATCCTAGCCTACCTTGCCAAGGTTTCCGTTTGATTGAAAATGCGCTACCAGCAGGACAAGAACTGCCTTACCCGCTCAACAAGAATGAGTGTAAAGAAGATGGCACAGGCAGCTACCACTGGACGCCAAGCATCACCGACCACAACGATCCGGTACAAGAAAAAACCTGGCAGCTCTCTGATTTGGATGACCTTAATACGTCCGATCCTGAAGTACGCGCTTATCTAAAAGAGAGCTACCGAAAATGGATTCGCGAAGTCGGCGTCGACGGATTCCGTATCGATACGGTGAAGTTTGTTGAACACGACTTCTGGAACGACTTCCTGCACGCCGACGATGGTGTGATGACTCAAGCGGTTGATACTGGTCGCGATAACTTCCTGACCTTTGGTGAAGTCTTCGAAACATCTACGCCTTACAACACAGAAGGCGAAGAGAAGATGCTGACTTACATCGGCGAAAGCGGCTCGCCGGAGCAGTTAACCTCGGTACTGAACTTCCCATTGCAAGCGACCATGACGCGCGTATTTGCAGCAGGGCAACCGACCGACTATTTGCGTTTCCGTCTTGAGAAAATGATGGAGATGTTCCCGAATCCATACATCATGCCGAACTTCATTGATAACCACGATATGCCGCGTTTTCTATCGCAAGGCAGTGTCAACGATATGAAGCAAGCTCTGATCACCATGATGAGCGTACCCGGTATTCCTGTGATTTACCAAGGTACAGAGCAAGCGATGCCAGCAGCGCGCGATGCGATGTTTGCTGGCGGTTACCGTGAAGACGGCGACTACGTAGATTCATTCGACCAAAACAGCGAGATGTACTTGTTCATCCAAGAGCTTGCTAAGTTACGTACCGAAAACAAAGTCATGACACGCGGCGAAATGAAAGTCATTGGCAGCGATAAAGCTGGTGCAGGTGTGTTCGCCTTTACCCGCACTTTGGATAACGACGAAGTCTTAGTGGTAATGAACACATCTAACTCTCCAATGTTGATGAACCAACTCGATGTAGAACAAGTTGGTGGCACCGTCTTCAAACAACAAATCATGTCGAACTGGGTAGACGCTCCAGAGCAGTTAATCGCAGATGAAAACGGTCACGTAACCCTTGAGCTACCAGCCAAATCTGCCGTGATTTACTCAAAAACTAACGATACCCAATCGGTAGATACCCCAGACCTCAACATACAACTGGCGCAGGATTGGGAAGGAAAAACCATCACTGGTGATATTGTTATCGCGGGTAGTGCGAACGCCAACGAGAAGTTGAACCTTGTCGTCGATGGTAACTTGGAAACAGCGCAAACCATTACTGTAGGTGCTGATGGTCAGTTTAGTGTCACGCTGTCGACTCGTCATTTTGCGATTGGCGAGCAACAGCACCGCTTCGCGATTTATTCCACCGAGAAAAAAGCAGGCATCGAGGACGTGAATTTTGTCTCCAACCTAAGCTGGTCAAACACGCCGGACGACACCATTGATGATGCGGGCGATGCACAAGACGGCGTGGGCGGCCCAAACGGCAACTACTCATTACCAACCGATCCAACGTTCGACAAAGACAACAGCCAACTCGCGATCAACAAAGCAGAAGTGTTTACCGTTGGCAGTAACGTACGTTTGACCTTCACTATGGACAAAATCACCGACACTTGGTTGCCACCAAACGGCTTCGACCACGTGGGTTTCACCATCTTTATTGATTTACCGGAAGAAGCCGCAACCAACTTGTCTGAGCTACCGAAGATCAACGCTTCTATGCCAAACGGAACCTGGAGTCGCAATGCGGTTGTTTTTGGCTGGCAAAGCTCGATTTACAACACCAAAGGAGCAAATGCGACGACATGGGGAGAAGCCGTAACACCAGCACCAATGGTCACGGTAGACAAAGCCAACAACACCATTTCGATGGACTTTACTAGCGATGCACTAGGCCGCCCAGATTCGCTCGATGGTATCCGCTTCTATGTCACGACTTGGGACTTAGACGGCCTTTCGGCAACTTACCGTCCGCTAGAACAAGACAAAGGCCCTTGGAACTTCTCCGGTGGCGCATCGGATGAAAGTAAGATTTGGGACGATTTACCAATCATCACCTTGTCGGAATAAACCGTTAAATAAAACACCGCCCAGCGTTTAGCTGGGCGGCCATCAACAAAAAAATGCAGAAAGACACTTCTGCTCGTTTTTATTCTAGTTAAAGAACGATTTCACCCACAGCACCAGACTGTCCCAAAGCTGACCGAACCACGAGCCCTCTTCTACCGCTTGGCTGCTGACCAAGGGATAACTCGCCACGGTACTGTCATCGCTTTTCCAAACGACCTTACCAATCTCATCTCCTTGCGCGATCGGCGCAATCAACGGTTCATTTAACACCACACTCTTATCAAGCCCAGCCGTCATTGAACGAGGCAGAGTGAGATAGGCATCTTTAGCAAAGATCGCCTCAACTTGATTGGTATTTCCCTTCCAAACACGAACTTTAGACTCAACTTGGCCTTGCTTAGCAACTTGCTTGGTGTCATAAAAACGAAAACCATAGCTGAGTAGATTCTTCGATTGGCTGATCCGAGCCTGTTTACTCGGCGTGCCCATCACCACCGAAATAAGGCGCATTCTTCCTTCTTTGGCCGAGCTCACCAAGCTGTATCCGGCATTGCTGGTGTAGCCGGTTTTTCCCCCGTCGACATCAATGGAATTGTCCCACAGCAATTTATTGCGGTTGTACTGTGTAATGTCGTTCCACTTGAAGACTTTCTCGCTGTATAGCGCATACACATCAGGAACATCGCTGATGATCGACTGCATGAGTTTTGCCATATCGGTTGGTGAGGTTTGGATGCCATCACTATCAAGACCATGGGAGTTCACAAAATAGGTGTCTTGCAGTCCTAATTTCTCCGCCCAACCATTCATCAAGGCGACAAAGCCGCGTTCACTGCCTGCAACGTGCTCAGCCAGTGCAACGCACGCGTCATTTCCTGATTGGATGATCACGCCGCGCATTAAGTTCGCAACACTAATTTCATCTTTCGGTTTGATGAACATTTTAGAAGAACCGGGAAACTTGGCCGACCACGCATTTTCGCTCACGGTGACAACATCATCCCATTTCAAACGCCCCGCTTTGATTTCTTGTCCAACTACATAAGCGGTCATCAACTTGGTTAAACTCGCCGGAGCAAGGCCTGCTCGCCCGTTATGCTCGGCAATAATGGCACCGGATTGAAAGTCCATTAATACGTAGCCTTTTGCCTGTAACTGAGGTGGGTTGGGCGTAACAACGGCAAAAGTAGGTACGCTTATTAAACAAGTCACAATTGTCCATCGAGCCAGTGACACTTTCATCCGACTTCCTCCATGCTCTTACTTTGTCGCAACTCTATTGAGCATAGCTCACTCAACCAGTTGCACCAGTCGCTAATCGTTTCATTTTCTTGAACTTACATTGATTTGACCAAGGTATAGAACTGAAGAGGCAATTGGGAAATAGCGTTGGTTCTTCGCGCCATTCGCAGTAAAGTAGCGCTACCCCTCAATAAGGAAATAAAGATAACAATGAACGCTCAATCATTTATCGACGCAGGATTGCATTACACTCCCCACAGTTTTACCGTTCCTCTGGATTACCAAGACGCGAGCAAAGGCACCATTGAAGTCTTCGCCCGTTCGGTTTGCCTAGTTGGCGATGAAGAATCGACCAAACCTTGGTTGGTTTACTTTCAGGGCGGGCCTGGCTTTCCCTCTCCACGTCAAAACGGCAATAACGGCTGGGTAAAACGCGCCCTGCAAGAGTACCGAGTTTTGCTTCTCGACCAGCGCGGTACGGGCAACAGCAGCGTAATTAATCACCAGACGCTTGCTCACCTCACGCCAGAGCAACAAGCAGACTACTTGAGCCACTTCCGAGCGGATAACATCGTGCGCGACGCGGAATACATTCGTGAGCAATTTGGCGTCGAAAAATGGGCGATCTTAGGTCAAAGCTTTGGTGGGTTTTGCTCCCTCACCTATTTGTCTTTGTTCCCAGATAGCTTGCTACAAAGCTACATCACAGGTGGCGTGCCATCAGTCTCACGTCATGCCGACGATGTGTATGAAGCCACTTTCAAACGCACCATGGAGAAAAACCAAGCGTTCTTCCAACAATTTCCAAGTGCGCAACAACTTTGCCAAAACATTGCGAATCACTTGCTGGAAAATGAAGAGTACCTACCAAATGGTCAACGCTTCACGGTGGAGCAATTTCAACAAATCGGCATCAACTTTGGTGTGAGTGATACTTTCTTACCAACTTACTATTGGCTAGAAAGCGCGTTGATTGAAGTGAACGGCAAACCACAACTTCGTTATGAGTTCTTAAACGATATGTTGGCGCAGCAAAACTTCCAAACCAACCCGATCTACGCCATTTTGCATGAATCGATTTACTGTCAAAGCTTCGCGTCGAATTGGAGTGCGCACCGCGTTCGCCAAACCCGATCAGAGTTTAATTATGAATCTGGCAAGCCATTTTACTTTACGGGGGAAATGGTCTTCCCATGGATGTTCGACCAATACGTTAACCTCAAGCCACTAAAAGACACCGCAGAAATATTGGCAGCGAAAGAAGATTGGACAACGCTGTACGATCAAACACAACTGGCTCAGAACAAAGTGCCTGTCAGTTGCGCCGTTTACGCCGATGATATGTTTGTTGAAATGGATATCAGTCGAGAGACGCTCGCGTTAATACCAAATTCAAAAGCGTGGATCACCAATGAGTACGAGCACAACGGTTTACGTGCCGACGGTGAACGTATTCTCGATAGGCTCATAGCCATGGGCAAACAGACCGCAGCTACGTTGAAATAAGCACGGCAGAAATTAGAAATACGCCTTTTCAGTATGTGGTGAAAAGGCGTTTATAGCGGTTTATGAACAATGGCGATCAGTCATTCACTCTTTGTCCCTAAACCTTTATCCCTCACCACCTCATGTATAAAACTGCGACATGTCCTTTCCTTGTCAATGACTCCGGTGATTATTTGGTGCTTCTTGCGCCTAACTTTTTTGAAGGGCCTAAAACAGAATAACAACATAAATTTAAACCAAAAGTATCGGCCCCAACCTACCTGACTCACTATAATTAATGCTTATAATTTGAACACATAGCGGCTTCACCTGCGGACATGCCCCCCCTATCAAAGACCGCCAGGCCCCGCCTACTCATAATATCCGTATAATTTGTCCGTATTTCCGACTAGTTTAGTCAGGTATACTTCGTGCCGCTAAAATTTTAAGGTCGTTGACCACCTGTATTTTTAAAGGAAACCTCATGAGTCAGTATGTAGTTTGTGCGCTGTACAAGTTTGTTGAGCTGAATAACTATCAAGAGCTACGCGAGCCATTACTTGCGTTGATGGAAAAACACCATATTCGCGGAACATTACTACTGGCAAGTGAAGGTATCAACGGTACTGTTGCATCTGATCGTGCAGGTATTGATACGCTACTGGAGTGGCTAAACAACGAACCTCGTTTGACTGGCACCGTATACAAAGAGTCGTATTCTGAGACCCAGCCATTCAATCGCACCAAAGTGAAATTGAAAAAAGAGATCGTAACATTAGGTGTTGAAGGTATAGACCCTCGCCACGTAGTGGGGACTTACGTGAAACCTCAAGAGTGGAACGATCTTATTGCTGATCCTGAAGTGTTTGTTGTCGATACACGTAATGATTACGAAATCGAGATCGGGACATTCAAAGGCGCTGTAAACCCAAATACTGAAACCTTTCGTGAATTCCCAGACTATGTAAAAGAAAACATGGACCCGGCAAAACACAAGAAAGTTGCGATGTTCTGTACCGGTGGTATCCGCTGCGAAAAATCAACGGCTTACATGAAAGAACAGGGCTTTGATGAGGTCTACCACCTAGAAGGCGGCATTCTTAAATATCTTGAAGAAGTTCCTCAAGAAGAGAGCATGTGGGAAGGCGATTGTTACGTATTTGACGGGCGTGTTGCAGTGAACCACCAGCTAGAAAAAGCAGATTATGATTTATGCAACGCTTGTCGTCTACCGATAACTGAAGAAGACAAACAGTCAGAATTGTTCGAGCAAGGCGTGAGCTG
Organism: Vibrio sp. Vb1018; assembly: GCF_033338775.1. Lineage (NCBI taxonomy): Bacteria > Pseudomonadati > Pseudomonadota > Gammaproteobacteria > Vibrionales > Vibrionaceae > Vibrio > Vibrio sp. Vb1018. Next base: position 413,495 of record NZ_JAWOTI010000001.1, read on the forward strand.
TCCAAAATGTCACGGCACACACTCAGAAGAACAAATTGCTCGATTCCGCGAGCGTGAAAAACAAATTGTTCTTGCAGAGCAGCGAGGCGAGCAGCATGTTGGTGGTGAAAGTGCCAAGCAAAGAGAAGCTCGACGTGCCGCTAAGTACGCGCAAAAAGAAGCGCAGCGTAAACAAGACTAAGCCCAACTCTCCTTATATTTAGCGAGCTGCCGTAAGGTGGCTCGCTTTTACTACGCACCAATACTCTTTCAATACAATTTTGTATCCCTCACCAATACTTCTAGTTGATTGCCTCTTTTACCTTCGGGTAACCCCACCATTTCATCATAAGCACTTTGATGCACTAAAACCTGCTTATTTGCTTTGATATTCCTGCACTTCTTTTGCATCTCGATCAGGGAATGAGCCCTCAAAAAGGTACCGTTGTCATTAGTGATAAATTGCGCTTCTCCATCAATCACGACAGATGCCTGGTACAATGCGAGATCAAGCGAATGAATGACCAATTTGTCTACATAGAAGTATTTTTGTAACTTACTCAATGGTATTGCCATGTGTCACCTCCCTAAAAGTTACCTCTACGTTTTGTGGAATAAAACCGATCATTGGATGAGATTTCTTCGGTTTACTTGCGTACAACATCGGAAACAAAGAGGATTCCGATGCAAACAATCAATGTCGTGTGGTTAAAACGAGATTTAAGGCTGACTGACCATCAACCACTAACTCAAGCATTATCAACAAAGCACCCAACTGTGCTTTTATATATTGTTGAACCATTGCTATTGAATAACCCACACTATTCTGAGCGCCACTGGCGATTTGTTTGGCAATCACTGCAAGACATGGATGAGACGCTCAAAGCCTATGGGCATCGAATCACGGTGCTGTATGACGATGCCTTAGCATGTTTCCAATCAATTCAAGCGCAATATCAAATCAACGCTGTTTTTTCTCACCAAGAAATAGGACTCAACTGCACCTTTGAGCGCGACAAACAAGTTGCCGCTTGGCTGTATGAGCAGAACATCGACTGGTTTGAGTTCGAACACGGTGCTGTTATCAGAGGTGCAAAAAGCCGGCAAGGTTGGGACAAACATTGGGACTCTGTCATGAGAGCCTCAATAAGCCCTATTGAGCTCCAAACCGACTTATTGCATTCATTGGATGCAGAAGCTCTCGGCTGTTCGTTTTCGCCACCATCATCCTGGCTATCAAAATGCAAAGGAATGCAAACGGGAGGAAGCCGGCTCGCTTGGAAAACACTAGAGGACTTTTTTCATCGTCGAGGTCGTGATTACTATCGAAGCATTTCTAGTCCCACAGCCTCACGCACAGCCTGTACTCGACTTTCTCCATACCTCGCTTGGGGTAACATATCCTTGCGTGAAGTTTATCAATACCTTTTGAAACACTGGCAAGTCGCTGGATTTCGTCGCAGCTTAATTGCATTGTCTTCACGGCTTCATTGGCACTGTCACTTCATCCAAAAATTCGAATCGGAATACGACATGGAGTTTTACTGCGTTAATCGGGCTTACGAACCATTGATTAGACAAAGTAGTACTTTCGATGAAGAAAAGTTAGCAGCATGGAAATCCGGGCATACTGGCGTACCTTTGATTGATGCCTGCATGCGCTGTTTGCACCACACTGGTTACATTAACTTTCGCATGCGTGCCATGCTGGTTAGCTTTCTTACTCACCACATGAACATGGATTGGCGAGTAGGTGTAACGCATTTAGCGCAACTATTTCTCGACTTTGAGCCTGGAATTCATTACCCACAATTCCAAATGCAAGCAGGAGTAACCGGGACTAACACAATCCGTATTTATAATCCGATCAAGCAAGCCCAAGAACATGATCCTAACGGTACGTTCATCTACAAGTGGGTGCCTGAGTTACAAATGGTTCCTCCCCCTCTTTTATTCGAGCCCTGGACAATGACCCAGATGGAAGCTGTCATGTATCAGTTGCAGCCAGATAGCCGTTACCTTGCACCTATTATCGCACCAGACAACACAGCTAAGGCAGCAAGAGAGCGCTTATGGGCGTGGCGGAAACGAGCCGATGTGAAACAAGAAGGCAGACGAATTCTTGCGCGACATGTTAGGCCCTCAAAAGAAAGTAGGACGCGATGATCATCTTTCAATCACGATGCGTACAAATGCAAACACACTCAAGGGAACCCGCTGTACCCTCAACTAGTAAGGAACACACTATGTTCAAACGTATCTTAGTTATCGCGGCTACACTGATGGCGACATTATCTTTTATGCTTCCCGTCAAGGCTCATGAGCATGGCATGATGAAAGCCGATATTGTCGACGTTGCCGCTGAAAACGGCTCTTTCAATACGCTTGTTGCTGCGGTGAAAGCAGCGGGCTTGGTTGACACTCTCAAAGGGGAAGGCCCATTTACTGTTTTTGCACCAACGGATGACGCTTTTGCAAAACTGCCAGACGGCACAGTCGACATGCTCTTAATGCCGGAAAACAAAGACAAGTTAGTATCTGTTTTGACTTATCACGTCGTCCCAGGGAAAGTGATGGCTGCCGATGTTGTTAAGCTAGACAAAGCGACTACGGTTCAGGGGCAAGATGTGATGATTAAAACCATGGGCGATAAAGTCATGGTTAACGATGCAAATGTCATTGCAACCGATGTGAAAGCTAAAAACGGTGTCATTCACGTGATTGATACTGTCATCATGCCGAAATAACACCATTCAGAGGGCGGGACACTCCGCCCTTTAGACAGAACTTCTTCCACCCTTAGCACGGTTCCTCTCCACTTATCCCCAACAAACCTCCATTCATTCACTGTGGCTATAAAAAATATAAAAACAAAATTAAAATCAATATCTTGCAAGACGACACTGCACAATATTGACGAGGTTAAGATATCGTTATCTTTCAATTTGAGAACAGGATTCCATGTCAGTGACGTTTACTTTTCCACATGTAAATTCTTAAGCTAAATTTTGGCTGCTCAATCACATTTCGGCAAACCATTCGAAAGGGTGGGACGCAAAGCTTCCGGTCTGTCAGCATTTAAAAATCTAAAAGAATGCTCATGATAGCGGGGTTACCATAACGCAGTGTTACAGAAGTCCAATTGCTGTAGCGTTGCTTTATGCTCAGCATGCGCCGGGGTGTGACATTAGTTTGTCAGCCATAACAGAGGACATGTGATGAAATCATTTCCAACCAAATCCGTACTCGCGTTAGCACTTGCGAGCATTAGCTCAGGTGCTGCGGCTCACGGTTATGTATCAGAAACCAATGGTGGTGTCGCTGCAAGTCGCTCGGCACTATGTAAGTATCCAACGCCAGATACTAACGAAAAAAATAATAACTGCGGTGCGATTCAATATGAACCGCAAAGCGTTGAAGGCCCTGATGGCTTTCCCGAAACAGGGCCTCGCGATGGTAAAATAGCGAGTGCCGAAACCGCTTTAGCAGCTGCCCTTGATGAGCAAACTGCCGACCGTTGGGTAAAACGCCCTATTCAAGCAGGTACACAAACTTTTGAATGGACATTTACCGCTAACCACGTGACGCGCGACTGGAAATATTACATCACCAAGCCTGATTGGAACCCAAACGCTTCACTATCACGAGACTCTTTTGATCTAACTCCTTTCTGTGTCGTCGACGGCAATATGGTTCAACCCCCGAAACAGGTAAGCCATCAATGTAATGTGCCTACTCGCGAGGGATACCATGTCATCCTGGCAGTATGGGATGTTGGCGACACTGCAGCCTCATTTTATAACGTGATCGATGTGAAATTTGATGGTGACAGTCCCGTTATTCCAGATTGGAAGCAAGGCGGTCAAATTATTCCTACAATGGATTTAAATATTGGGGATTCGGTTTATACACGCGTATTTGATCAAGCAGGTGAAAACGTGGCGTATAGAACTGAACTAGAAATTACCGATGCAGCAATGGGCCAAGCGAAAAACTGGTCTTACGCACTCGCGACTAAGCTAAACCAAGAACAAGCAAAACTGCAAGCCGGGCAGTATGCAGAGGATAAATTCACTCCTGTTTATGGTACTAATCCGGTGTATCTGCAAGCAAATAGCGGCCTTGAGCGAGTAGAGATCGGCTATAACATTGAAACTCCTGTTCCAGAATACTCACTCACAGTAGATGGCTTAGCAGACGAGTATATCATTGAGTCAACACCGACAACGTTGGATCTGACACTAACTGCTGAAGGCGATTTAAATGCAGAACTCACCGTTTACAATCACCATCGCGAACCACTTGCAAGTTGGGCAAACGAAATGAAAGACGGCTCGGTAGAGGCGATATCGCTCGCTTTAAGTAAATCGGAGCCGGGTCACCATATGCTCGTAACACGTATTAAGGATAAAGATGGCAACTTGGTGGATCAGCAAACACTCGACTTTCACTTAAAAGAAGAGTCAGTTACTCCACCACCATCTGATGAGTACGATTTTGTCTTCCCTGAAGGACTATCTAGCTACACGGCGGGCACAAAAGTGCTTGCCAGCGACGGGGGCATTTATCAATGTAAACCTTTCCCATACTCTGGTTACTGTATGCAGTGGAAAGAAAGCGCAAACCATTACGAGCCTGGAATAGGTTCACACTGGGAGATGGCTTGGGATAAAGTCAACTAAATCACCCTTTGAACGTTACGTAAAAAGAGCCTCACGATGAGGCTCTTTTACAATCAAACGCAAAAATGACAGCTTTCTCGGTCTAAACCATGAACACCAGATAAACTAGTGAGATGCGCTCGCCCCTCAATCAGCCCCATTTCATACCCTTCTAGTAAAACGGATTGTCGCATTGATAAGCGCTGAACATGAAAATTATCTGGTGGGGCAATCACCCTAACATGTGTTCCTGGTGGAGGGTTACGAATAAACTCTAATGATTGATTATAGTTATCTGCACGTCTTAACATCGCATCCGCCATTTTGGGGTGCTCCGCAAAAAGTTTCTTCATCAGCCATGTGGTCTTAACTGGCTTTTTGGCATAATTCAGTGGGTGAGAGAGTACTACGGTTATGTCGCGAGCCCCTCGACGATAAGCCTCACGCACTGGGATAGAATCAGCGACCCCACCATCGGTATAACAACCGCCAGAAAAACAAGGGGTATGCTTGTAGGCAATCGGTAATGCTGTTGTCGCTTCAATCGCATGGTGAAAATTATCACGTGTCACGCGGTAATAATCTGCCTGCCCTGTATCTACATTTGTTGTCGCTGCGAGAAAAGGAACGCCATTAAACAGTTTATTTTCATCGACGGGATACAAGCGATTAGATTCTTCAAACAGCCACTTCACATCGATGAGGTCCCCACCTTTAACGAAGCGAGTCGGGTCAAAAAAGCGTTTGCTTGTGGCCAGCTTAGTAATGACGTTAATACTGCGATGCGGGTAGTCGGTCAAATACCCAATCAAATTTGATGCACCAGCAGATACACCGATTGCAAAATCAAACGGTTTATAACTCTGCTCTAAAAACGCATCTAACACTCCGCTTGCGAAGACGCCTCGCATCGCGCCACCTTCTACTACAATTGCTTTTGTTGCCATATTTCCCCCATTCTCCTTGCCAAAAGAGTAATGAAATTCGTGCAATCACAACAATTGAATATTCTTATTATTGAAATAGGTGAAGTCTATTTATTTCTCTCTTAGAAAATGAAAACTAAAGTTCAAAAAATCCGTACCCGTTAGAAATGTAATTGCGGGTTGAACCAAGGTGGCAATGCCTAAGAGAAATCTAGGAGAAAACCGTTTTATAGGCTTCGCCCGCGCCATCAATGAACATTTGAGTACCAATAACCGCTAGAATTAAGCCCATCATTTTCGTCACAACATTTAGAGCACTTGGCCCAACCGCTTTGACCAATTTGTCTCCAAATAAAAACAGTACATAGGTGATCACACACAGGACAGCGAAAGAAACGATAGTAATAATGGTTTGATCGAAACCACCCGCTGTCGCAAAGTTCATCGCGGTAGCAATCGTTCCAGGCCCAGCTAATATTGGCATCGCCAGTGGAGACACTGCAATACTCAATGCCGCCCGTTGCTGAGCTGGTGAATACGCCTTCTCTTTGGTTTTCTGATGCGTCGAATCACCTTGAAGCATGTTAAAACCTATCAAAAACACCAAAATGCCGCCTGTTATTCGCAATGCATAAAGCGTGATACCAAACAAATCAAAAATTAACTTACCGGCAATAGAAAATATCGCGATGATAATAAATGCAATAAAAACCGAGCGGAGCGCAATAGAACGGATGGTTTCTTTATCTTCATCAGCAGTTAAACTCAAAAAGATGGGAATATTGGCGATAGGGTTCATGATGGCAAAGAAGCCCATAAACACCGTAACTGTATGAACAATGAGTTCTTTCATATTTTCCACTGCATTTAAATTATTGATTCTAAAAACAGTATATACGCTCTCAAACAGAACGAGTGGTGTATTCTCGATTCGTCTTCACACTTATGCGCCAAGCATTGTTTTTCTTTTGAGATAGTTTACCGACTCATCAAATGTCGCTAAGGTGAGTCTTCAGCCTTTACACGTAACAGGGGATGTTAAGTCACCATGAACAGCACGATTCAAACAATTCTCAATCACCGCTCAATTCGAAAATTCACCTCACAACCGATTGAGAGCGAACAATTAGATGCCATTCTTCAAGCCGGCCTTGCGGCGTCCTCATCAAGCATGTTGCAAGTCGTTTCAATTATCCGCGTGACCGACAAAGAAAAACGTACGCTATTAGCTCAATATGCCGGAAATCAAGGGTACGTTGAAAGCGCGGCTGAGTTTTTGGTGTTTTGTATTGATTACCAGCGCCACGCCAGTATCAACCCAGATGTTCAAGCTGATTTTACCGAGTTAACGCTAATAGGCGCTGTAGACTCGGGCATCATGGCACAAAATTGCTTGCTTGCGGCGGAGTCGATGGGACTAGGAGGTGTGTATATTGGTGGTTTACGAAACAATGCCCAAAAAGTAGACGAATTATTAGGTTTACCTAAAAATACCGCCATTTTATTTGGTATGTGTCTTGGTCATCCAGATCAAGCCCCTGAAGTAAAACCTCGCCTACCTAAGCATGTCGTGGTGCATGAAAATCAGTATCAAGACCTAAGCTTGGATGATATTCAGACGTATGACCAAACTATGCAAAACTACTATGCAAACCGTTCGAGCAATCAAAAACAGAGTACTTGGTCACAAGAAGTCACCAGTAAACTGGCTGGCGAATCACGTCCGCACATCCTGCCTTACTTAAACAGAAAAGGGCTCACTAAAAGGTGATGACTACAGTACGATAGGATCAAAAAAGGCCTCTGAAGAGGCCTTTAGAATTTATCAGCAAAAACTTGCTTAGTTACCGCCTGAACCGCCTGATGGTGGAGCAACCGGATCAACTGGCTTACCAGGCTTCGCATCTGGAACTGGTGGAACGGTAGGTTTGATTTGGTCTACAGGCTTACCTGCAGCAATGTCTTTTTCAACCTGCTCAACAACGTTCTTCGTATCTTCTTCAGAGATTTCTACGTAAATCACTTCTTCAGAATCCGCGCCTGCTTTAGGGTAATGCGGGTATTTCGCAATCACTTCTTCTGCCATTGATTTTGCAGCTACAGCCACGGCTTCAGGTGCAGCTGTTGGGTCCGCTTTAATGATATCAGACACGATATTTGCCGTAGCAACTAGCTTCGTAGCAAGTTCACTATTGCCGCCTTCACTTTGAAGGTTAGCAACTACAGACTCTGTATCACGAAGGATTTCGTCAACTGTTTTACCACTTGCATTGATATCGATACCTAAATTGGCAAATACTTTTTCAGCAGTATCTGATGAGTATACCTCTCCGTCATCTAGAGAGTTAGCTACCAACGTTGTAAATGGAGAACCTGTAACTAAAGAGTCAGCTTGGGCAAGACCTTTAGGAATCTTGTAATCAGACGTAATAGGTTTTCCGTTAGATGCATCTACACTCTTATCAGTATGCTTCAATGTGAAAGTACATTCACCTGGTGCACTCACTACGTCGATATGGCTAATGCGAGCTTTACCAACCATGCCTTCATAGTTTGTTGTTAGCTCATCAGCCTGACCTTTTAAGTCTCCACCACAGTCATAAGATACTTCCATGCCGATAACAGCTGGGTCATAAGCCTGTACTGAGTATGTTTTTACCTCAGGATCGCTGTCACTACCACAACCTGCTAGTAGAACAGCAGCCACACTTGCCGTTAAAAGTTTGATTTTCAAAATTAGCTCCAATATTTGTTGTTATATCCGACCGCAACACGAAGCATAACGGCAGTTGCATATAGTGTAAATAGGATGCATACAACTTTGGCATGAGTTTTTTCACATTACTGCCTGTTTGCTTGTGCAAAATCATGCATTCATCTCAATAACGTTAAATAGACACAATTTTGTCATGTATTCGTCAGTATTTTTTCAAGTAACTTGTTGCCTTTATTGCAACCAGATGGATAATAGTTGACTATTTTTTGTGGGTCGGATTTTCACACCTTCATTAATGAAACTAAGAGCTCTAAGTCGCTAGCAGCCATTTGGAGTGTTTATTACACAAATAATTCTGAATGGACTCGCTTTCTAAAGGCTTAAAACTGCAGTAAATCATCAATATTGATGAAATGCAGTTCAATTAGAATGAATCAATTTCAGTCGGCAAACTTTCTTTCGGTAGTTATAAACCAATGAACACATTTAATAAATTTTTGGGGATATCAGTACTTCCTATCCTTCTTACAGGGTGTACTTTGCCTGGTAGCCACCTTTCGGTCAGTGACAAAACAGTCATGAGCACTGAATCGAGTGATATAGAGTCTCAGGTTACCGTTTATCCCTTAACTTTGGAGCGCGTAACGTCTTTAAATTCAGTGGACCCTTTTTCAAAACCAAACCCAGAGTTAGATATTGAAATCGCAAAATATGAATACGAAGTAGGACCTGGCGATATCCTAAATATCACTATTTGGGATCACCCAGAGCTAACGATCCCAGCGGGCTCATACCGAAGCTCAGCCGAAGCGGGTAACTGGGTGCATTCGGATGGCACGATCTTCTACCCTTACATAGGTGTCGTACATGTTGAAGGCAAAAACGTACGTCAGATTCGTGCAGACATTGCAAGCCGCCTTGCAAAATACATTGAGAGCCCACAGGTCGATGTAAGCGTTGCGGCATTTCGCTCTAAAAAGACTTATGTAACTGGCGAAGTTAACAAGCCAGGACAACAACCAATTACAAACATCCCCCTTACACTTCTAGATGCTGTGAATAGAGCTGGCGGACTGGCTGCCGAGGCTGATTGGCGTAATGCGACACTGACACGCAATGGCGTTGTTGAAAACGTCTCTTTGTATGCTCTGATGCAACAAGGCGATTTAACTCAAAACCGCCTTCTAAAGCCTGGTGATATTGTTCATATTCCTCGAAACGATGCGCAAAAAGTATTTGTTATGGGCGAGGTTAACGATCCGAAATTACTCAAAATTGATCGTAGCGGCATGAGCCTTACTGAGGCTCTTAGCAGCGTTGGTGGTATCAGTGAAATCTCCGCAGATGCTACCGGTGTGTTTGTCATCAGACGTTCAAAAGAAGAAGCTAAAATGGCGGACATTTATCAGCTAGATGTTTCTGACGCTTCTGCTTTGGTGATTGGTACTGAGTTTGATCTCAACCCTTACGACATAGTCTATGTGACGGCTGCACCTGTTAGTCGTTGGAATCGTGTGATTGCTCAACTCGTTCCAACCATTTCCGGCTTTAATGAACTAACCGAAGGTGTACTACGAGTACGCACTTGGCCGTAAAAACAGCGTGCCGCAAGAAAATTATCTCTTGCGGCACGTAATCGATAGCTACTCAGCTCAATTGCGCAATGTAAAGAAGCCAGCAATTCAGTTGAGATCATAAGCATACAATTTAAAGTAGGGTAAGCATTTGTTTTCTAATATTCTTGTCGTCTGTGTCGGTAATATTTGCCGCTCTCCAACAGGAGAGCGGCTTTTGCAGTCTTTACTACCAAACAAACATGTCGCATCAGCAGGAATCGCAGTAGATAAGAGCCATCTAACGGGAAAAGCAGCTGACGAGATGGCAACCACTATCGCGAACGAACGTGGCGTAAGCTTAGATGGACACGAAGCACGACAATTAACACCTGAGCTTTGCGCTCAATACGATCTGATATTGGTTATGGAAAAAGGTCATTTAGAAGCCTTAACCAAAATCGCTCCTGAGGCACGAGGTAAAACGATGCTGTTTGGACAGTGGATAAATGAACAAAACATCCCTGATCCATACAGACAAAGTAGAGAAGCTTTCGAACATGCATATACGCTTATAGAAAAAGCAGCAAAAGCGTGGTCTCAAAAACTATAAGCCGCAAGGCTAAATAAACGCCAATGGCAAGGTATTTAAGAAGTTAAAGTAATGACAACACAAACTATTAAGCAATCACGTCAAGCCGACGATGAGATCGATTTGGGAAAGTTATTTGGGATCATTCTCGATGCCAAATGGCTCATTCTATGTACCGTAGTCCTATTTTCGATTATAGGCGTCGGCGTTGCCATTCTATCAACACCTATCTATAAAGCTGACGCTCTTATCCAAATCGAAAGTAAGAGTTCAGGTGGTATTTCAGCGATGGTTGGTGATATGGGAGAGCTGTTTTCAGCAGAATCATCAGCGACAACAGAAATAGAGATCATCAAATCTCGTATGATCTTGGGCGGTACTGTTGATAAGTTCAACTTAACGACTGTCGTTTCTCCAAACTACATGCCAATTATTGGTAAAGGCCTAGCTCGACTACAAGGTGAGCAAATCAGTCTGAGCGTTTCACGATTTAATGCTCCTTCTTACGCAGTTGGCGTTCCTTTAACTCTTGAAGTTATTGATTCTGAAAAACAGACGTTCAGGCTCTTAGAAGATGACAATAACGTCATTCTAGAAGGTAAAGTTGGTGAACTGCTTGAGAAGAATGGATACCAGTTTTTGGCGACTGAACTTGTGGCTCAAACTGGTGACTCATTCACGGTCAGCAAAATCAGTAAATTAGATGCAATTAATAAACTTCAAGAAAACTTATCGATTAGCGAACGTGGTAAGCAAACCGGGATTATATCTTTAAGCTTCTCTGGTGAAGACCGCGCTAAGATTCAAGATATCTTGAACGACATTAGCCAAAACTACTTCTTACAAAACGTTCAAAGAAATTCTGCAGAGGCAGAGCAAAGCCTCGAGTTCTTGAAAGGTCACCTCCCAGACATCAAAACAAAACTGACCGCTTCTGAAGACGTTTTAAATCGGTTCCGTCAAGAAAATGAATCTATCGACTTAGGCCTTGAAGCTCAGTCAACGCTGAAAGTAATGGTTGAGTTAGAAGCACAGCTAAATGAGCTTACATTCAAAGAAAGTGAGATCAGCCAACGCTTCACACAGGATCACCCAGCTTATAAGTCGCTACTTGATAAACGTGAAACACTATTAAAAGAGAAAGAACGTCTTAATAAACAAGTTCAAAAGTTACCGAAAACACAGCGTGAAGTTCTACGTATGACACGCGATGTAGAAGTAAACCAACAAATCTACATCCAACTATTGAACAAGGTTCAAGAGCTCAACATTATTAAAGCCGGAACAGTTGGCAACGTTCGAATCTTAGATAACGCTCAATCTTTCTCTAAGCCAATTAAGCCGAAAAAAGCGCTTATCGTTGTGCTAGCAACACTGCTTGGCGGTATGGCAGGCGTTGCTTTCGTATTAATTCGTGCAGCATTCCACCGTGGTGTGGAAACACCAGATCAAATTGAACAGATTGGCATGCCAGTTTACGCAAGCGTTCCAAAATCTATTCAACAACTGGAATTTGCAAACAAGCTTAAGCGCAACAAAGGCAGCAACAATGAGCTAGTCCTTCTAGCGGAAGCTAACCCAGCCGATCTTTCCATTGAGGCTCTACGTAGTCTTCGCACTAGCTTGCACTTTGCAATGATGGAAGCGAAGAATAACGTTCTTATGATTTCAGGTCCTGCACCATCTATCGGCAAAACATTTGTATCGACCAACTTTGCGGCCGTCGCTGCGAAAACCGGTCAGAAAGTGCTGCTTATTGATGCGGATATGCGTAAAGGTTATTTGCAGCAATGCTTCGGTCTACGTTGGGACAACGGTCTTTCTGATTACTTGAGCGGTAAGACATCCCTTAGCAACATCATTAAATCTACATCCATTGATAATTTAGATGTTGTGACTCGCGGCCAAGTACCACCAAATCCGTCAGAACTTCTTATGCACCCTCGCTTCAAGAGCTTTGTTGACGAGATGTCTGCACAATACGATCTAGTCATCATCGATACACCGCCTGTACTTGCAGTAACGGATCCAAGCATCGTTGGTGCACTTGCTGGCACCACATTGATGGTAGCTCGCTTCGACCAAACGACATTGAAAGAAATTGAGGTAGCACGTGGTCGCTTCGAGCAATCAGGTGTAGAAGTTAAAGGTGTGATTCTCAATGCGGTTGAGAAAAAAGCATCTAACTCATACGGCTATGGATACGGCTACTACAACTACGCGTACAAAAGCGAATCATGAATTAATCTAGATCGCTAATTTGACCAAATATTACAAAGCCCTGCTAGAAACAGCAGGGCTTTTTCTATTGCACTCTTAATTGCTTGTACGTCAACAAACTGAGCGAGACAAAGAATATTGGGTCACTCCAACCAAAACCGACAAATACTCCTGTAATGCTGGCATAGGTAGTAATCACAGCCCCTAACCCATTAGTAATCAATAATGCCTTAAACAGCTGTTTCGCAGTCTTACCAGATTCCACATCACGTAGCATCAAACTCACCGCAGCGATTCCACCTAAAAAGATCGACGTATGTTGCGATAAAAACAGCGCGTATTGGTCGTTAATTTGTACGCCATACATCGGCCACATCATGGTTGGTACAAAAAACAACGCAAAAGCGAATACCGTATATATGACACCATGAACGGTTAGAAAAGTGCGGTTGGTCCTCATCTCCTTATCCTCCAATAGGCCCTTGATTGATCGTCGTTAACGGCACATTGATATCGAAGATTTGACCTCGTACTTCGACTACGCCCATTTTTCGTAAGCGTGCGGCATGCATTTCGAGATAAGCTTGCGCCGTGGCTTCATCTTCAAAAAGATAGATACCACCACCGAGTTTGTCTTTTTCGCTTTCCGTCCAAATTTTCCAAATCATGCCCGGCTCTTGGTTAATCGACTTAGCTAAGTCGACCAAAGCATTCGACATCTCTTCACCAAACGGACCATGAAATTCAAAATCAACTTGCAATAATTTCGCCATCTTGAGTCTCCTCTTCTTACTGACTCGCTTTCGATGACAAGATTATTACCTTTATAAAACTGACAAAAAAGTTCATAATTTTGCCATTAACTGTCTAAAAAATTGACTCATGAGACTAAAAACGACCTTAGAACAATGGCAAACGCTACAAGCGATTGATCAAGAAGGCAGCATTCAATCCGCAGCTTTGCTGCTCAACAAGAGCCATACCACATTGATCTACTCGGTGAGGAAGTTAGAAGACCAACTTGGTATTCAACTTATAGAAGTACGAGGACGCAAAGCAGGTTTGACTGAGCACGGTAAAACCATACTGCGTCGTGCACAATCCATGCTTGAACAAGCGCGGGAACTGGAAGTCATCAGCGAGCAGTTAAAAAGTGGGGTGGAATCTCAAATCACGGTCGCAGTAGATCATCTTTGTGACCCTTGTTGGCTTTATGCACCACTCAGTCAATTTTTGGAGGACAACAACACGACCTCCGTTCAAGTGGTTGAAACGTCACTGAGCAAAACAACCGAAATGGTCGTAAATGAGCTCGCTGACATCGCAATCATCAACTTACCGATAACCAACTACCCTGCCGAAGCATTTGGCGTAACAACCATGCTGCCTGTAATCGCAGCACACCATCCACTCGCTAAAAAGCCGCATGTTTCCATCGACGATTTTGCAACCACCAGCCAAATTGTCATCCGTGACTTAGGCAATTCAGACAAAACGAAAAGAGATGTGGGTTGGTTACGCGCACGTCAGCGTATTACCGTCGATAACTTCGACCACGCTTTTCACGCCGTAGAGCAAGGCGCTGGATTTTGTCGGCTACCAGCGCACTTAGTCGCAGCCCGCAAGAGCGATAAAATTAAAGTATTGGAGATCGAACACTCCCATCAATATCAAGTTGCGCTGCACCTCACTTTGCCCAAAGGAGCCAAAAGTGGTCCTGCGACTCAAGCGCTTTATCGTACTTTACTCAAAAGTGTAGAAACTCGAGCCTAGCGACAGTGGTATTGAGTTGAATCGCTAGTGTTATCGCCTATTGATTCTCCCTAAATATAGAGAAACGGCCATTTTGTGACGCTACACTCTCACAAAAGGTTGCACGAAGGATAGCGACCACCTACTATCACTCTGCTCATGCCTAAAGCACCCAACACTCGCGGAAAGAACTCGGTTCACGGCAATATCCTCACCTGCTTGGTTTAGCAGGCACAATCTGTTTTTACCTTCTTTTTAGCTTCTATTTAGGCGAGTGTGGAAGAAATAAGAAAGGTGAAATATGAACTCTACAAATAGCTTCTCGATCAATATCAATCAGCAAAAATCCATTGCTAAAAAAAGGCTCAAAGCTATCCGCCTATACGATGACACTACGTTGGAGTTAGTTAAGCGATGTCACTCCAAACCAGAGTCATTGACTCCCAATACAATTCAATTGGCTGACGTTCAACATGCACTCGCAAGAGAACTGGGCTTATCCAGTTGGAGTAAACTAAAAGCTCATGTCGAAGAGCTAGAAGCGCACAAACGAGCCATCAAAGAACAAAAACCGCCCCTAGATGCGAAAGTAAAAACGCTACACGTTCGTTGTGGCCACGACATTCAACAACAACTTAAAGCCAGCGGATTTGAAGGGACATTTTTAGCCCTGATCGATCCGCTTTGTATTGGCCCCATACCAGCAACACCACAGAACTTCCTTGCCATTCGTGCCCAATATGTCGTAGAGACTCTGCTGCCTGTGATGAAGCGTGAAGACTCGGTTCAAGATATAGTCACATTGGAACAATCAAACCTCGATCTGTTGCAAAGTGATGTATTTGAACGAATCGTCTTTTGGGTCGAACATGACAGCTATGATCAATTGATGCTAATTCGTGCTCTAACACTGTTAGAGAATGTAGAGAACAAAGTGATAGAGATCATTGAGTTGAACCAGTTTCCGGGTACTGAGCGATTCATCGGCTTTGGGCCGTTGCCTGAAGAAGCTATTCGTTCTTGTTGGCGATACCGTAAACCTGTGACAGCAAAATTATTCAGTCAGGCTAAACGGTGTTGGCACGCTATTACATCACCGACACCTATTTCCATAGTTAATTTGATTCAGCTGCATAACCTGGATTGCTTGCCCAATATACTCAACGTGCTTAAACGCCATTTGCAAGAGTTACCTAATTCACAAACTGGATTGAGCTTGACACAACACCTCGCACTAAAGGTTTTGAACTCGCAAAATCGTTCAATTCCCATCAAAGATTGGTTTGAGCAATATCAACAACTAGAACCTCTTCCTTACCTAGGAGACGTGATGTTTTACGCGTTACTCCTCCCTCTAGCACAGTGTCAAACACCTTTGATCACGATTGAGTCACGTGAAAGGCACTGGTGGGAACAAAGCGTCCGTATCACTGAGGCTGGCAAGCAGTGTTTGGAAGGCTTAATACGAGCGAAACAATGCTATTGGGTTGGAGGGATTAAAAATACCAGTCAAAGTTATTGGAGCTGGGATCACCTCCAACTAACTACACTTGCCAACCATCATTGAGTTGACAAATATGAAAGCATAACGGGTTCGTTGGCTCTGATGAACACTCAATACTAAATTATCCCTAAAGAAGCGACCGCTAGCCTGAATATAACTTAAATAGTTATGCAGAAATGCATCCACTCCAAGAGAGTATGCACTCTATCTCTTATTAAAATTTATTGTAAATCCTCTTTGTTATCGGTTGTATATTCGATAAAATTGTTAAAATACAAACTTTTCATCCGGCCAATTCGTTAATATTTGGTTAAAATCCCATTTTTATTAGTGATAAAGTTCACATCTATTAACCATTTAGAGGATTATTCTTTCGTATTTTCTCACTCCGCTGCTAATCTGCTCGCCGCTTTGAAGTGAACTCAAGGTGCATAACTATAAGGAGTGTTCTCATGAATACCAAGAAACCGATGTCGCTTACCAGCCGCGTAATTTTAGGTATGGTTGCGGGTATCTTGACAGGATTTGCAATTCGCACACTTTTTGCCGACAACGGATTTGTCGACGCATACATTGTTAATGGATTATTCGAAGTTGGTGGACAGATCTTCGTTGCCAGCTTAAAAATGCTTGTTGTACCGCTAGTATTTGTTTCGTTAGTTTGTGGTACTAGCTCTCTCAAAGACCTCTCTACACTGGGTCGCATGGGCGGTAAAACCCTCGCTTTCTACGTTACGACAACGGCTATCGCGATTACGCTTGCTCTAACTATGGGTACTCTATTCCAGCCAGGGGCAGGGGCAGATCTAACGGCAGCAAGTTCATTCAAATCAGCCGAAGCGCCATCTTTAGGTCAGGTGATCATCGATATGTTCCCGACCAACCCAATCAGCGCAATGGCAGAAGGTAAAACTCTGCAAGTTATCGTGTTCGCCGTGCTATTCGGTATCGCGATCAGTGCAGCGGGTAAACCAGGCGAACGCATCGCAGCATTCTTCTCTGATCTGAATGAAGTGATCATGAAACTGGTCGCGATTTTGATGAACTTGGCACCTTATGGTGTGTTCTTCTTAATGGCGAAGCTATTTACTGGTCTTGGTCTGGGCGCGATCGTCAATCTGGCAGAGTACTTCTTAGTACTGGCTGGTACGCTTGTCCTACACGGTCTAGTTACTTACAGCTTAATGTTAAAAGGTTTCACAGGTCTAAACCCAATTACGTTCCTACGTAAGATGGAAGACGCAATCATGTTTGCTTTTTCTACAGCATCATCGAACGCGACGATTCCAGTGACAATGGAAACAGCAAAGCACCGCATGGGTGTTGAGAACCGTGTATCATCGTTCACAGTACCACTTGGTGCAACCGTGAACATGGACGGTACGGCGATCATGCAGGGCGTAGCAACTGCGTTTATTGCTCAAGCTTTCAATATTGATTTAACTATGGGCGATTACCTAATGGTTATCATGACGGCAACTCTGGCGTCTATCGGTACCGCAGGTGTTCCTGGTGTGGGTCTAGTAATGTTGGCAATGGTATTGAACCAAGTTGGTCTGCCGCTTGAAGGTATCGCACTTATCATGGGTGTTGACCGTCTTCTTGATATGATTCGTACCGCGGTAAATATCACTGGTGATAGTGCTGTGACCGTCATCGTTGCGAAATCAGAAGGTGCATTGGATGAAGCTCGCTTCAACGACCCAATGGCAGGCGTAGCCGAAGAAGAAGTGCACCTGAAACGCGCGGAAGCTTAAACCCTTCCAAGTTAAATTATCCTGTCTAAGCAAAAACCACCTTACTCTAAGGTGGTTTTTTATTTCCAATTAACCCGAAGTCAAAAAGGTTTAGATAAATTTCTCGTCCCCCGAGGTTGTTTCAATTACTAATCGGTAAGTAGTTAGATTCTATATTAGTTCATCTAGAGGGTTAAGATAACTCGCCTATGTTTATCACTTTGAAAATGATATAAGGAACATTTTCATCATATAGAGATACAAATTCCATTATCAAATTAAAGTTCAAAACCAAATCGCGATAGATAGTAGTCTGATAATTAAGTTGGTACTAAGATACATACATCATAATTTCATGTTTAAAAATAGTCTTTTTTATTCATTTTCTCATTTCCAATACTTGCATTAGGTTTCAACGAAAGTATGTTCGATTTTTTTAAGAAATTTAAATATACATTAAGCCCAGAGGTAAAAGGTACTTTAGTTCTTGATCAAAGACCTCTAGAAAATGTAACGGTTTACTTAGAAGCTAATTTTTTAAAAAATAATTACAAAAGGAGTTCAAGTACTAATGAGTTAGGTGAATTTCACTTTAAACCAGTCATACATGCTCAAAGGTTCAAAGAATCAGCTTTGAATCAAACATATTCATATATCGGAATATATACCTATATAAATGAAGAAAAGAAATATATTTGGGAGTCTCAGTTAAACTACGTTTCACCACCTATATTTATAGAGGACAACTTAAGTAATCTTTACTGTGAGCTTGAAGATACCGAGTTTCGATACTTTTTCAAGAATATCAATCTAGAAAATGCTGGAGATCTAATGGTTATTAGCAACTGCAATTTAAATGGATTTTTATATAAAAGACATTTTTCATAGAGTTTATGATTGTGATGATTATTAAACTCAAAGTTCTTTAAAAGAAAAAGCTATACCTGCACGCCTCAATCAAGTTTAAACATATCAATCAAAGTGCTAATTCGCAGAATATTTCTCTAAAGTAATTCACTACTTAACTTTCGTATACTCCTGATTCTACATAACCAGTTAGTTTGCACTGACTGTACACATAAGTATCATCTTCACCATTTCCAAAATAAGAAAAAGCGAAGTAGTAAACTTCATTGGTTACTTCACAATTCAAATTTCCCATATTTTCTCTAGCAAACTCATAAGTCTCATAACCATCAATTGAAGACTCCCATATCGTCACCTCTTCTCCATTTGCTAGATGAGTCTTCAGGAAAACGAGCACGTATTTCTGATCTAAGTTCAATAAGTCTTGAGACTCATGCTCTTCAAATGCAGGGAAGGCAAACGATCCGTTAGCATCAGTAATAGTTTGAAACTCATGAATGGTTCCACGCACACCGACTCGGAGGACCACTAATTGAGATGACAACGGTTTTCCGTTCAAAGTTAGCATACCAATAATATCTGGCGTATACCTGTACATGAAAGGTTTCTCTTAGATAAAAACTTGAATCTGAAAGTACCCTTTCAAATCGAGCAAATCTACTACGGAAAAACGTATTGTGACGAGCTCGTGTGCTTTGAGTAAATGTTAAAAATAACAATTTCTTGTTTGCGCTAAACCAAACATAGAACATGTTTGATGGGCCATACCTACTCCACCATCGAATTCAGTTTTTCTCTAGCTTGTGCTTCGTGTTCTTTAGTGATGGCATTACCGACTGAGTTCGCGGCTAAGGTAAGTGCCGCCATATCATCGGTAAAACCGACGCCAGCTAGTACGTCTGGCACCATATCTGTTGGTAGGACGAAGTAAGCCAGCGCGCCACCTAAAATAGCCTTGTGGCGAACAGAGGTGTTGGAATCTGCCATCGCGAGCCATGATTTTATGCCCATTACGGCAATTTCTTCACCCGCTTTCTTAACCGACCCTTTCATTTTTCGCCAGAATGTTTTCTCATCTGGCGCTTGCATCGTTTGATCTTTGGCGTCTTTCGGCGCCGATTTTACAGACATTGTTGTGGTCATCGTTGCCTCCGAAATTTATGACTATGTCCAACATATTAATAAATCGAACCTGAACGCAAGATTAATAACAAGAAATGATAGTAAAGTGAAACACAGATAGAAAAATCCCCAAACCGAAGTCCGGGGATTATTGCCTTGGAAACAAAAAGTCTTGGAAAACAAAAGTTTTGAAACCAAAAGCTTTGGGAGCCAAGCTTTAGAAGCAGAATGCCTTATTGAACAATCTTCTCCAGTACACGTATCAACATTTTGATACGTGGTTCAATAGACTCAAGCAACAAGTACTCTTGATCGCTGTGGAAGCCCGCACCGATAGGTCCTAGACCATCCAAAGTTGGAACACCAAGAATCGCCGTGTTGTTTGCATCAGAGCCACCACCTACTTCTTTCCAGTTGATTTCGATCGCCAGTTCACTTGCGGCTTCTTCAACTAGCATCATCAGGCTTTCTGTTTGTGGGCTTGGCACCATAGAAGGCTTATAAGCTTCACGAACCAACTCAATTCTCACGCCACCAACGAATGGTGTTTCCAGCATGCCATTTAGCTTGCTATCGACATCATCGTATTCTTCGTTGCTCCAGAAACGCACATCCACGATCGCTTCCGCGTGCTCAGGGACGATGTTCGCACCGTTGCCGCCAGAAACAATGCCGACGTTCAATGTGGTACCAGATTCAAAGTTGGTCATTGCATTGACAGCCAGAATCCAATTCGCCATCTCAGTGATTGCGCTGCGGCCGTTTTCTGGCTCGTTACCTGCGTGAGCAGCAACGCCATTAAAGGTCATTTTGTAGCGAGCCATGCCTTTGCGCGCTTTCACTAAACCACCGTCTGCACGTGCTGCTTCTGCAACCAGCACATTCTTAGCGTTTTTCGCAACTGATTGAATCCAATCCACAGAGTCCAGAGAGCCCGTCTCTTCATCTGGGTTCATGCAGATAGCGATAGACAACTTATCCAACACCGCTTGGTCTAGATTGCGCATCGCGTATACGATGTTCAGCAAGCCAGATTTCATGTCCGAGACGCCCGGACCGTAGGCTTTCTCTGCATCTTGAGACATTGGACGAAGCTCAGCAGTACCCACAGGGAACACGGTATCCATGTGACCAATCAGCATTACGTCGATTTGCTCAGCTTCCGGCTTGTTTCGAACTTCAAGACCGATGCCCGCTCTGCCACAGTCGATGCGTTTTACGCTCCAACCTGACATCGCTTGGTACTTCTCTTCAAATTGAGAAGCGATAAACTCGATACCATCAGTCGTGTAAGTGCCACAATCCACATTAATCAGCGGACGTAGCTCTTCTAGATATTCATTTAGAGAGAATTGCATGACTCACTCCTAGACAAACAGATTCATCACCAGCATTGCGCCAAACGCGTTCAATACTGAGATTGCAATCATAACTGGGATGTAACGACCTTCAGTACCAATTGGACCCATGATACGACCCATGTACTGAACTTGAGAGCCCATTAGGTAGATAGCAGGCGCAAGAATCGCAATGTGCGTACCGTTCAGGATACCTTGGTCAAACAGCGTAATCACTACGCCAACCGCACCGCCCATCGACATCCAAGCACCGATCAATACCGCTGCTGCTTCACCCGGAAGACCAAACACTGCCATGATTGGAGAAAACACCGTGCCCATCAGATCCAACGCGCCAGTGATTTGAAGCGCTTTGATGATAACGAACGCCATCAATACGTTAGGCACCGTAGAGGTAGTCGCAATTACCCAGCCTTTCTTAGCACCCTCGACGAAGATATCCGTCACCATTGGTTTTTTCGCTTTAACGTCACCCATTATGCCGTCTCCTCTTTTAGGTTCTCTGATTTGTTTTGGTCTTGCTTGTCTTCTTTACCTTCCGTCATGTTCAGGTAGATACGGAACAGGTTCGCGCCGATGATCTTAAATGCGAACATCACCACAACTGCTAAACCAATAGAAGACGTTACTGCTAGAGAGCCGTCAGCCATCGTCAGTGTGAACAGCACAGCACCCGATGAGAAGAAGTTCACGATGGTTGCACCTGCAGTGAACTGGAACATGGTAAATACGTCCGTTTCACGCTTAGTTAGGTGACCTTCATCTTTTAGCTGACGCGTCATTGCCGCACCTGCATCGGTACTTTGTAGAGAAGCAATTAAAGCCAGACCAGAGTTACCAGGGATGCCCATTAGAGGACGTAGAAGAGGAGTAAGAAGCTTACGAGCTGCTTCAAGTGCACCGTAGTGCTCAAGTACGTTGATCATACCTAATGCGAACATAACGGTTGGAATCAAAGTAAGTGCGAAAATGAAACCGTCACGAGCACCGCTACCGCCAGTACCACGGAAAGATGTGGTCGCAGCTTGTACCTCGCCATCCGCACCTTCCGTTACGCCGTAAGCCACTTTACCGAAAGAGCCATTAAGCGTTGTAAAGTCGAATACACCGTACCATTCGTTGGATTGCATCAGACCAGAAAAGAACACAACCGCAAACGCCAGAGCAACGTAGCACCCCAGTGTAACTTTACGCTCAGTTTGAACAGGAATTTTCATAACATTACCTACACATGTGGACCTTAACACATATGTTCACCTGAATAATGTGCTAGAGAGATGATCAAAATCAATCCGTCTGCCGAACATTATCGCGACTCAGTTATGAAGTTTTATTTTATGATTCCAATCACAATTGAAAGATAATAAAAATTTGTGCTAACAATTAGGTATATTAATCTATGTTGATAGTTCACGACTTCTTCATCAACTCAACAAATGATTCTGACGAATATTGCTTTCTACAACATGCATGACGTACTTCATACTTTGGCATTGAGGCAACATCGATTAACTCGAAAGTAACATTCAGCCACGAAATTTAGGTTAGGATGGCCCGGTCATATGTAAACGGCATAAACCAGAATTAACAGGACTATACGACCCATTGTTACGCTCACAATATAAAATAGCCAAATGGACACTCGCCCTCGTGCTTTGGGTGGTGATGATATGCTTAAGCCAAAATTCTGGTTTCTCGAAAAACTGCCCGAAGGCTCACCAAATACAGAGTCAGCAAGATGAGAGTGTGAATTTATCACCATCTTGCGACCTTTCAGAAAAGCTGGTTCAAGCGTACCAACATCAGTTTGATCATATTCTTATTCCATTTTTTCTGTTTGCTTTGATTGTGGCGCTGCCGATGACAACCACAGCAATTCGTTATCTGGAATACACAGAACCGATACCGGAAAAGTATCGGGTTCACCTAAAACTTTGCGTGTTTAGAGAATAAAGCCAGCAAGGCGAGAGACCTTTCTGCCTGACTTTTGTGCATATTTTATTCACTTCACATAACAAACAACGAAATTTAAAAGTTTTAGGAAATATTATGACATTCACTCGTACACTTTTGGCGTTAACGATGGCTATCGTATCTGCCGTATCTTTCGCATCAGAAAAGACCGCAGAACAAAAGCTAGAGGAAGTTAATCAGATACTAAAAGATAACCCTCAAATTCTTGATTCATTGCACCAAAACCTTCAAGAGTACATTGCGTATCAACAGTCATTTGGCGACACCTTGAAGGAGGTTCGTCAATATCTAAGTGATGGCAAACATTCCTCTTTTGGTGCTGAAAACCCTGAGTTAACCATTATTAACGTAACAGACTACAGCTGCCCTTTTTGTAAACGTTTAGAAGGAGAGCTGGTCAAAGTTGGTAAGGAATATCCGCAGGTAAAAGTGCTTAACCTCAATGTCTCTTTTAAAGAACAATACGAGAAAAACGGCTACAACTCGGCAAGTTACGCATTAAATGTTTGGCAAAACCAGCGAGATAAGTACGAACAAGTGCATGAGTTATTGGTGAAAAAACCGGGCGCACATGACGCACGTTCCTTAAATCAAATCGCGAAAAAAACGGGGACAGAAGCGCAGCTTGTCGACGACAAAGAGACCAAGGCGTTGCTTGATAAAAACTATCAGTATTTCACGCAACTTGGTTTACGCGGCACGCCTGCGTTGATCATTAATGATCAAGTCATTCCTGGCTATGTGCCGTTTGACGAGCTAGAACAAGTCATCGACCAAGAACTGGCGAACTAAAACAACAAAGCCCTTCCCTGATAACTCAAGGAAGGGCTTTTTCTATCTAGGCTTAAAACGAAGTTCTAACTACTTTTCGCGACCCACAAACGCCACAACGACTTTGTCATTGCCAAGCGAGCGAGAGAACACATACGCACCTTCTTGTTCAATCACTTGATGTTGACCTGCACCAATCGCTGGGTGCGCTTTACGGAACTGACCAAGGGTTTGCCAGTGTTTGAGTAGCGCTTGCTTCTCATCCGATAGCTTCCACACCATGTCAGAACGTGTGCCTTGGTGGAAATCATCCGCGTAAGGACCAATGTTACGACCAACTTCATCACCATAATAAACCTGAACAGCACCAGGACTCAGAAGCAGTGCATTCGCGGCGTTACGCTGCATACCGTAATCTTTGAAGCGAGAGAAGAACAGCTCGGTATCGTGAGAAGACATGTAGCTCACAGGGTTAAAGTCTTTCTCATTGGCGATAGTATCTGCGTAACTTTGGTAAGTGTCTGCCATTTGGCTGAAACACGCCGCGCCTTTGTCTAACTTCTTCTGCATGTCGAAGTTAATCAACGCGTCAAAGCCATCGTCAAAGTAAGGGCTGCGATAAGCGGTATGTCCCCATACTTCACCCATCATCCAGAATGGCTGACCTGACTTACCGTTCTCTTTACGCCATTGCTCAAGGCTGCTTGATGCCTCTTCTTTCAAGCGTTTCCACACATCGCCTTCAACGTGCTTCACCGTGTCGACACGGTAACCATCAATACCAAAGCGTTTCACCCAATCAGTTTGCCACTCAATTAGGTAGTCCGAGACGGTGTAATTATCACGCGCCTCAACGCGAGTGCCAGGGTTATCCAATAGCCATTGAGCTGGCTTCACGGCTTTGTCTGATTCAGTGATAAAGTCAGGCAAACCCGCCAATGACATGGTGATATCACTGCTGCCCGGAACTGGGTATCCCGGTAGACCTGTTCTTATCCAGTCACCGCCCCACCATTTCGCCCAGTTTGGACTCTGGTAATCAATATTCTGGTGGTAGCTATGCCAATTTTTACCCGCTTTTGGTTGCCAATCCCCCCACTTCTTAGGTAGTTCAGCGTTTGGTTTTAACACCTCAATACCATCAAATTGCAAATCGGCTAACGTTGAGTAACCGGTGTGGTTGATTACTGCGTCCATCAATACTTTAAGGCCACGTTTGTGTGCCTCTTCCACCAGCTTTTTCAGGTCATCTTCGTTACCGAAGTTCTCATCAATCTTGGTGAAATCACGCGTCCAGTAACCGTGGTAAGCGTAAAATGGGAATGAGCCGCTATCGCCGCCGCCCACAAAACCATGCACTTGCTCAACAATTGGCGACAGCCAAATTGCATCTGTACCTAGGCTCTTGATGTAATCTAGCTTTTCGATCACGCCTTTTAGGTCACCACCGTGGAAGGTACCAATCTCTTCTTTGCCGTCTTTCTTTCGCCCATAGCTGTTATCATTGCTGGTATCGGCATTGTTAAAACGGTCGACCATCACGAAGTAAATGTTGGCATTACGGTAATCAAACGGTACTGCTTCTTTGGTTTTCTTCACTGGCTCTAGTAGCACCAAACCGCCGGAATCTTTGCTTGGTGTCAGCGATACTTGCTGATCTTTTACTTCGACCATTTGACCAGAATAGGCATCACGCAACTTGGTGCCATCGGGGAAACTGTCACCCAGCGCGATGGTGACTTCGCCGCCTCGGTAAACCTCACATTGCACTTGTGGGATTGGGCGTTTGAATTCTGTCTTGGCAGCTTTCTTAGGTTCACGCTTGAAGCGTAGAGTTTTGGCTTCCGCATCAAAAGCAAAAGAGTAATCGCCAGTAAAACGGATTTTTAACGGCAGTTCTGTTGGTTTTCCGCAGTTCAGCGCGATAGGTTTGTTGAATTTGACCTTCTGACCATCAGGCGCGACACAGTCGCCTTCAACACCCGTGATTTTGAGCGTGTATCCGTCTTTGGTTAAGGGCACAACCAAAGGTTGCTCTGCACTTAAAGGAAAGTCACGGCTGTTGGTCGTGGTAGAAATGGTGATGTTTGGCTCGGCGATGGCACTTGCCGATGCAAGCAATAAGGTCGTCGTAATCAGATTCAGTTTCATCGTTCAGTCCATTGGTTGCGCATAGGCGCAGTATTCGTGTTGTAGTTTTATTCACACTAATAGTAAATGGATGAAAAACTGAGCACATCATTCTGAAAGGCTACGCCCTAAAGCTTGTGACGCTTCACATTTTGCTTTTATTGGGGCGTAGTTCTATTTACGAGCAGGATAAAAGGGAGTTTAAAGCTGCACGCTGCCTAGGTTGCGCATTTGTCTCATCGCCCAATTGACGCGGCTGATGGTGTAAGAAGTCTGAGGGTAGACTTTGATGCGATACGGATTTGGCAGCACCACCGCAAGCCTTGCTGCTTGGCGTGTTGAAAGTTGTTTAGCTGGAATACCAAAGTAGTTTTGTGCAGCGGCTTCCGCCCCATAAATACCCGGCCCAAACTCCACCACATTCAAATACACTTCGAGAATGCGTTCTTTACTCCACATTGCTTCCATCAGCAGAGCAAAATAAAGTTCATACGCTTTGCGCACATAAGAGTGTGAAGGAAACAGAAACACGTTCTTTGCAGTTTGCTGAGTAATCGTGCTCGCACCGCGAGAGGGACCGTTCTCGCCAGACTCTGAGATCACTTTAAACAAGGAATCAAAATCCACTCCGTAATGGGTCGGGAACTTTTGATCTTCTGTCGCAATCACGGCCAGTTGAATGTGTTTAGAAATATCACTCAAAGGCACCCATTCATTTTGACTCTCTTCAGGAAATCCTTCAGGAGGAGAAATCATGCGGCTGATCTTCCATCCCCAAATTGGTGGATCGATGTATTTCACTATGCCAACGAGCATCACTGGTAAAAGCAAAAGCACCAATAAGATATTGAACAGAAGGGATTTAATCTTTCTCAAAGTCCGACCTAGCCTGATTTAACAAAACAATATGATGCAAGTATAGAGTATGCAGTCTGTTTATCGTTAGTGAAAACTTGGTCAAAAAAAGCCCGATTTACAATGTAAAACGGGCTTAGAATTTGATTAGACTAAATTATTTGTGCAGCTTGTAGAACACGGTTGAAAGTGGAGGCAAACGAAGCTCAAGTGATTGAGGCAGTGATTCACTTTCAACTTTTTCCGTTTTCACACTGGTCAGCACTTTAAAATCGCTGCCGCCGTATTTGCTGTCGTCTGTATTCAGTAGCAGTTCGTATTGACCTGCATTTGGAACACCTAAACGGAAACGCTCGTGTGGTACGGGCGTAAAGTTGGTGATGATCAGAATACGCTCACCTTCTTTACTAATACGCTCGTGCGCTAGGATGCTCGCATCCGCTTCGTCTTGTAGACGCCACTCAAAACCAGCAGGAACACAATCTTGATCGTGCATCGCCGCTTCATTTCGGTATAAGTGGTTCAAATCTCGCATCAGCTTTTGGACACCTTGATGACGCTGATATTCCAGTAAGAACCATTGCAACTGATCATCGTGGTTCCACTCCGCCGTTTGGCCAATTTCCGCGCCCATAAAGTTCAGCTTTTTGCCCGGTTGACCATACATATAACCGTAGTATGCTCGTAGGTTTGCGGTTTGCTGCCATTCATCACCCGGCATCTTGTTATGGATAGAGCCTTTGCCGTACACCACCTCATCGTGAGAGAGAGACAAGACGTAGTTCTCGCTGTGCGCATAAACCAGCGGGAATGTGATGGTATTGTGGTGGTATTTGCGGTGAACAGGATCTTCTTTGATGTATGAAAGACTGTCGTGCATCCACCCCATATTCCACTTGAAGCCAAAACCTAAACCACCCATAAAGGTTGGCGCAGACACGCCCGGAAACGCCGTTGACTCTTCCGCAATCGTCATCGCATTCGGGAAGTGCTTGTACACTTCTTCGTTCATCCATTTTAAGGTTGCGATTGCGTCGTAGTTTTCGTTGCCACCGTCGACGTTTGGTACCCACTGATCGTGACTACGTGAATAATCGAGATAGAGCATCGACGCGACAGCGTCCACGCGAATGCCATCGATATGGAATTGTTCAAACCAGTACAGCGCATTCGATACAAGGAAGCGACGCACATGTTCACGGCCTAAATCATAGATGTATGAGTTCCAGTCTTGGTGCCAACCGCGACGCGGATCTGGATCATGGAACAGAGGCGTACCATCAAAGTTCGCTAAACCATGATCATCCGATGGGAAGTGCGCCGGTACCCAATCCAGCACAACACCGATACCAGCTTGGTGACACGCATCCACGAAGAATTTGAAATCATCAGGGGAGCCAAAGCGGCTAGTTGGTGCAAACAAGCCAACAGGTTGATAGCCCCATGAACCATAGAATGGATGCTCAGACACAGGCATCAGTTCAACGTGGGTGTAGCCCATATCCACAAGGTATGGCACCAACTGCTCCGCGAGTTCGCGGTAGTTCAGGAAATCACCTTTCTCGTCGCGCTTCCATGATCCAGCATGTAGCTCGTAAAACGATAACGCTTCATCACGCTTTTGCGTCACTGCACGGTTTTGCCATTTCGCATCTTGCCATTGGTAACGCTTGTGATCGTAAGTAATGGACGCGAACGATGGGTATTGCTCAGAGTAGAAACCCCAAGGGTCTTGTTTATGAGGAAGCCCTTCCCCATTTGGCCCTTTGAGCTCAAATTTGTATTGTACCCCCTCTTCCAGACCAGGAATGAATAGGCCCCAGATACCGTAGTCTAGGCGTTGCATTGGATGACGACGGCCATCCCATTGGTTGAAGCAACCCACAAGGCTAACAGCCGATGCATGTGGTGCATAAACAAGGAAACGCACACCAGAGATGTTTTCACCGCCACGTTCTAGCGTGACAAAGTGTGCGCCCATGTAGTGATACATGTCTTTTGGCGTATGCAGATGCTCGTACTCTTGGTAGATATTGTGGTACTGGTACGGGTCATCAATAATTTGTTCAACACCATTCCAATCGACCGCTAAACGGTAGTGGGTCAGGTGTAAATCGCGTTGTTCTTTTAAGATGAAACCGCTGTCGCCATCACGCTCAAGCGCCACGCGAGGTTCACCATTAACAAGCAGTTCAACCTTGTTTGCGCCCGGCATCCAAACTCTCAGCGAAGCTTCGTCGTCAATGAATGGACCCAGCGCCGCAAATGGATCTGAGTAAGCCGCCTCAGCAAGCAGTTCGTATGCGCGTTCGTGTTGTTTCTTTATTTTCTTGGTTTTGGTGGTTTTCAAATCTTTCTCCCTAGAGCCAACATCCTTTTCAAGACCAGAGATCTGAATCAAACATCGGTTTCTCCACAGCCAACGTTGTGAACTCACAAAAAGACTCCGCTTCTCACGTTCGTTGCGTAAACGGCGTCAAAATACAAAAATGCCCGCTATTGTCGCGGGCATAATAACGGTACTTCATCCTAACGGATTGTGTTTTAGGAATGAGTGACCTAGACGGAACTTTCGTACCTCTGAGCTAACAAAATTGGTAATCAGCTCGTCCATCTACGCCACTCTAGGCATCTTACTTACTCGCCTGTGCGCGAACTTCAGTAAGGCGTTTAGAAATACGATTCACATCTTCACGGCTGAAGATTTCATCTAGGTTCATCGACAATTTACGACGCCAGTTTGGATACTCATCCACCGTGCCAGGAATGTTGACCGGTTGATCCATTTCTAGCCAGTCTTCAAGCTGAACGCTAAGCAGTGCAGAGTCACCCGCAGCTACGTGCAGTTGCAGCGCTTCGCTTAGGTATGAATCCATTGGCACGTACTGAGCATCATGACCAATGCCTTCTGGCAGATAGCCATGCCAGCGAACGCTGTCTAGAATACCTTGTTTGCACTTCAAGCGGTCAGCGAATAGGCCTTCCAACTGCTGTTCATCAGGGTACAAACCAATCTCACGCCCCATCTTCAAGTCATCACAGTGCCAGAAACCGCGTAGTGTTGGCATATCGTGCGTACACAATGCCGCCATAGACTGCTCTGCGTAATGCTTCGGAGAAATAAAACCACCGTCGTCTTTTGATGTTTCGAAGAAGAAGACTTTGTACGAATGCACACCCGCATCACGAAGGATATCAACGATTTCATCAGGTACAGTACCCAAGTCTTCACCGATTACAGAACACTGATGACGGTGAGATTCCAACGCTAGGATTGCTAGCATGTCTTCAACTGGGTAGTACAGGTATGCGCCTTCTGTCGCTTTCTCGCCTTTTGGAATCCACCAAAGGCGAAGCAGGCCAAGTACGTGGTCGATACGCAATGCACCACAATGCTTCATGTTAGCACGTAGCAATTTGATATAAGCGTCGTAGCCAGTCGCTTCTAAAACCTGAGGGTTAAGCGGAGGCAGACCCCAGTTTTGGCCTAGTGGACCAAGTACATCCGGCGGCGCACCGATGCTTGCATCCAATACTAGCGCGCCTTCGTCTGCCCATGTTTCGCTGCCTGAATCTGCAACACCAACCGCAAGGTCGCGGTACAAACCCACAGCCATGCCTTTTTCTTCGGCTAGCGCTTGTGCTTCTTTGATTTGATCGTCTGCGATCCATTGCAGGTACATGTACAAGTGAACACGATCTTGGTTATCCTTGATGTACTTCTGAGTACCAGCTGCGTCG
Organism: Vibrio sp. Vb1018; assembly: GCF_033338775.1. Lineage (NCBI taxonomy): Bacteria > Pseudomonadati > Pseudomonadota > Gammaproteobacteria > Vibrionales > Vibrionaceae > Vibrio > Vibrio sp. Vb1018. The sequence continues at coordinate 443,952 of NZ_JAWOTI010000001.1, forward strand.
AATGTGCGGTATTTCTCAGGGAATACAGGCCAACCCCACATGTTTGCATCTTCTGCATGTAAATCAGCATGAAGTGCATCGAATGCAGCTTGATGTAGCAAGCTGTCGCCGCCTTTTTCAACAAAGTCCAAGAAGGCACGAGCGCGATCGGTGTTCTTGTCTAAATGGCGAGCTTTAAACTCACTGAATAGCAGCGGAAGAACGCTCATTTTTAGTTGCGAAACTTCGGTGTAATTCACCCAATGAGAGTCTCGCGCTTTTTGTAGACGTTGTTGGAACTCTGCACTACCCACTCGCTGTTGTGCTTCTGCACTTAGCGCGAATTCAGGTACAGAGCTTACGTCGATGTACATGATGTTCAACCAACGACGAGAAGACGGGCTGTATGGGCTTGCCCCTTCTGGATTCGCAGGGAACAGCGAGTGAATAGGGTTCAAGCCAATGAAGTCACCGCCACGAGAGGCAATATCACTCACCAGTTGTTTTAGGTCGCCAAAATCACCGATGCCCCAGTTATGCTGAGTACGCAGTGTGTAAAGCTGGATACTAGGACCCCATAGCTTTTTGTGTTGGTTTAGATCGTCTTGTTTGAAACACGCTTTCGGCGTAATGATCAATGACATCTCGTAAGGTGTTTTACGACGCTTACGACTGATGATCAGTTTGTGATAACCCCAAGCCAAGTTCTTTGGCAATGCAAACACTAGAGGGCCACCCTCAGCACGCTCATCACGAACAATTTGGGACTGAAGATAGCCTTCAAGTACCTCTCCTTGTTCTGTTTCTAAACGCCAGCTGAATTCACTCTCACGAGCACTCGTACCTAGGTTTAGTTCCACTTCGACTGGTTCGCCGTCGCGTAAAACAAGAACAGGGGCTAGTACGTCTTTTTTATGTTTCTTTTCAGCAGAAGCCAGTAGTTTTTCATCACTGCTAGTATCGTAGCCAAGCGAAGCGAGCAAGCGGCGTAGCGTCTCCTCAGACACTTTAGCCTCATCTCCCCAAGCACTGACATAGCTATCAGCCAATCTCGCCATTTCCGCGACTTTCTTTAATGCTGTTTGTTCTTTCATCGCTTTCTCCGAAGGTAATACCAACACCTTCCATGTAGGGTTTTATTGTTATCAATAACTTCTTTTGGAAAATGACCAAAGGTAGCGCTTGGCTACCTTGGTCTTAACTAGGTTCTATTAGCGTTTCACCGCTTCAAGTTTCCAGATATTGTTCACGTAGTCTCGGATTGAGCGGTCTGACGTGAACTTGCCAACAAGGGCGGTATTAAGAATGGCCTTCTTCGCCCAGCCAGCTTGATCTTTATATTGTTCGCTCATGTCTTCGTGCGCTTTCACGTAAGATGCAAAGTCCGCAAGACATAAGTACGGGTCACCGCCGTCTAGTAGGCTGTCGTATGTGGCACGCAGTAAGCCCGGTTGACCTGGAGTGAATTCTTCACCCAGTAGTAGGTCCATGGACGCTTTGAGTAAGTGATCCGCATTGTAGTAATCAAATGGGTTATAACCTTGAGCTTTCAGCGCTTTCACACCTTCAACATCTAGACCGAAGATATAGATGTTCTCATCGCCTACTTCCTCACGAATCTCAACGTTTGCACCATCCATTGTACCGATAGTTAGCGCACCGTTTAGCGCCATCTTCATGTTACCTGTACCTGATGCTTCTTTACCCGCTAGCGAGATTTGTTGAGAAACGTCAGCCGCAGGGATAATGATTTCAGCCATGCTCACGCGGTAGTCAGGGATGAATACCACTTTCAGCTTGTTACCGATGCGAGGATCGTTGTTCACCTTGTCTGCAATCTTGTTGATTGCGAAGATGATTTCTTTCGCTAGGTGGTAACCCGGTGCTGCTTTTGCTGCGAAGAACACAACGCGTGGCGTACACTCAAAACCTGGTTCATTAAGAATACGGTGGTACAGAGACAGTACGTGTAGCAAGTCTAGATGCTGACGTTTGTACTCGTGCAGACGCTTGATTTGAACATCGAAGATTGCATTAGTATCGAGCTCGATACCCATGTTCTCTTTCACCCAAGTTGCTAGGCGTTCTTTGTTCTCTTTCTTCACTGCCATGAATTCTTTTTGGAATGTCGCGTCAGTAGCGTACTTCGCAATACCTTCAAGTTGCTCTAGTTTCGCTGGCCATTCTGGGCCGACTTTCTCAGTGATAAGCTGAGACAGACCTGGGTTACAGAACTTCAACCAGCGACGTGGCGTAATACCGTTCGTTACGTTGTGTAGACGTGTCGGGTACATTTCGTGGAACTCTGGGAATAGGTCTTTCTTAACCAATTCAGAGTGAAGTGCTGCTACACCGTTTACTGCGTAAGAGCCGATTACACATAGGTTTGCCATGCGAACCATGCGGTGGAAACCTTCTTCGATGATAGAAAGCTTCTGTTGTTTCGCGACATCACCCGGCCACATTGCACGTACGTCTTGTAGGAAGCGGTGGTTGATCTCGTAAATGATCTCCATATGACGTGGTAGCAGGTGCTGGATTAGCGACTCTGGCCATGTCTCTAGTGCTTCTGGAAGTAGCGTGTGGTTGGTGTAAGCAAATGTCTTAGAGCTGATTTCCCAAGCAGCTTCCCAAGCTAAACCTTTTTCATCCATCAGGATGCGCATTAGTTCAGGAATCGCAATCGTTGGGTGCGTATCGTTAAGCTGGATAGTCTCTTGCTTAGGTAGATCCGCTAGCGAGTAGCCCGCAGCTTCGTGGCGACGTAGGATGTCACGTACAGACGCTGCTGAGTGGAAGTACTGCTGCATTAGACGCAGTGTTTTACCTTTCTCGTGGTTGTCGTTCGGGTAAAGCACTTTAGTGATGTTACCTGCGTCGATCAGTGCGTGCTGAGCTTCGAAGTAATCACCATTGTTAAAGCTTGCTAGTGAGAATGGTGCAATCGCCTGACATTCCCAAAGACGTAGCGGGTAAACCGTGTCTGATTCGTAACCCACAATTGGAAGATCCCAAGGCATTGCTCTTACTGTCATGCCTGGTACCCATTTGCGAACTTCTTTACCGTTCTCGTTAATCACTTCAACGTGACCGTAGAAACCGATCTCTTGCGCAAGTTCTGGACGCGCAATTTCCCAAGGGTAGCCTTCTACACCGCGCCAAGCGTCAGGTGCTTCTTGCTGGCGACCATCTTTGAATGACTGTTTAAATAGACCGTATTCGTAATGTAAACCATAGCCGACAGTTGGGAATTCTTGTGCCGCACATGAATCCATGAAACACGCAGCCAGACGACCAAGGCCACCGTTACCCAATGATGGGTCGCGCTCTTCTTCTAGCAGATCAGTTAGGTTGTAACCTAGTTCAGCCATTGCTTCTGTTACTTGTTCGTACAGACCCATGCTGATTAGGTTGTTACCAGTCAAACGACCGATAAGGAATTCTAGCGAAAGGTAGTTAACGCTCTTCGCACTTTTAATGCGTGGATCTTCTTCTGTCGCAAGCAAATCTAGAGTAGTAAATTCAGCCAGAGCATGCCCCATTGCTAGGTACCATGCGCGGCTGTCTGCGTTTTCAATCGTATGAGCGTAAGTTACAGATAGGTGTTTCTTTACGCTTTCTTGGAACGACTTCTTGTCAAATTGTTTTTGTTGAGTAGGTTTCATTACGAAATTCTCACGTCTTTTGGTAATTCATCTGCCATACATCGTGCATTTACCTCTGTGAATAAACATCCTCCTAATTCTCATCCTTTGAAGGAGGAGGGCTGAGGGCGTAGAGGGGGTACCATTGCTAGGTTAGTGATCCAAATCTCAACAAAGTGAACTTTGCACCAGTTCTTAGTGATTTTGATCACAATGGAATGTGAGAAAGGTTAAAACCCGTTCATGACGCTTTTTATAGTCCACTCATCTGATGATGTGAAAATTGTAATATCGGTCACATTAACTCGGTCAGCGTAGAAGAACTTTTCGTAATCTATGTGCAACGCGATCTTAACGCTAACGAAACAAACGATATTTAAGTGACGACAATCACAAATAAAGGGCGTAGTTGATGGTAAATCCATCAACCCTTGAGAATTAGGAAGTGGATCAAAGTAACGAACATTTCTGATGTCGTAACATCCCACTCAGCTCACAGGATTGTACGCTTTTTATACAAACTAGAATTAGGCGATGTGAGTTATTTCTAGTTTTCGCTAGCTTTTATATCTAAGTGACCGTATGGAATGGTTTTTCAGACGGACGCAAGCCCCAACAGTAGCGACATTATCCGGCATTCAAACAGTGTTTTTGATGCTGATGACATCATTCAGTAAGACGGCTTTCAAGGGGGCTTTACTAGAATGATCACGTTGCTGTCATTTGGGTATACATAAATAAGGACATAACTACTAATGTGGATTCCATCTAAGCTTACTCGACCAGGACGCCTGCACAATGCCATCGTGCGCCCACGAGTGTTGGACTTACTACAGCAAGCGCCTTACTACAAATTGGTTTTATTCCGCTCCCCAGCAGGTTACGGAAAAACAACAATGGCAGCGCAGTGGCTATCCGATAAGCCAAACGTCGGTTGGTACAGCATTGATGACAGCGATAACGACGGCTTTCGCTTTGTAAACTATCTGCTTCAAGCATTAAACAAAGCCACCAACTTCAGTTGCGCTAACGCACAAAAACTGGCGGAAAAACGTCAGATCTCGTCTTTACGCTCCCTATTTAGCGAAGTATTCGCTGAAATGGCTGACTTTCATCAAGAGTGCTACGTGGTACTTGATGACTACCATTTAATCACGAATGATGAAATCCATGAATCCATGCGTTTCTTCTTAAAGCACATGCCAGACAACCTCACCGTTGTGGTAACCAGTCGTGCAGCGCCGCCTCTGGGCACTGCAAACTTACGTGTTCGTGATTTAATGATCGAAATCGGCAACGAGATGTTGGCGTTTGATACCGAAGAAACCACTCGCTTCTTTAACCAGCGTATCGCCGATGGTATTGATGAAGACATGGCGAACAGCCTAAGAACCTATGTTGAAGGTTGGCCATCGGCGATGCAGTTAATCGCATTACAAGCCCAACATCAAAACCGCACATTGGCACAAACTGTAGAGTCGGTATCGCAGTTCAATCACGCGCACTTGTGGGATTACTTGGTCGAAGAAGTGTTTGACTTACTCGATCACGAAACTCGTCACTTTTTAATGCAAGTATCCGTGCTTGACCACTTCAATGATGAGTTAGTGTTTGCCCTTACCCAACGCGAAGATGCACTGGGAATGATTGAATCGCTTAACCGTTACGGCTTATTCATTTACCCGCTCGAAGGGGAACAGAACTGGTTCCGGTTCCATAACTTATTTGGCGAGTTTTTATCGCATGAGCGCCAAGCTCGTATTCCTCAGCAAGAAAAAGATCTCCACCGCAATGCTGCTATCGCTTGGTTACAACAAAAAGCACCACACCAAGCGATTCATCATGCACAAAAATCGAATGATAAGGACTTAGTGGTAGAGATCCTAAACGAATTCGGCTGGAAGATGTTTAACCAAGGCGAACTCAGCACACTGGAAAGCTCAATTAACAAGTTGGACGATGATCTGTTGTTCAGCCACCCAAAACTTACGATGCTCCGAGCATGGTTGGCTCAAAGTCAGCATCGTTATAACCAAGTGGGCCACCTGCTTGAAGAAGCGGAAGAGGAACACAAAAAGCGTAACATTGCGTTAGATATTCATTATCAAGGTCAAGCAAACGCGTTGCTTGCTCAAGTGGCTATCAACAGTAACCAACCAGAAAAAGCTCTCGAATTAGCGGAGTTAGCGCTTAGCCAACTTGATAACACAATTTACCGTAGCCGAATTGTGGCGACTTCGGTTGTTGGTGAAGTTAACCACGTGCTAGGTAAACTAGACCGTGCTTTGCCGATGATGCAACAAACTGAAAAGCTAGCTCGTCAGTATCAGGTATATCACCAAGCGTTATGGGCAATATTGCAGCAAAGCGAGATTTTAATTGCACAAGGTTACGTGCAAGCTGCCTTTGAACTACAAGATTCCGCATTCCGTCTGATTGAAGATCAGCAGCTTCAGCATGTTCCTCTTCATGAATTTTTGCTGCGTATTCGCGCGCAAGTACTTTGGTGCTGGAACCGACTTGATGAAGCGGAAGAATGCGCGTACAAAGGTCTGCAAATTCTCGAAAACCATTCACCAAGCAAGCACTTACATAGCTATTCGATGTTGGCGCGTATTGCGATTGGACGCGGTGAATTAGACAAAGCCGGTAAATTCATTGAGCATATACAGCACTTGATGAAACAGTCGACTTACCACGTAGATTGGACTGCAAACGCTTCACTATCGTTGATTCTATTTTGGCAAGCGCGCGGGAATACCGATGCAATGCAAGAATGGCTCAACACTGCGGTTCGTCCTGAATCGGCATGCAACCACTTTTCTCAATTGCAATGGCGTAACATTGCTCGCGCCCACATTAACTTAGGCCAATATACCGACGCTCGTGCTGCGTTAGATTTTCTCCAAGGTGAAGCTCGTCGCACTAACCTAATCACAGATACTAATCGCAACTTAGTGGTTGAAGCGGTCCTTTCTGCTCGCCAAAAAGATGAGGAGCAAGCCAAGGCTCTGTTAAAAGAAGCATTAGTAATGACGAACCAAACTGGCATGGTCGGAAACTTCCTGATTGATGGTGCAACCATTGGCGGTCTGCTGGAGAAGTTGAGCCTCCGCCATGAACTGGGCGATCTTGAGCGTCACCGTGCTCAACAGTTAATGAAGGACATTTCATCGAATCAACGTAGCCGGTCGATTCACTTTGATGAAGACTTTATTGAAAAGTTGGTGAATCACCCTAATGTGCCAGAGCTAGTACGTACCAGCCCATTAACACAACGCGAATGGCAGGTTCTGGGACTGATTTATTCAGGCTTTAGTAACGAGCAAATCGCACAAGAGCTGGATGTGGCAGGTACGACAATTAAAACCCACATTCGCAACCTGTACCAAAAGCTTAATATTGCTAATCGTAAAGAAGCCATTGTGACAGCTGAAAATTTGCTGCAGTTGATGGGATACTGAACTGCTAGATAAACGGGTTAAAACGTAAAGTAAAACACAAGGGTTGGCGTAACACGTCAGCCCTTTTTTATGACTGAAAGTAAGAGAAGTGCAATTTGCAAAGCACGTAAGTAACGTTGTTCATATAAAAAAATAGCCAACCGCAATAATCGCGATTGGCTTATATTTAGTGTGAACAAATTGTATTCACTAACAACGTCAGTTGGCTAGGTGACCCTCGGCTTAAGAAGGGTCGAGCAGTATTATGCATTAATCATGCCAAAATGCAAAGACTTATTTTTGGGCACAAGATCTCATATAAGTTGGATTTATTCACGCGAAAATTATCAAAATGCAATTCCATAACGCAAATTGCAATTGCATAATGCAACCAAGATTGATAATTGATAGTAGAGTTAATCATCTCAAAAATGTAAACCAAGCATTAAAAGCTCGTTACGGCGGCATTGTCTCTTGGCGGGTAATAAAGATAGGCAATAGATTGGATATAAAACCAAGTAGTTACAGCACTATTTCATACTTTTTTCATCGCAATGTTTGTATACTCTCTGCCATCGAAACGACTTAGCATTAGAGCAATGAACTACTTAATTACTTTCTTCAAGGGAATCGCCATGGGTGCAGCAGATGTGGTACCTGGTGTATCTGGCGGCACCATCGCGTTTATCACTGGTATTTACGATACGCTGCTTGAAAGCATTCGACGCATTAACCCCTCACTTTTCTCTATCTGGCGAAAAGAAGGGGTTAAAGCCGCGTTTAATCACATCAACGGATTCTTCCTTATCGCTCTGTTTGCCGGCATTTTCACCAGTATTGCAACGCTAGCAAAGTTGATTACTTGGCTTCTTGACACACACCCGATCCCACTTTGGTCATTTTTCTTTGGTTTGATTTTGGTCTCTGTGTATCACATTATTCGTCAGGTTGAGCAACGCGATCTTGTCCGCTTTGTCATTCTGCTCGTTGGTGTCGGGTTTGCTTATAGTATTACTGTGCTCAAACCTTTACACATGGAACCAACGGCCATTAACACCTTATTCGCTGGAGCTATCGCGATTTGTGCGATGATCTTGCCGGGTATCTCTGGCAGTTTTATTTTGCTGCTGATTGGCATGTATGCTCCTGTATTAGCCGCAGTGAAAGGTTTTCAAGTCGATACATTAGCGCTATTTTTGTCTGGCTGCGTGATCGGTTTACTGTCCTTCTCTCACTTATTGTCGTGGTTACTACGCAAGTTCCGTGATTTCACCCTGATGTTTTTGACTGGATTAATGATTGGTACGTTGCCAAAGATTTGGCCATGGAAAGAAACCATCACTTGGCGCACCAATTCGAAGGGCGAACAAGTGCCATTGCTACAGCACAACCTATCACCATTTGAATTTGAACACGTGACATCACAACCTTCTCAGTTAGTACTTGCTGTCGTAATGATGCTTGCAGCCATTGCTCTGGTTTTGGGTCTAGAGAAATTCGCAGATTCAGATAAATAACTTTGGTATCAAACACATACTGAACCAAATAAAAACGGAGCCAATTGGCTCCGTTTTTATCTATTGGCTAAGGGCAAAACATCTCAATTGAAAACTCTGCTGTATTTGATGCAATAAAGTCCGTCGCGTTACTAAGAAGCTGGTCACCGAGGTATAACGCACAATTTACCGAGGTCACGAGTTGGCGAGCGGCGCATCTGTGCTACGATGCTCGTAATGTTAAGTGATAAATGCTGAACCTTAATGAAACTGTTACAAATCGCCGCTGTTTCAGCCGCATTAGTTGCGGGATTTTATGCCCCGACTCTAATAAAAAGCTTTTCTTCTTCCACTCAAAGCAAGTCAATAGATGAATACTGCTTTCTCTCTACAACCTCTTGCGTCCAAGAAAATGTTATGATGACGCTAAACTCAGAAACTGCTCAACCCTTGGTTCCTACCACTCTAAATGTTGAGTGGCATACAAGCGATGCTAAGCAACTCATCCTAAGTCTTTCAGGAAGAGAAATGGAGATGGGTGAGCCTAAGTTTTTGCTGAAGCAAATCGCTCCTGGCCAATATCAAGGTGACATCATTCTCCCGGTTTGCACGGAGGATGCAATGACTTGGGTTGGTGAACTCAGTGATGGAGAGAATACCGTTTACCCTGCTATAAAAATGCAAAGATAAGGAATCGTTATGAGCCGCAATTGGTCCCTATTTCTCGTAGCTGCTTTCGCACTCGGGTTTGGCGTAAAGAGCTATTTAGATAACCAGAAAACGAAGCCAGAGCAAGTGGACAGTTCCACCTCTCAACAAACGGTATTGTTTGGGGAAAATAACCAAGCCGTCAATATCTTCGATGTGAATGACCCTCGCATCCGAGTCGTCTATTTTGGCTTTACTCGCTGCCCAGACGTTTGCCCAACTTCTCTTGCAATGCTGGCAGGAGCACTGAATCAAATTGACGACGCGCAAAAAGCACAACTACGCCCGATGTTCATTTCTTTAGACCCAGAGCGTGATGAGGCCGATGCATCAGCAAAATATGCCCATTACTTCCATCCAATGATTGAAGGCCTATCGGCACCACTTGATGTAACGACACCTTTGGCACACAACTATGGTGTCATTTTCCGTAAGACAGAATTGGAAGGCTCGGAACTAAAGTACACGCTGGATCATAGCTCTTACTTTTACTTCTTGAAGCCGGATGGCACGTTAATCACTAAAGTACCGCATACGCTCTCGCCGGCACCGATTGTTGAAGCCATTTCAAAACTAACGACCGAAGGCTCTTCAAATGACGGTTAAGTCAGTGCTGAAGCAATTTTTCAATTTCCTAACTCATACCAACCCCAATGTCGAACAAGACGTCGATACGATCATTGACGCCATTGGGGGCATAGAGAACCTGATAGAAACTGGTGCATGTGCGACTCGGCTGCGTCTTACCCTCAGAGCGACGTCCGTCATCGATAAGAACGCACTCAAAAATCATGGCGCGCATGGCGTCGTGATATTGGATGATCGTCATGTCCAAATCATATACGGCTTAAAAGCCAACACGTATTCGCAAATTATGGAAGAGCGCATCACAAAACAAAGTTAATATTTTTGCAGTATAGCTACCCTCTTTAAAAAACGGCGGCTATACTCTTTTGGCTTAATTAACTCACTTATTTATTAACCAACGAAGAGGACACAAGATGATTGTATTGAATAACACTAACTGGGCATCGCAAGGGTAACCCCAACAGCACCAACTCTGTGGCATAACCACAACTTCCCCTTCTCTGCCCGGTCTTCACCGGGGTCAACTCTATCCGAATTAGACCCTAATGCGATTTGTATTAAGGCGCTTTGTTGCGTCTGGGATAATTCAATAATGAATCAAACACATACTTTTTGTGACACATTAGTTTCAACTTCAAACCCTCTAAAACAATTGGGTTGGAAACCATTTTTTCAGCAACAACTGACATTAGACGATTACGACAACACTATCTTTGCTCGTGTGATTACGCACCACCGAAGTGGTTATTTATTGGCAACAGAAACTGGGCAAGTTCATCTTAATGCCCACCATTCTTTACCCAACATGACCGTCGGAGACTGGGTAATCTTAAATGAAGATCAGCAATTTGTTCGCTTACTGGATCGCTTGAGCCTCTTTAGCCGCAAAGCCGCTGGCAGCAAAGTGGCAGAGCAACTCATCGCAGCCAATGTGGATACAGTGTTTATCGTCTGTTCCCTTAACGACGACTTCAATTTAAGTCGTATTGAACGTTATCTTGCCTTGGCTCATGAAGCCGAAGTCGAACCCGTCATCGTGCTTTCCAAAGCCGATTTGTGTGACAATACTGATGAACTAAAAAGCCAAGTACAGAAGCTCGACCCTCTATTAGCTATAGAGGCAGTCAACGGCTTAGAAATAGAGAGTGCTTCTAAACTCATGACCTGGTGCAAAGAAGGACTAACCCTCGCTTTTATCGGTTCTTCAGGCGTTGGCAAATCAACTCTTGTTAATGCATTACTCGGGCAACAAGAACAGGCAACTGGGCATATTCGTGAAGACGATAGCAAAGGGCGACATACAACTACATCGCGCTCTATCCATCTATTACCTGATGGCGGCATCTTGATTGATACTCCGGGAATGCGCGAGCTTCAACTAGCAGATTGTGAATCGGGGGTCAGTGAGGCATTTTCTGACATTGAGGCTCTCGCTCAGCGTTGTCGCTTTGGTGATTGCCAGCATCAAACTGAGCCGGGTTGCGCAATTCAAACTGCGATTGAAAATGGCAAACTGGAAGTTCGTCGTTTCAATAACTATCAAAAACTATTGCGAGAACAAGCCTTTAACGGTGCGACTTTGGCAGAGCAACGAGCTCAAAGTCGACAGTTCGGGAAACTCACTCGAAATGCCATGAGTGATAAGCGCAGGCGCCAACAAAGTTATTAATTTGTTGCGTTTGAGTTGTCAATAAAATCAAAGGAGACGAAAGTCTCCTTTTTAACAACTTTATTAAAAACCATTACTCATAACTAATGATAATTTTCAACATAAAAATCTTATTTAAATAACATTGAGCAAACATTTAATCCAAAAACAAACTAAAACTAGACACAAAATATTACCAAGCTAAGATATGTGATATTCAGCAAGAAAATGGCTGAATTTATAAAAACAGGATAATTGATAATCATGTGTCTTAGTGACCAGAAGCAATGCTCACCCCTTGCAATACAAGGGCATTATCGCCGTGTAATGATGGACTATTGCCCTGCCACTCTGGCATAAAATTGCAGGAATGATGTATGCAACACAACAGCCTCGTTGCCCGATATGCTCGTGGTAACCTCGTCGTCCAGATCCTTGTCGGTATCGTCTTTGGTATTTTGCTCGCGACAGTTTCTCCAAGCCATGCCGAAAGCGCGGGATTAATTGGTAGCCTTTTTGTCGGTGCGCTTAAAGCGATCGCGCCAATTCTTGTGTTTATTTTGGTTGCCGCTTCAATTGCAAACCAAAAGAAAAACCAACACACTTACATGCGCCCAATCGTTGTACTGTACCTGATGGGTACATTCTTCGCGGCGCTATCAGCAGTGGTTCTAAGCTTCCTTTTCCCGACCAATTTAACGCTTGTCACCGGCGCTGAAGGTGCAACGCCTCCTCAAGGTATTGCTGAAATTCTACGCACATTGTTGTTTAAACTGGTCGACAACCCAGTAAATGCACTAGTAGAAGCAAACTACATCGGCATTCTTGCTTGGGGTGTGGGTCTGGGTCTTGCACTACACCACGCATCGGCGACAACGAAGGCCGTATTTGAAGATCTAAGCCACAGCGTGTCTCACATTGTGCGCTTTATCATTCGTCTTGCACCATTTGGTATCTTTGGCTTGGTTGCTTCAACGTTTGCGACAACGGGCTTTAGCGCGCTAGCAAGCTACGCACACCTTCTGGCGGTTCTTCTTGGCGCAATGATGATCATCGCACTCGTTGTAAACCCGGCGATCGTGTTCGTTAAAACCAAACAAAACCCTTACCCACTTGTATTCCGTTGTCTACGTGAAAGTGGTGTAACAGCGTTCTTCACTCGTTCAAGTGCGGCGAATATTCCAGTAAACATGGCACTATGTGAGAAGCTAAAACTGGACGAGGATACATACTCAGTATCTATCCCTCTAGGTGCGACCATCAACATGGCTGGTGCTGCAATCACTATCACAACGCTAACGCTTGCAGCTGTGCACACTATGGGTATCGAAGTTGATCTACTGACTGCGCTACTTCTAAGTATTGTAGCTGCGGTTTCTGCATGCGGCGCATCAGGTGTTGCAGGCGGCTCTCTACTACTTATCCCACTTGCGTGTGGCCTGTTTGGTATCTCAAACGACGTAGCAATGCAGGTTGTAGCAGTTGGCTTCATTATCGGTGTGATTCAAGACTCTGCAGAAACTGCGCTAAACAGCTCAACAGACGTTGTCTTTACAGCAGCAGTTTGTAAATCAGAGCAGCAAAAAGCTCAGTAAGACTGACAGAACAAATAGAAAGGGGAGCCGATGATGGCTCCCCTTGTTTGTTTAACTGCGCTCAATTACGCGGTGACCAAAGCCACTTCTTCAATCAGGAAGTGTTTGCTTGGTTCAACAAACTCTTGCTGCGCAGCAATAGTTTGCAGTTCCCACTCACCCGCATGGTACGTTGCACTCAACACCCCGTAACACGCGTCGTGACAATGTTGGAAAGCTTGTTTAGGAGACCAGCCTTTTAAGAGTCCCGCGGTAAAGATAGCTGAAATAAGATCGCCCACGCCAACAGGTTGTTTAGCAAACTCAAATTGAGGACGCTTCGCAAGGTAAATGCCTTCTTGCGTAGCCAATAGCATGTTGAAGCTGCCATTTTCTAGGCAGTAAAGGTGCTTAACTAGCACCACTTTTGGACCTTTCTCTAGCGCACGTTGGCATGCGGTGATCGCATCGTCTAATGAGTGGATTTCCATCTCAGCAAATTGACTTAGCTCGAATTGGTTCGGAACGATCACGTCCGCCATTGGCATCAAACGCGTTAGAAGATTTTCAGCAATGCCCGGAGCCACAATACAGCCTTTGTCTGGCGCGCCCATCACAGGGTCGCAAACGTAAAGTGCGTTCGGGTTCGCTTTCTTCACTTTCGTCACGGTATCTTCAACAGCAAGGCACTGCTCTGCGCTACCTTGGTAGCCCGTCAATACCGCTTGGCACTTTTCCAGCGTGCCGATGTTACCAAGTCCACGAACTAACTCGCTGATGTCTTCAGCCGCAAACGCTCGCCCAGTCCAGCCTTCTTGATACTGCGTGTGGTTAGAAAATTGAACGGTATGAATCGGCCATACTTCGAAACCCATGCGTTGCATTGGGAAAACAGCACTGCTGTTACCAGCATGACCAAAAGAAACATGAGATTGTATAGAGAGGATACCTTGCATAGTACCTTACCTCTTATTGTAGTTATCGATAGTTCAAAGACAGCGGCAAGCGCCAGTTTTGCGAAACCAGTAGTGTATCCGACAAACCAAGATTCTCTAACTCAATTCTCCTCAATATCTTCAGAGTAAGTTGGAGCGTTGGTTTTCACACCATCTTCTTAATTTCCATTTTGTCTTTATTCAGTGCGATTTCTAGGGTATCTCCTTCCCTTATCCCGAGCTGAGCCAGGATTACGCTTGGAATGACTACGGCGGTGTCGTCACCGATTTTAACAGGTTGACTTATCATCTTTCGTCCTCCAAATGTCGAAAATGAGTTTTCACGTCATTGGATGTCTAGCCTCAAATACGTTGAGCTGACTTGGATTGGCGTAACATTTTAAAGACAAAAGAAAAGCCTCAATCTTGAGGCTTCTGGATAAGATAGGTTATGGTTGAAGGAAGTTTTGAGTGAAATCGAGCGCATCTTTAGAGAGTTTTTTTTCGTTGGGCGATGTGCTTGCCTGGTCTTCTGCTGTTACCGTTGTCATCTTAGGCTGAAAATCTAGTGTTGATGTCTCCTCCCAAGCTTCGGAGGCGTCTTTATTCTCATCATTCAACACCGCATTGAGCTCCTCTTCCGCAGGAAAATACGCTTCGCGTTTGTACACTTTGTTAAGGGCTCGAATAATAGAGTGCTTTCTCACCATTCCTGAGGCCAGTTTTCTTTGCAACGGCTTCGCTATGGACTGCAATCCAACGACAACATCAACACCAATATTGGTTGCCACTTCATCACGTAACGTACGCGCAGGTTGGTAGCCCATATTGGCAGCAAGAAACAGCCAAACGTAAGCAATTGCATTACCCGTTTTACCTTTATCCTTCCACGCTTCGCCAGCATGATACATCGCTTTAGCACTGCCACCTTCCGCGGCCCGTTCTAGCCAGTAGCAACCTTTAACCATGCTCTTTTTTCTGTACCAATGCCATTTAGGTAACATAAGCCGACTTGGATCTTGCCATCCGCACTGTCTTTTTCCGCCGCTTTCATAAACCAGTAAAGCGCATCTGCACTGCGTCCTGCACTATTGTCTGGTGAAAGCTGCCATTCCCCCATATAAATCATGGCATCAATGCAGCCTTCTTCGGCGGCAGTTTCAATCAGTTGGTTACCTTTTGGGATATTTTTTTCAGTTCCTCGACCAAAGACCAAGGCCTTGCCCGTCGAAAATTTCGCTTCGGTATCCCCTTCCATTCCCGCAATTGCGGTACGCCAGAAGTTTGCCTGCTCTTTTAAAATCACATCTTCGCGCATGCGTTCACTTAAGCGAACAATGCCATACATCCCCGTCACATTGTCCAGTTTAGCGGCTTTATCGTACCAATACAGCGCTTGACGAATGTTGTCCTTTTCGGCTTCTTTCGCTAGAAATAAAATGGTGGGGATATGCCCGGTTTCTGCTTTGAACTCTCGCTCTTTACGCTCTTGCTCTCGCGCTTTATGCATCGCCTTTCGATAAGCGGCTTCGCGAGCTTTCCTCTCTGCCTCGAGTCTCTGTTTCCGCATCGACAACGAGATCATCCACACAAATATCAGGACGAGTGAAAGGCCAGTTGCCGCAATGGCAATGCCCATACTACTCATAAATAGCCTCTTTTGGTTTCAGGGCCCAATTCAACTCCCTTTCAGGGAAATCTTATGATTACGCGCCGACGTAATGCCGACTACCTTCATTATATAACGACCACTTAGCGAAAATCTGAAGCTTGCGAATACTTAATGGCGGTATTTTACTCAACATCACTGCAACTTATTTTTAAAAGAAAAATATAGCCCTCATTTTTATAGAACTTAATCACGGTTTTGGGGCTGAGACATTCTCATCCCCTATCATCCCCCCTTACTCATCCCATAAAAATTTACATTTTAATGATGTGCAGAACCTCTCACTATGCGTCTGTTTTATTATTTAATTTGTGAACAAAATCGACTGTGACAGAAAATTTTCACTTGTAAAAAACTTAACTGCCTGCTCTCACATTTTGCTGATGATTCAGTGTATTAGCATCTAATTGAACATTTCCTTTTTTGGCATCTGCCTTTCTAGCGTGTGCAAAACCTTCTTGATGATTGAGTCAGCGAAGGCAGCGCGCAGCTCAATATCAATTCAATAACAATGGATTTGTAAACGTGGACAATAAGACATTTAAATTATCAACAATTGCCAAAACCGTACTGCCTTTGATTTCCGTCGCGGTAATCAGCGGTTGTGGTAGTGATAGCACGAACGAAGATACGACGAACCCTGGCTCAGGCTTGTACCCTGCGGGAGAGAACGAAGTCGTCATTTATTACAAACGTGACGTAGCATCAGCTTCAACAGCAAGCGACTACGAAGGTTGGGGCTTGCACCTATGGAACGGTGAGGGCTGTACCAGCACAGATTTAGACGCAATGGGCATTCCGGGAACAGGAACGGATTGGTCTGCGCCACACCCATTCGATGGCATCAACGACACCTACGGTGCTTACTACGTACTGAAAATAAACCCAGACGCCTCTGACCCACACGAATGCATGAACTTCATTCTGCACAAAGGTGATGAGAAAGCGTTCGGCAGCGCAAACTCAAAAGTAGAGTTGACGAAAATCGGCGAATCGAAAGGTTTGTTTGGCTTCCACGGCAGCAGTGAACTTTACTACGAGCCAATAGAAGAGCGCCCTGTTGATATTGATGGTCAAAAAGCCCATTGGTTAGACGCCAACACCATTGCATGGGAAGCGGCGACCAGTGCGGATTCCATGAAGCTGTTCTACAGCCTTAGCAATGACATCAAAATGGATGAAGATAAGCAAATCTCTGGCGGTACAGCGGTTGAGCTGATAAAAGCTGGTGAGTTGTCTGATGGTCTGAAATCACGCTTCCGTCACCTTGCTAGCCTTCAAGCTGCAGGTATCGATGTCGATGACGCGACCTTGCGTACGATCCTGAAGTCACAAATCGTTATGGTGGCTTACAACGCAAATGGTGACGTCATTTCTGCAACTGAAGTGCAAAAACCGGGCGTTTTGGATGCGGTGTTTGCCGATTCCAAGGCAGGTAACGCGATCGGTCAAGAACTCGGTGCGATTGTGGAAGGCGGTGCCGCAACCTTCAAACTATGGGCACCAACTGCCCAAGATGTTGATCTGATAATCTACGATGAAAACTTAGCAGAAGAAGCGACCGTTGCCATGACGGAAGACCCAGCAACAGGTATCTGGGTTTCTGAGGCACAAAGCAACGTTGTCAACAAATACTATCGCTACCAAGTTAAGGTATACCACCCAACAACTGGCGTCGTTGAAACGCGTTTAGTAACAGACCCATATTCAATGAGCTTGTCTAAGAACTCACGATACTCGCAAGTGGTTGATTTAGATGATCCAAGCTTAATGCCTCAAGATTGGAAAAACTACGCACGCCCAACGGTTAAAAAAGACGAAGACCACGTCCTTTACGAGTCACACATTCGTGATTTCAGCTTTAACGACAGCAAAGGCACACCAAGTCTTGATGGCAAATATCTGGCGCTTACAGAACCTGAGCGTGAGTCTGTATCTCACTTACAAGCTTTAAAAGATGCTGGCCTAACAACGCTACATATCTTGCCAGCATTTGATATTGCAACCGTGGATGAAGACGCTGACAAGCGAGTCGATATCACCGACACCGTGGGTAAACTTTGTGGCATCAAGCCAGAAGCCTCCATTTGTGAGACCGAAGATGACGGCAAAGTGATTGAAGAGGTATTAAATAGCTACGACCCAACAACGGGCAAAGCACAAGCGTTGATGAACGATCTTCGCATGCTAGACAGCTTCAACTGGGGTTACGACCCTTACCACTACACCGTGCCAGAAGGCAGTTATGCGACCGATCCTAACGGGTCTAAGCGTATTCTTGAGTTCCGCGAAATGGTTCAAGCGACGCATAAAATGGATCTGAAACTGGTCATGGACGTCGTGTACAACCACACAAATGCATCTGGTGTGAACGAAAAATCAGTACTGGATAAGATTGTCCCTGGGTACTACCACCGCCTAAACGTCAACACTGGCGGCGTCGAAAACTCAACCTGTTGTGATAACACCGCAACCGAGAACTTGATGATGGGTAAACTAATGGTTGACTCATTGATGGTATGGGCGGATGACTATAAAGTCGATGGTTTCCGTTTTGACCTTATGGGCCACCAGCCGAAAGATGTGATGGTTTACGCACTTGAAAAAGTCCGTGAAATTGACCCGAATACCTTGTTCTACGGCGAAGGTTGGGACTTTGGTGAAGTCGCGCAAAACGCTCGCTTCGATCAGGCGACACAAGTCAACATGGCGGGGACAGAAATCGGTACTTTCTCTGATCGTCTGCGTGACGCAGTTCGTGGCGGAAGCCCGTTTGATGGCGGTGTAGATTCTGAAGGTAAGCACCCACTTCGCTTTAACCAAGGCTTTGGTAACGCCGCTTACCCTAACGAAGAAACCAAAACTGACGCAGAGTCGGTGAATGGTCGTTTACACAACCAAGATCTGGTTCGTCTAGGTATGGCTGGTAACTTGGCTGACTACATCCTTCTTGATTACAAAGGCGAAACCAAGCTGGGTAAGAACGTTGATTACAATGGTGCGCCTGCAGGCTACACAAAAGTGCCATCAGAGAACATCTCTTACGTGTCTAAGCACGACAACCAAACATTGTGGGATAACAACGCCTACAAGATTGCGACAGGCACTTCATCTGCCGAGCGTGCACGTATGCAGTCTGTGTCCCTATCAACGGTGATGCTTGGTCAAGGCATTCCATTCATCCACATGGGTTCTGAGCTATTGCGCTCTAAATCTATGCAGCGCGACTCGTACGATTCTGGTGACTGGTTCAACCGTGTATTCTTCGACGGAAGCGACAATAACTGGAACGTTGGTCTACCACGTGAAGACAAAGACGGGGCAAACTGGGAGCTGATCAAAACCATCGTTGGTGACAGCACTGCGAAACCAGATTCAACCGACATCGAGCTGACTAAGCAACAATTCCTAGAGCTACTAAAAATCCGTAGCACAAGCGAACTGTTCCGCCTAGATACCGCGCAAGAAGTGATGAACCGTGTTGACTTCCGCAACGTAGGGAAAAACCAAATGGAAGGCTTGATTGTGATGTCTATCGACGATGGTACATCAGCAGGTGCCGATTTAGATTCGAACTACGATGCTATCGTGGCGGTTGTGAACTCAACATCAACTGAGAAATCTTTCAAAGTTGCCGGTGCAACTAGTTTCGAGTTACATGAAGTTCAACAAAACTCTGCGGATGACATCGTGAAAGGTGCAAGCTTCACCAATGAAACGTTCACAGTACCAGCACTGACAACAGCGGTATTCGTGCAGCCACAAAACGGCGCACAAGGTGCTGGCCTACCAGTAAACACGGATAACAAAGACGTATCGAGTATTCCTCCTTACGGCGAAACCGTTGTTTACGTGAAAGGCACGATGAACGAGTGGTCTGATAGCAGTGATTGGGCGATGACCTTTATTGGCAACGGTATGTACTCTGTAACTGGCGTTCTTGAAGCAGGTGAGCACGAATTCAAATTCGCGGACTCTGGTTGGGCAAATCCAAACATCGGTTGTGATGCTGCGAATATAGCTTCTGGTTCACTAGAATTAGGTTCAGAAGGTAACTGTAAGCTGTCTGTTGCTGAAACAGGTAAGTACAACTTCACTCTGAACGCGCTGCATGTTCAAGATGAAAGCGTAGAAAAACCGGTCGTGTCAGTGACCAAATCAGCAGATGCACCAACATTCGGTGAAACAGCACTATACTTACGTGGCACTATCACTACATGGGATGCTCCAGCACAAGACTCAACAGCGAAGTTCAGCTATGTTGCAAATGACGTTTATTCGCTAGACATTGACCTAGCGGCGGGCAACTACGAAATGAAAGTTGCGAGCGCAGACTGGGCAGCAGACACCAACTTCGGTGGCGAAGGCAGTGTTGAGCTTGGTAAAGCGCTAACGATGGAAGTCGGTGGCGGTAGTGCAAACCTGAAAATTGCGATTGCAGAAGCAGGAAATTACAACTTCCACTTCAACGCGGCTGACAAGTCGGCGCCAATCGTGACGGTAACGAAAAACTAGTTTCATTTAAAAACATCCGTAATGAAAAAGGGGAAGCATCACGCTTCCCCTTTGTTTTGTTGGCGTCACTAAATGGTGGATACCAAAATCAAAAAGGTGTTAGTTTCCCCAAATCTGTTCAACAAACTCAGGATGATCAATGAATGGATTACGATTGCCCTGAAAATCAAACACTTGTTGATTGCGGTTTCGTTCTTTTTCACTAACGGGATCATTTTTGTGCCAACGTTTCAGCATGTTTAACATCCAAGGTTCAAAAACCGTTGAACTTGAACCATCAAGGACAGCATCCGCATTGCTTGAATTGCCTTCCCAGTTACCTACAATATTTTCATAGCGGGTTGCCATGTAGAAATAAGCACGGGCGAAGTCGCCTTTAAACTCATCGATCGGCTCAAACACCGTACCGGAGTAGCCCAGACTAGTGCTTGCTTGGCCAAGTTTAGAGCCATTACTAGACACGTAGGTCGCGGTGCCCACTTCACCAAATGGCCAATTACTGCGCTTCGCGTTTACATAACCATCAGTTGCAAACAAGTGATGACCGTCTGAGTTCATCGGCTCAACCTTACCGCCAAACCAGCTTTTCGGAAAAGAGTGCTCACGGTTGTAGCAATCCCCTTCCGTTTTGTATTGGCCACATTGGTCTGTGACTTTGGTAAAGCTTACTGTATCGCTAGCAGATGGCTTTTCAGAGTACATATCGAGAATAGAGCCATCATTTTCATAATAACGATCAATATCGGCATCTTTTACCAAGGTCCACACCGCAGAATAACCTCGGCTGGAGTGATTATTGATAATGTTAAACAACGCTGTTTTTAGAGCGTATCCCGTCTTACCAGATGCCGCTTGATAGTAACCATCAACCACTGGTGGGGTCGTCGTTGTGTCACCTAAGTTAAAATCGGTGGTTTCACTTTTCGAGAATTCAGCGCCAGAAGCAAGAGTCTTATCTCCCACCTTCAACGCGTAAGACCCCGAACCATTGCCACAGCAAATGCCGTCGCCATAGCTGTCTTGAATCGTAAATTGGTAGTTACCATCGGCCAAACACATGGTCTTATCTACAGAGGTTGACGACTCATACCCCTGACCAGAGAAAAGCACTTGCGCTTGGCTATTTTTCAACTCCCAGCTAGTTTCTGAGCCATAGTTGTCCGTCGTGAGTGTAAGAACCACCTCATGATCACTACAATTTTCTACAGGAGGTTGTGTACTTGTCTCGGTCGGTTGAAAATTATCGACGTAGACAACTTCTGAGCCATCAAAACTGGCTTCATCGTAAAAACGCAAACCGACGTTGATGGTCTTGTTCGAGCTCGCTGTGTAGTTGTGCGCGAGCTCTTGCCACTGGTTTATCTGTTGTGGGTTCGAGTAATTGTGATAACCATCAACCACCAGACGTGCTTTTACATTTCCTTCGGTATGATAAACCGAGACAGAAAACGGATAGGTTTTCCCTTGCTCCACATTAATGGTTTGCAAAAAGTCGGTGTTACTTTGGGTACCTGTATTCACGACGACCTGGGCAGCCAGACCACCCGATTTGATTTGCTCGCTGCTTGGCGACACTGTAATGCCCGCGTCAATCTCTGACCACTGCGTAGGTACATTGCCATTCCACTGCTCAAAGTCACCGTTGATAATTTGGCTATATGCAAACGGAGAGCTAACAGCAGCAAGGAGACAGAGGGAGTTTGTTATGGATTTCATTATACTTTTCCATTAGTTATATAAATCCCAAACACGATAAACATATTAGTGGGGCATAAGTAATCCTTCAATCACATTTTTACGTTGCACAAGTGTTAATTTACTTTTTAATGTGCAGCTTATCTCACAAATATCCATCTGCTGAAAACAAATGCCAATACAAAAAGCGAAGCAACTTGTTGGCTACATCGTCGTAAAACCATTAAGGGAAAAGTAAAACAGACAGAAAAAAGCCAAGTGTGAGCCTATGGGGGTCAGCAACAACACTTGGCTTGTTTATAAGAAAGCTTGTGGTCAGCTCAACTGGTGAGCATCAATTCTGGATAATTCCTTAAGGTTTTACCGCAAAGAATCGTCCTTGTAGTGGCGACATCAGAATCTGATATTGACCATTACTCGGAGTAATTTTTTCATTCGTGAGCAAATCCACCAACTCACCAGTACCAACACTCTCCTGAGTAAGAGTGACGCTTCTAGCGCTCTGTAAGGTATTTAGCGCAAACAAGACTTTGTCCGAACCAGATTGTTTCAAGTCCACATAACTGCCGTTACTCGCAACTAAATTCGTGCGTGACCCTTGATAAAGTGCAGGATGCGCATCGCGCATTGTCATCAGCGATGTCACATAAGATTTGAGATCGGCTTGGTTTGCATCAAGCGTCGCCGTCACGCCTTCAATTTTCGCACTACTGCGCGCAACGTGATCATCGCACAAACCTTGAATGGCGCAGGTGCTGTTGTCTTCTTTTGCGGCAAAACCATCCACTTGATCCCCGATTTCATCACCGTAGTACAACGTGATTGGCCCGGTGTACGCCGCTTGGAAAGCAAACGCGGCTTTATGGCGTAACCAATATTCTGCATCATTCACATCCGCCAAGTTTCCGCGCTGTAACAAGTCACCAAAGCGCACTAAATCATGGTTGCCGATCATCAAATTCGGCTGCGCATGTGTTGGATATTGGTTGTGTGTGCTGTAGCCGTTGTCTAACCAATCCGCACCGCGACCACCCACGCCGCTCTCATTCACGGCCAAAGTTTCAACGAGGCGATATCGCATAGGGAAGTCAAACGCAGAGCACAATGCCGGATCGCTGTTCGATCCATACGCCTCATTCGCGATCTCAGACTCCCCTTTCCAAATCTCTGCCAGCATGTAACCCAACGGATTCACTTGTTCGCCTTTGCTATTGGTGTACGTCACACTTTGTGAGGCTTCATCGACGGCTTTACGAAGTTGTGTCCAAGCGTCTGTCGGAACTTGATAGGCTTGATCTAAACGCCAGCCGTCAATCTTCAGTTCTTTGATCCAATACGTTGCCACTTCTTTGTAGAAATCGAGACTGGCTGGGTAATCAACGGGGTTGCTCGATCCCGATGGCAACAAACCGGAGGGAGATGGTTTGATCAAACCATTCTTATGGTGGCCAAATACGCCATCAAAAAACACGTACAAACCGCGTTTGTGTGCTTCTTCGACCAAGGTTCTCGCCGTTTCTAAATCACCAAAACGTGGATCAATGGTGAAGTAATCCGTAGCAAAGTAGCCCGTGGCATCCAGACGATCGGCCCAGTGTTCTTGGCCCGCTATCGCTTCCGATTCAAAAACTGGCGTCAACCAAATCGCGTTCATCCCTAAATCTTGGATGTAATCGAGTGAATCAATCACTCCTTGCAAATCGCCGTTATGATGGCTGGTGCCATAACCTGTACCGTGACCAATGCTCGCATCACCATCTACAAAACTCTCTACCATGATTTGATAAGTACGAAGTTGGTTACTTTGCGCCATGACATTGGCTTGGCAAGCATAACTGGTATCCGGTAGCGGAGTGCTACTATTAGTGTCGCCACCACCAGAAGAATTACACGCAGATAAAGCACCAATCACACTTAACGCAAGCAACGATCGAGACAGGCGATGGTTACGTAGGATATTACGCATTTTATTCTCCCTAACTTACTCAAATAAACTACGGAAATTTGAGTAATAAAATTAACCCCGACATGTGTTTCATGCAGGGGTTAATAAATAAAAATAGATTTTAAATAATTGAATGGAATATTATTGGCACTTATTTACCATGACATGAACAGGTTTGCCTTTGCCTTCAAACTGAAGACTCCATACATATTTACCATCTTCTTTAATATCAACCGAAGTATCCGTACCGTAACCACCAAATGTTAATGGTGTTAATTCACCAACGTTCATTCGATTACCTTTTGCGGTAAATTGTGGGAACCATAATTCGGTCGCATACTGCATTTTGTAGGAGCCTACTTTTTCTTGAACCACGGCTTGGTAGAAATTATTCCCTTTGTAGGTGTATTGACGCTGAGGCACGTGTTTCCAATCGGAATCCGCAAAAGTACCCACCACAAATAGTGGTTTAGAAATAGGTCCTTTCGCCGTGCTGTCTGGGTTGTCACACGCTTTCATGAAAGCAACCACTTCGTCTTGAGACATATTAACAACTGGCTCTGTGGCCGCTTCAGGTTCTGCCGTCGATTGACAACCTACTAAGGCAACAAGTAGGGCAGCAGCAAGAGAGGTCTTCATCATGTTCATTTCACGTAATTCCTTTTTAGTATATCCAAAGCAAAATAAACTCAACGGTTAAAAGAAATATTAATCGTTATTAAAATGGAAATATCAAACGCCAAATAAATATCGTCAGATTGCGAATTTAAATCACTTTGAGAAGTTTGTTTATTTCCTAAGTACACAAAATAAATTAGGAACTGCCATTAATTATTGATCCAACCTATATAAAAAACAAAGTAATAAAAATAATTATGTGAATAAGGTAACTCTATGTAGGGGTATTTTTATTAGTTTATTTTCTATGAAAAAGGTCAGCATTTCGCTGACCTTTTTTTATCTGATTATTTTCTATTTACGGCTTTCACAAACACTTGTTGCGCACCTTCGATACCCAGTTCTTTTGCTTCATCAAGCAAAGTGAGCGCTTTCGGAATATCATTCGCTGCGACTGCCGCTTCAATTGAGCTGTAGTAGTAGCTAGTAAGGTCCGTACCTTGGGGAATGTTATCGTTTTTCGCAACAATCTTAGTATTCACAATATCATTCGCGGATACCGAAAAGCGGAACTGACCAAGTGGGCTATGTTTCGCTAGAGGGTCTGCAATATCTGGCGGCTGAGTGTGACGCGCCATGGCGAAGGCTTTTGCAGGGTGTAAAACTTGTGTACTTCCTTTTAGATCGGCGGAAGTCGTGTAAACCAACACATGCAGATCGTTACCTGTCATGTCTGGAATCACATTGAGATCAAGTACGAATTTATCGTTGTCCAACAGTTTTGCTGGTTCATACTTAAACTTTGAAAAATCTGCTTGGTAAATGGTTTCTCCTGCCGAGTTCATCACTGCGACATTAGGAGCATAAAATTGAAGTTCTTTACTTACGAATGTCTCTAATTTGATATCGAGACTGCCACGGTTACCTGGAAGAGCAAACGCTGCAATAGCGCCAGCACTGTTACCATCCAACAACATTTGGCTTTTATCAGTCAAAGCGAATTCAGTAACCACAGGCACGTTAAGCGGTACCCATTGAATATCACCCGATTGCGTGATCACTTGTTGCTGACCTTTTGGACTCATCTCTACTTGTTCTACAGACGCACAACCAGTAGCCAACATGCCCAGCAGTACGGGAGCAAGCCATTTTTTCATTACTGTCTACCTCGACTCTTTATTGTTTTTTAAATAAATACAGCCAGATAAGTTCTGGCTGTATCATTCTAGGACAATTTAGGACTTAGTGGTTAGATGATTACCACCAAGCTTCAGCTTGTACACCGAACTGGAACGTATCGTCTGAACGACCGTTGTCAAATGTGTTTGAGTTGTCTTCTTTGTCAGCCGTTAGGTAAGAAGCGTAAACACGGATCTCAGGACGAGCCCAGAAGCTAGAGCCAGCAGACCATGCTTGAGCAACAGTTAGCTTACCGTATTTGTTTTCTTCGCCGTCGTTATCGTCGATAGCGTAACCAGCTTCGAAAATAGTTTTGTGGTTGTCATCCCATTTGTACATTGGACGAACAACAACAGACATTGTTTCCCACTTGTCTTGGCCAGCCCACATGTCTTCACCAACACCGTACACTAACTGGTGACCCATTTCCCAGCTGTCGCCCATGCCGATTACACCCCAGTTGATTAGGCGGTAACCAGATGCACCGTTGTCAGCTTCTGCGCCGTACCAGCTACCGTCGCCGTAGAATGCCATTGTTTTAGAGTAACCTTCAGTACCGTACTGAAGCACTGTTTTGTTGAAACCAGCGTCTAGACCTTGAGTCAATTCTGCTGTGAACATTACGCCGTTTTTCGCATCTTTAGTGCCGTTTGGCGCAGCGTCAGTTTCGTTAAGAATTGCGTAGTTCAAGCCCATTTCTAGAGAGCCGTTGTCCCATAGAGGAAGACCTGCGTAACGTACGTCTAGAGTGTTTACGTTTGTTGCGCCACCATCGTTGCCTGGGTCTGCGATATCGCCGCGGTCGTTACGAACCCAAGCGAAAGAAACTTTACCAGGACCAGCTTCGATACCTTCAACACCAGCGCCCGCGCCAGAGATGTTCCAGTAGTAGAAGTCAGAGATATGAATGTCGTGACGTTGGTAGTAGCGTTTACCTGCCCAAAGCGTTGCTTCAGGAGCAAAGTTTAGTAGGCCTTTAGCTTGAACGTTGAACTGACGTAGTGCGAATTGTGCATCGTCTACACATTTCACTTCGCCGTTATCCAAACCACAGTTAGCAGAAGTGCTTTCCCAGTCGTTTGAACCGTTAGAAGTCATTGCAACCATAGAGTCTACGTAGAACGTTTTGCCGTTGTTGTTGTAAACTTCTTTACCTAGTTGAATCTCGCCGTAGATATCGCTTTCATTACCTAGACGACCGATCTTGTTCTTTTCGAATGTTAATTGTTGACCACCGTCAGCGTTCACGCCAACGCCAGCACGCATGTAACCGTGGAAATCCACTGCGAATGCAGAACCAGCAGCTAAAGTTGCAGCTACAGCAGCAGCAATTGCACTTACTTTTTTCATTCTTAACTCCATTAAGGGTATTTATAATTCTGTCTTCCCTGCTCACTCTTTTAGGTGAATATAGGCAGTAAAAACACACCTAAAGAAAGAGAGGTAAGATGGGAACGAATCCCCGTTTGTTTCAACAGTTGTGAGATTACCCGAGGCGTACAAGGATGACTTCCTCCGCCCTAAACTAATTTAAGGGGGATGAGAAGGGAGTAGAAAATTTACCGAATGGTGTTTTTTCGAGTCAGATCACCAATCTAGGGAGGAATTAGTAAGTTTGTTCGGTTTTGAGCCGCTACAAAGTGATAGCCATTTCATATTTTTGACTCTAAGCCGTCACATAAAGTAATTAAATTACACGAATATTTTTATATTTAGGGTGGTTGACCTTAGTAAGACAAAGTTTTTAACTTATAGTTTCCTAAAGGTAGCAATAAATATTAAATAAAGTATCTCCGATGACACGACTTCTCTCTCGCCCCTACCCCCTGGGCGCAACATTAAATAAAGAAGGCTGTAACTTCTCTATTCATGCTCCGGGCGTAAAAGACATTCAACTGGCATTGTTTGCAGACGATGGCAGCTACGAGCTTCGCGGTTTACCGAATGAATACGCTGGCATACGTCATACTTTTATTCCAGATATTAAGCCGGGGCAAAAATACGGTTATCTTGTCTCCCACAAGGACGAGCCACTGTTAATTTCTGATCCGTACGCAAAATCAATAGATAAAGCCCTCCACTATCACCCTCCCTACTCTCCAGCCAAAAGTTTCGATATGCCGAAGTGCGTCGTTATCGAAGATGATTTTGACTGGCAAAACACGGATCACCCGCGTATACCCAGAGAAGAGATGGTGTTGTTTGAGACGCACGTCAAAGGGCTTACCCAACGCCACCCAGAGGTTGAAGACAAGCTGAAGGGGCGCTACTTAGGTCTTGCATCACCTGAAATGCTGGCCTTTTACAAACAGCAAAACATCAACACGCTGCAATTGCTACCTGTCGCAGCATGCATGCATGAGCCTCACCTACTAGAGATGGAAAAGGTCAATTATTGGGGATACAACCCTTATCTCTTTATGGTGCCCGATCCGCGCTACGCAGAACAAGACGCCGTTACGGAATTAAAAACAACAATTCGCGAATTGCATAAAAACGGTATCGAAGTGATTCTCGACGTGGTTTACAACCACACTGCTGAAGGTGGTGAAGGGCCTACAATCTTCAACCTGAAGGCCCTCGATTCCTGTTTTTACATCAAACATGGCAACCACTTCGCCAATTACACTGGCTGCGGAAATACAGTCGATCTCACCTACCAACCAGCGTTAAACCTTGTGATGGATACATTACGCTACTGGGTTAGCGAATTTAAAGTCGATGGCTTCCGTTTTGACTTGGCTGCAACGTTAGGTCGACAGGGCGATGATTACAACCCAGAAGCAGCTTTCTTTAAAGCCGTTGCGCAAGACCCAATTTTGCGTGAAACCAAATTGATTGCCGAGCCTTGGGATATTGGTCCAAATGGCTACCAAGTGGGTAACTTTCCATTTGGTTGGAACGAATGTAATGACAAACTGCGTGATATTTCCCGCAGTTTTTGGCGCGGTGATCAAGGCTATTTAAAAGAGTTTGCCACTCGATTAATGGGCTCTCGTGACATTTATAGTGCAGCGAACTGGCCATACAAACTCACCGTAAATTACATCACGTATCACGATGGCTTCACACTGCAAGATTTAGTGTCTTACAAGCACAAACATAACGAAGCCAATGGCGAAGAAAATCGCGACGGTCACGGTGACAATCGTTCAGAAAACTACGGTGTTGAGGGCGAGACAGAAAATCTGATGATCATCGCCACGCGTGAGAAGCAAAAACGCAACCTTATTGCTAGCTTGCTGTTTGCCTTCGGTATCCCACACATTCTCACTGCTGACGTGTTGTCTCACACCCAAGGTGGTAACAATAATGCCTATTGCCAAGACAACGAAACCAGTTGGCTGAACTGGGAAGAGACAGAACGTAAGCAACATTTCAAAGCATGGATGTCACAAATGGTCGCCAACCGAAATCAATACATGGTGCCATTTATCCGAGCTTTCAGTGGCGAAAACCGCAATAACAACCGTATTTTCTGGCGCCGTACAGACGGTCGCTTAATGGAGCACGATGATTGGAACCGTTTAAGCTCTGTCGCACTTCACCTTGGTATCGGTAAAGAAGGGCAAGAGCTGGTTTACCTCATCAACCAAACTAACGCCACAGCGCGCTTTAAGCTCCCCAATGAGCGAAAGCAAGAATGGGTGACGATCTGTGATACAAACGTACGTAACCTCAACCCAGGACATGCTGAAGGCGAAGTCTTGCTGTCACCCACCTCGATGGTGATTTTGCACTATCAACCAATCCAAAGCACACCAAAAGGTGAGCAAACGCGTAGCTAAGTTATAAACGCTCCAAAAAAGGAAAGCCGATGCATCTCAGTGCTTCGGCTTTTTTGTTGGTTAGATGTGCCTAACTCATTATTCGCAAGGCGGCGCTAGGTGAATCAAAGCTAACCCACCCTGTGACGTCTCGCGGTATTTCTTGTTCATGTCCTTGCCCGTTTGGTACATGGTTTCAATCACCTTATCCAACGAGATCAAACATTTACTATTACGCTTTAGTGCCATGCGAGATGCATTGATCGCTTTCATTGCACCCATTGCATTACGCTCAATACACGGTACTTGCACTAAGCCACCAATTGGGTCACAAGTCATGCCTAGTGAGTGCTCCATGGCGATCTCGGCCGCAATACAAATTTGCTCATTACTACCACCACGCAGCGCGGTCAAGCCAGCTGCCGCCATAGAAGAAGAAACACCGACTTCGCCCTGACAACCTACTTCGGCACCCGAAATAGACGCATTAGTTTTGTACAAAATGCCAATCGCACCGGACACAGCAAGGAAGTCTTTAAGCTGTTTAGTATCAAGCTCTTTGATGAAGCGATGGTAGTACATCAATACCGCCGGAATCACACCCGCCGCACCATTAGTTGGCGACGTTACGACTTGTCCACCAGCCGCGTTTTCTTCACTCACAGCAAAAGCAAACAGGTTAATCCAATCCATAATTTCCATTGGATCGTTTTCGATTGCTGCATTTGCTTCAAGCTTCTTCAACAAGTTTGGCGCACGGCGGGTCACGTTCAAACCGCCATCCAAAATACCTTCTGTTTCGAAACCACGCTCCATGCAACGCGTCATCACACGCCAGATCTGTTCTGCGCGTTGATTGATGGCTTCCATTTCCTGAAACGCTTGTTCGTTTTTCAGAATCATGCCGCCGAGGCTCATGCCGTTCTTCTCTGCCTGTGCCAACATTTCGTCCGCACTGGAGAATGGAAACTCAACTTCAACGGGAGCAGTCGCACTGCCATTTTGCAGTTCATCCGCCGTTGCGATGAAACCACCACCGATTGAGTAGTAAGTTTCAAACCCAACCTGATTGCCGTGCGCATCTAACGCAGTAATCGTCATGCCATTCTCATGCAGAGGAA
Organism: Vibrio sp. Vb1018; assembly: GCF_033338775.1. NCBI lineage: Bacteria > Pseudomonadati > Pseudomonadota > Gammaproteobacteria > Vibrionales > Vibrionaceae > Vibrio > Vibrio sp. Vb1018. The sequence goes on from NZ_JAWOTI010000001.1 coordinate 474,476, forward strand.
GGTTCTCTTCATGGAACAACATGTCCGTTTTGTAGTTGAATTCGATTTCATGACGGCCATCGACAGACATCATGCCCTCTTCAATCGCCTTGCGCATCGCTTTATTCGCAGAAGCGATTTTGATGGTATCTGGTTTGTTACCCAACAGACCCAAAATCGTTGCGCGGTCAGTATGGTGACCAATCCCCGTTAACGAGAGTGAGCCGTATAAATCGACTTGAATACGAACCACTTTTGCCAAGTTCGATTCAATCAAACGAGTGAAGTGGTAACCCGCGATCATTGGACCATTGGTGTGAGAGCTAGAAGGGCCCACACCAATCTTGTAAATATCAAAGATGGACAGCATAAACTTACCTATTACGACAATGCAGCATAAAGCCAATCAGGGAGAACCATACAAGCAGCGATGGTCGCCACAGCGAACACCAATAGCCCGTAATGGCTTGCGGTTGGCTTTGCAAAAAGATGTTTTTGATTATTGATAAAAATATGTTGCTCGGCAGTCACAGCGCCCCAACGACGGCTTACTAACACACCAAACAAAAGGAAGACAAACGTACCAATTGGCGCGAACCATGGCCAAGCCACGTCGAGATACATGGCAGTAAACACCGCAATCACACTCATGATACTGCCAACGATCACGCCTTTCTCATTGGCTTTCGCCCAGAATAAACCAAGCACGAATGAACCCAAACGGATACCAACAAAGATGGAAGTCAGGCTAGCGATGGTTTTGAGTACCGATTCATTCGATACCGCCAGAAGAGCTGGCACTACCACCATGGCCGCAGCGAGCAAACTCATCTTTCTTGCGACTTTTTCGTAGTGCTCATCATCGGCACTCTTGCGAACGAAACGCTTGTAGATATCGAACGTCGCGACGGTCGCCATCGAGTTGTAGGTCGAGTCCAGCGTCGACATTGCGGCCGCCGCCAATGCGGAAATGATCAAACCAACCACAATAGGGTTAGTGTGGTTGAATACAAAATCCAAAATCACTTCGTTGCTGTTTTCAAACGATTGATCTTGATAGAAAACACTCAAAAGAACACCGAGTACCGCGAAGAACAAGTACACGAAAAACGCACCGTAACCACACAACAGCATCGACTTCTGCGCCGTCTTTTCACATCTCGTCGCTAACGTACGTTGGATGATCAATTGGTTGGTGCCGTACACACTCAAATGCAAAAAGCTCACGGCAACCACGCCAGCCCAGAGTGTGGTATCCACGCCCAAATCAAAGTCTAAGTTGATGATATTCAAGTGATCACGAGAAAGGTAATCTGCCGCATTAATCTCTGTCATTAGAATGGCAAAGATAGCGATGCTGCCTGCCACCAATACTGCAGATTGCAACATATCGGTCCAGATAACCGTGGAGATCCCGCCCGCATAGGTATAGCAAGCGGTGAAAATACTAATGTAGATAATGGCTTCAGAAATACTGATAGGCAGAACTTGCACTAAGATCAGCGCCACGGCATACAAAATCACACCCGCTGAGATACATTGAACCACAATGAACACAATCGAGTTGATGGTTCTTGCATACACCCCAAAGCGGTGCTCAAGGTATTCATAAATCGAAGTCAGACCCAGCTTATAAAAAACAGGCACAAAGAAAATAACAGTGAAAAAGATAACGATGGGATAGTTAAGGTGAATACTCATCGCTTCCATGCCAGAGCTATAAACCCAACCAGGCATCCCTACAAACGTCATCGCACTAATGTAAGTCGCAAGTATCGAAACACCCGCCGTAAACCAGCCAAATTGCTTTCCACCCGTGGAAAAGTCGCCACCATTGCTGTAGCGCTTATTCACTAAATAGCTGATTAGTATGGTAATTGCTACATATAACGCAATCACCACAAAACTTGAGTACGTAACCATTTTAAGGTTTTCCTAATTCTGGGTAGCTAATTATTATGCCCAGATATTACTGTAAAAAGGCATTTTTAAACGACAATCCCACTGTAAGTGTGATTATTATCACCAATATAGGCGAAAATGTATTCAAAATCGCCAAAAACGCCGATTAGTGAGATCCTTGTCACTAAAACCCACAAAATGGGTACGCATTCATTTTAAAATTGATTTTGATCACGGATCTAATAACCTTAAAAAAACTATGATTCACCCCGACACGAAATCGAAGATGATCCAAATAAGATCGTGTTCATTAAGTTTGAATAGCAACAAATCCTAAGTGAAATAGAGGTTTATCGGTCATGAATGCCAAAAGACACATGAGCGAAGTTCCTATGATTCAAAGGGTAGCTGCCTATCTAGCGATACTGGTTGGTTACTTTTTCTATTGTTATAACTTTGTAATTATTGACTACGTACGCCCATACATCGTTGAAGCGTATGATGGTATTAGCCTGTCAGACACTGCCCAGTTCTATACATGGCAGTCGGTTGGTGCACTTATCGGTGCATTGAGCTGTGCTTGGTTCGCAACAAAATTTGGTAAGAAATCCACTCTTATTACCATCACAGCCCTAAACGGTGGCGCAACGATCATCAATATGATGTTCACCGACTACGCAACATGGGCAGCAATGCGTTTCATCATTGGTTTGTCACTGGGTGGTTACTTCACCGTGGCAGTAAGCCTAATGATCGGCCTATTTACGCCAACGGTACGTGGTAAGTTGACGGCATTCGCGTCTTCTATGTTCTCTGTAGCACTGATGGTAATGGGTGCGTATGCAGCATTTATTGCAAGCATTGATGCACCATGGGAAAGCCTAATGCTTGTAGGTGGTATCCCACCATTGGCAGCCGCTGTGGTCATGATCTTTGTACTACCTAGCGACAGCAAAGTGATCGCTTACGGTGAAGAAGAGCAAGCAAAAGTAGAAGAATCAAATGCACCAGCGAAAAAAGGCTCTTGGGGCGAAATGCTAAGCAAGCCTTACCGTAAGATCACACTAACGTGTCTATTACTGGCTGGCCTTAACTTCTACGGTTTCCAATTCTTTGGTGGCTTCGTAACCACATACCTACGTGATGTACGTATGTTCGACGGTGCAACCATCGGTCTCATCTTCTCTATCTCAGCATTTGGTTCACTGTTTGGTGCGTGGTTCTGGGGTTGGGTAGCTGACAAATTCGGTCGTAAGGTGAACGCGTTTGGCTTCATCCTAGCGGGCATCATGGTTTCAATCTTCTTTGTTGCACCTGGCGACATGGTGATTGGCGGCCTAAACATGCTGGCTCTACTTGGTCTGATTTACAACTTCGGCCTGTCTTCTTCAGCGGTATGGGGTGGTTACTTCTCAGAACTGTTCCCAGCACACCTACGTAGCTACGGCGCGGCGCTATTCCACGGTGGTCGTATCCTCGGTATGTGGGCACCAATGGTACTTATCTTCATCCAAGAGCGTACCGACCTACAAACCGCAATGTGGGGTTCACCAATCGTATGGATCCTTGCTGGTCTTCTATGGCTATCACTGCCAGAGACACTAAAAGGCGGCGTGTTCGATAAGAGCAAAAAAGCCGAAGCAGCAAAAGCGTAACTGAATTTCAAAAACTCCGGCTGGCTCCCCGGCCGGATGAAAAAACTTAATTTCGAGTCCTGTTCCCAAAGCCGACTCGACAGCAAATAAGAGAGTTTATTATGTCTAAATATCAAGAAGCGAAACGCGTTGTACGTGAATACTTCAGCGCAATGGAAAACGCAACTCACGAGAACGTGGCAGAAGTACTAAAAGCACACACTTCAGAAGATTACCTATGGCGTGGTGTTTACCCATTCCGTGAGCAACAAGGCGCTCAAGCAGCGGCTGACGTTTTCTGGGCTCCTTTGATGAAATCAATGACTCGCATGCAGCGTCGTCAAGACATCTTCATCGGTGGTGAGAACGAAGTAACATCAGGTGAAATCTGGGTAATGAGCATGGGTCACTTCATGGGTCTATTCGACGCTGAATACCTAGGCATGCGCCCAACTGGCAAAATCATGAACATCCGTTACGCAGAATTTAACTGTGTTGAAAACGGCAAGATCACTAAGACTGGCCTATTCCTAGACCTTCTAGGCGCGATGGACCAAGCGGGTTGTTACCCACTACCACCATCAACAGGTAAGCACTTCGTATACCCTGGTCCTCGTAACCACGACGGTCTACTGTTCGAAGACGCAGCACCAGAAGAAGGCGTAGCAACACTAGCACTAGTGAACAAGATGGTTGATGACCTATCTGCACTGAACGACAGCGGCGCTATGGGTTGCCCACCAGAAGTTCTTGAGAAGAGCTGGTCTAAAGACATGATCTGGTACGGTCCATGTGGTATCGGTGCGTCTTACACAATTCCTCGTTACCAACAGCAGCACCAATTGCCGTTCCGTAACAACCTGAAAGACAAGAAGTTTAACGGCCACGTATGTCGTTTCGCAGAAGGTAACTTCTCTTGTTTCTTCGGCTGGCCAAACCTATCTAACACGCCAATCGGTGGTTTCCTAGGTATGACAGGTGGTGAAGTACGTGCAGACATGCAAGTGGTTGACGTTTACTACCGTGATGGCGACAAGCTATCTGAGAACTGGGTACTGATCGACCTTCCTTACTGGCTAAAACAGCAAGGTCTAGACGTGTTCGAGCGTACTCAACAGATCCTAAACCCTTCTCTATAAGAAGTCCTAGGGGCGGATTGTCAAACCGCCTTTATGTTGCCTGAATCCCCTCTCGGTTCAGGCGACATGCTCCCAACTCGTGCCTCAAGGATGGGGCACAACCTCAAGATAGAACCCTTATTCACAACGGGCATGAACGCACGGTGGCTTTCTGCGCCCTGAATAATGAGATTGATGATGAAAAAGTCGACCCTTTCTGCAGTGATTTTAGCAGCGCTTACTTCTAGCTCAGCCTTTGCTGCACACACTTTTGTTAATGACGCTGGTGACAGCTTAACCATCGATGGCCGTTTCGATCTTCGCTACCAAGACCGTGGCGGTGATGACAACGGCGAATGGAATAGCGGCAGCTCACGTTTCGGTTTGAAAGGCCAAATGGGTCTGGATAACGGCTGGACTGGTTTCGGTCACGCGGAATGGGGCTACAACTCTGGCGCGAACGGCGACAACATTTACGACCGCTTGCTATACGCAGGTGTTGATCACGAAAAATACGGCAAGATTGCTGCGGGTACTAAGCAGTGGTCTACCTTCTACGACGTAGCATGGTACACCGATTTAGGTCGTGTATTCGGTACTCGTGGCTCAGGTGTTTACAACCTAGCTGACTGGGGTATCGCATCAGGTGCAGGTCGTGCAGAAAACTCAATTACGTACCGTAATTCAATTAATGACAAAGTGAGCTACGGCTTTACTTACCAAACCACGCGTGAAGATGTTGCTCTAGCAAGCAATGCGACAGCCTCACTGAAAAACGGCATGGGTGCGTCTATCACTTACAAACCCGTTGATGGCGTAACACTTGGTGCGGCTTACCATCAAAATGAAGTTGCGGATCTAGACGCAAGCGTGGTTGGCGTAGAAAACGGCGACAACATGCGCATCATGCTATTGGGCGCAAACTACAGCAACGGTGGCTTCTACGCGGGTGCGACTTTCCACGTTGGCGAAAACTGGGAAGCGGTAAGCCAAGGCGGTACGGACGTAATGTTCGATACCCTAGGTGGCGAAATCTACACTTACTACCACTTCGACAACGGCCTACGCCCAACGTTGAACTACAACTACATGGAAGATCGCGGTGACGAGACACAAGGTTATGAGCGTAACTTGCTGATCCCTGGTCTTGAATACCACTTCCAGAAGAACAAATTCCTAGTTTGGACTGAATACCAGTTCGACCTAGGTAAAGATCAGTACGATGGCAGCAAATTCGAAAACCGTGATGATCAATTCGCGGCAGGTATTCGCTACTACTTCTGATAATACTCATCGCTCACCACCTATACCCAAGTAGCCTTAAGGTGGTGAGTGATGAAGTTCTTATCAACACAAAGCAAAGTTATCTTGAAGCCAAGTAGTCATCACTTCACTAATAATTAAAGGCTGCTCAAGCGTAGATAGATGCCCACACTCAGGGATAACATGAAGCGTGACGTTTGGGATGCATCTCTCCATGAGCAGATGATTGTCTAGCGGACAAAGCTTATCTTCTTTACCTGTTATCACCAACGTAGGAGCTTGAATGTCCGCCAATAAAGGTCGAGCATCCGGGCGAGTTGCTAACGCTTTAGCATGTGCTTCAAATGCCTCCAAACCTACATTGACCGCCATGCCTTCTATACGCTCAGTTAACGCTTTGTCTTGCAAACGGCTTGGATGAATCAGCACAGGCATCAGAGTGTCAGGCGTAATGCGTTCAAACTCACCATTTAATGCCTGATTAACCAGTGCATCACGCTTTTGTGTCACCTCTGGCTTTTCATCTGCTGCATTGGTATCCATGAGGATCAAGCCTTTGACTCTGTTTGGCGCTTGACGGTACACCTCAAAGGCAAGAATCCCACCCATTGATAAGCCACCCAAGACAAACTCCTGCGGTGCGTCTTGCAACACTCTCTGCGCCAGCTGTTCCATTGACGGCAATGAAGCCAGCGTCGGGCATGAAGGCTCAACCCAACTTGGCAACGCTCGGTTAATATCCTCAAACAATGTGCCATCACAAAGTAGTCCGGGTAGCCAAACTAACGAGGTGGGTTGCGTCATTTTATTCTCCTGCAAGCGGCTTTGGTTGATCAGACCCAAGAATACAATACGTCAAACTATTACCACGCAAGTTCGTCAGTGAATAAGACGCACCTTCTGGAACATTCAACACATCACCGCGCGTTAAAACAACACTCGCTTGTTCGCCTTGATGCGTGAGGACCACTTCAGTATCGCCATCAAAGTTGATAAGTACTTGTTTTTCTTCTCGGCAGTGTTGAGGAATCGAGCCACCTTCAGAAAGCTCATAAGCCATGATGCTCACTTCATCTTCACTCTTTACTTGGAAGTCATAGCTCGCCAAAGGGTGACCCGTTAAGGCGTATTGTTTCACGTTGCTTCCGCTGAAATCGCCTTTGATTTCACGATAATCTTTTTGCAGAGCGACAAATGGCATCATCTCTTCTGCGGTGTAGGTATCGAAGGTCGCGAGCTCTTCTTCGGTAAGCAGCGGCATCAATTCTGATTCTTGTGGCACCGGGTCGCCATTAATGGTGTCCACGAGTGTGCCATCGGCTTTGAGGTATAAACCATAACCTTGACTGTCTTTAATAACGTTTGGATGCCAAATAACGCCGCCACCTGAATCGTCGCCGCCAAGTACCGAGAACATAAAGCCGTAATCGCGGCCAACCACTTCAAATCCACGGAAGAGATTGGTTGGAATCGAGATGACGTCACCGTGAGACAACACCGCCTCATGCTCTCCATCGTTCCCCCAATAAAAACGGAACTGACCTTTGAACACCAAGAAAAGCTCAGCGGTGCGATGAGAATGTAACGAATTTTTGATGCCCGGCGGTTGGCCTGCAGCACCAATATTAAAGCCCGCCGTATCGCGAATATGAACATGCTGACGACTGCTCTCTGCCACCCCTGCACCGATAATACAAAAGTTATCTTTGAGATCACTGCCTGGCGTGCGCGCATCAATAAACGCACTCGTACCCGGAATCAGTTCCATGTAGCGGACCAGGTTATTATTCATTTTAGATTGTAGAGTCATTGTAAATCCTTGTTGTCCTTGTTTGGACCTAGCCTTTGAATTGTTAGTTACAAGCCTAAAGTTAGTTACAGACCAAAAGTGTGTTACAGACCTAAAGGTCGCCCACCATCAACCGCGATGGTATTGCCTGTCGAGAAGGTCAAAACTTCTGCTGCGGCGTACACGGCTTGAGCGACTTCTTCATCATTGGCTAAACGCTTAAGCGGTGTGGATTGTTCTTGTTGATTACGCCATGCGTCATCCAAGCCTTTGACAAACTCAGTGTCGACAAGCCCTGGAGCAACAGCCAAAACGCGAACCTCGGGAGACAGAGCGCGAGCTAAAGAACGGGTCATGTTCTCCGCGGCAGATTTACTTGCACAGTAAGCAATGTTGCTCCCCATCGCAGTCTGTGCCGCGATAGAAGTAATGTTCACCACACAACCATTGGCTTGCTTAAGCCAAGGCTCAAACGCTCGAACCATGGCAAAAGGCGCACGGACGTTCACTTGGAAAATTTGGTCAAACAGTTGATCATCTAAGCTTTGCAAATCAGAGTGCGCGACGAATTTCGTCATCCCCGCACAGTTGACCAACAAATCCAGCTTGTCGCTTATTTCACTGACTTGATGTTTAAGCTGTTCAATCGCACTAGAATCTGCCACGTTCAGTTTGAATGCTAGATGCTCGTTACGTGGCAGCGAAGAAAGCACATCCTCGGCCGCTTTCTGATTACTGTTGTAAGTCAGAATTACGCGATATCCAGATTGAGCCAGCTTGCGACAAATGGCGGCACCCAGTCCGCCACTGCCGCCTGTGACTAAGGCAAGTTTCGACATATTACGCCTCTTCTACTTTGCCTTTGTAACGGCGCACACGAATATCCGCTTGCTCTTTGTGGCCAGCAAAACCTTCGAGTGCACACAAGCGAGAGCAGTACTCACCGACTTTTAGCGACGCAGCTTCCGTTACACGCTGGTAAGTACAGGTCTTGATAAATTTACCTACCCAAAGACCACCGGTGTATCGCGCCGCTTTCTTCGTTGGCAGTGTATGGTTGGTACCAATACATTTATCGCCGTAAGAAACGTTGGTTTCACGACCTAGGAACAAGGCACCGTAGTTGGTCATGTTATCTAGGAAGTATTTAGGATCTTCGGTCATAACTTGAACGTGTTCAGACGCAATATCGTCTGCCACTTCCACCATTTCTTCGTAGCTATCACACACAATCACTTGTCCGTAATCTGCCCACGCTTTACCCGCGACTTCAGCCGTTGGAAGAATGGTTAACTGACGTTCAATTTCTTTGATGGTTTCTTGCGCAAATGTTTCGCTATTGGTCAACAATACAGCGGGAGAGTTGTAACCATGCTCAGCCTGACCAAGCAAGTCTGCCGCTGCCAATTCCGGGTCACAGCCTTTCTCATCAGCAATGACCAAGGTTTCCGTTGGCCCTGCAAACAAATCGATACCAACGCGACCAAACAACTGACGTTTTGCCTCTGCCACAAATGCGTTACCCGGCCCTACAATCATATCGACTGGCGCAATAGTCTCTGTACCAAGAGCCATTGCACCTACCGCCTGAACACCACCGAAGCAGTAGATTTCATCCGCACCCGCCATTGCCATCGCAGCGACAATCGCGACGTTCGGCTGGCCGTTAAACGGAGGCGCACAAGCAATAACACGTTTTACGCCCGCGACTTTCGCCGTCAGTACACTCATGTGAGCGGATGCAACCAATGGGTATTTACCGCCAGGGATGTAACAACCCACGCTGTTGACTGGAATATTTTTATGCCCCAGTACCACACCAGGCATGGTTTCTACTTCGACGTCTTTCATTGAGTCACGCTGAATTTGAGCAAAGTTTCGAACTTGTTGCTGAGCGAACTCGATATCATGACGAGTCGATTCATCAAGCGCATCCACACAGGCTTGGATTTGCTCTTCTGACAGGCGGAATTGCTCCGGCGACCAGTTATCAAACTTTTCAGACAACTCACGTACAGCGCTATCACCTTTCGATTCAATATCAGCAAGAATGTTTTCAACAATCTGACGCACTTTTGCGTCGTTTGATGCTGATGCTTCTTCAGTGATTCCGTTTTTTAAAATGCGTGCCATTGGGTTTCTCCTTGAACATTGAGGCTGACGAACGGTTATTTTTATGCTTTTGGATACGAATGCAAAATCAGATTAAACACTTAATTAACATTTGACAAGTTAAGTCAACAAACCAAAAAAACCACCCTTAAGCCTTTGTATTGATTAATTTAAACAAATAAAAGTAAGTAATAAGGACCTTGATTGAGTTTAATTTTTAATCAAAAATGAGTTTTAGATCACATCATTTTTACTCATCATTTACATTTCACCGTGTTAGTTTTTGCATACCTTTGCAAAGGAGAGAATTATGAGCAATTTTAAGCAACGTCTGACTAAAGAAACGCTATTAGGTACATTTGTTAAAACCCCTCATCCTCACATTATCGAGGTATTGGCACTGGCAGAGTTGCCTTTTGTGGTACTGGATGCAGAGCACGCACCTTTCGATCGTTCCTCGCTTGATCTGTGCATCATGGCGGCCAGAGCGAATGGCCTCGCGTGCGTGGTACGAGTACAAGACAGCGCTCCTTCAACCATTTTGAACGCGCTTGACTGTGGCGCGGCGGGTGTACAAATTCCCCATGTTTGTACTGCTGAGCAAGCGACGCAACTGGCGAAAATCTGCCATTACGGAGAAGGTGGCCGAGGGTATGCTGGTTCCAGTCGAGCAGCGCAATACGCCACTAAGCCCATGGTTGAACACTTAAAAGACAGCCGTGCGAATACGATTGTCATTGCACAAATTGAAGACCCTCAAGGGGTCGAAAATGTTGAAGCGATTGCCAATGTTGAAGGTATTGATGCGCTCTTCATTGGCCAAGTTGATCTCACTGTCGCTTATGGTGCTGATAGCGTTCATGATGAGAAAGTCGCACAAGCAAGTATGCGAGTAATCGAAGCGGCCAGAGCCGCCAATAAACCTGTTGGCATGTTTGTCGCGACGGCTCAACAAGCTCGGGAATGGCGTGAACTCGGCGTTAGCTTCTTTTGTGTTGGGTCTGAACACAAAATGATCATTGATGGCTTCAAACAAGAGAGAAATGTGATGAATTCTTGAGTTTTCTCTGATATTTACGCCTTATCAATGTAATGCTCTAGACACAGAAATCCCCTAGCCCATACACTCAGCACGTATGAGCAGGTTCAATGGCCTTAAATAAGGAGTATCACCATTAAAGCGAAAGTAACTTCGATCGACGTCGCGAAGATGCTCGGCGTCTCTCAATCGACGGTATCTAGAGCATTCAGCCCGACTGCGAGTATTAGCGAGAAGAAACGCAAAATGGTGATGGATGCCGCAGCTAAGCTCGGATACACACCGAATGCCATCGCCCGAGGTCTGATTTCGAATCGTTCAGGCTTAGTGGCGATTGCGTTAGATAGCGAATCAAACCCAATGTACGACATGCAATCTCGTGCTTTGGCTGTCGAAATTCAAAAGCGAGGCGGACAAGTTGTGCTTTGCCCTATCGACAAGGACGACCTCGATCTCGCCATTTCACGCGCCATTGAATACCAAGTGGACGGACTCGTTATCGCCACCAGCCGTTTAACCTCACGCGCGTTTGCCCAATGCGAAAAGTTTGGCGTTCATTTAAGCTTGATTAACCGCTACGCCGAGGGTATTAATGCCAATAGCTCTGGTATTGATAACCGATTGGCGGGCCAACAAGCAGCCGAGTATTTAACGCAGAAAGGCGCAAAACAGTGTGCTTATATCAGTGGCGATGCTGGCTCCATGACCAGTGAAGAGCGTTGGCTAGGTTTCTCTTCAAAATTGCAAGAACTCGGCTCCCCGTCACCAACCTTTATCCAAGCCAAGTACAGCTTTGAAGCAGGCTTAGAAGCGGCGAAAGCGATCTTGTCGCACACTAGCAAACCCGATGCAATTTTTTGTGCAAACGACATCCTCGCCATGGGTGTGATGGATGGCTTGCGACAAGCCGGAGCAAAGATCCCCCAAGACTTCTCTGTGATGGGTGTAGATAACATTCCGATGTCTGCATGGCCGAGCTATGATTTGACCACCATTGCTCAACCAGTCGACAAAATTGTTAAACGAGCGGTTGAAGATTTGATGAATCGAATCAACGGCAACCTGGATGCAACTGGCGAATACCTTTTCGAGCAAGGCACCTTAATCGAACGTAGTAGCACCATTTAATAAATCCATTTTTATTCATTCTTCATAAACAAAATGCCTTGCTTTCGAGTAAGGCATTTTCTGTGATCACGATTAAATTTTCACCAATCGTTATTTAATTCCTCATCAATTCATCAATCTTGTTATTGACTTGTTACTTTAATGTTTTATTTTGGATTCGTATGCAAAATGGATATGAATTGCTCAACTAGTTTATAAAAACATAAAAAGTTGTGTGACTTGCCGACGAATGCCAATGGCAGGTCATACCAGAAACAAGGAAGAACGATGAAGAAAGTAATCCTTACTTCACTTACCGCACTAGGGCTTGCATTTAGCAGTATGAATACGTTTGCAACCAGTGTTATTCGTCTTGCTCATGACAGTCAAGAAACCTCTCCCGTACACAAAGCAATGCTCTATTTCGAACAAGAAGTGGAAGCTCGCTCAAACGGTGAGATAGAAGTTGAAATCTATCCGGCGAGACAACTAGGCGATGTGCGTGAGACGACTGAACTCGTACAGCAAGGCAACTTACAAATGACGTTTGGTGCGTCAGTTTTACTCTCTCCCTACGTCCCAGAGTTTAACGTGCTCGACGTGTTCTACCTTTTTGATAGCGAAGAGCAAGCACACAAAGCGCTCGACAGTGAGAAGATCGGACAACCATTGTTGAATGCTATGGAATCAAAAGGCTTTCATGGACTTGGCTTTATGGAGGTCGGCTTTCGTAGCGTGACCAACAACAAACAGCCAATTGATAGTATTGAGGACCTGAAAGGGCTAAAGATTCGCTCGGCATCTAACCCCACTCAAATAAGCGCGTGGAAATCTATTGGTACTGCGCCAACACCTCTGTCTTGGGGAGAAATTTTCACCTCGTTACAACAAGGCCTGATTAACGCTCAAGAAAGTGCTATCTACTCTATTTATGCCGAACGTTTTTACGAGGCACAAAAGTACCTCTCTTTAACTAACCATATATACACCAACTACGTGTTGTTCATGAACAAATCGTTTTGGGATTCACTGCCGGCCGCACAACAAGCGCTGATCAGTGAAGTAAGCAAAGAAACCATCGCAAAACAGCGTGAGCTCGCCGCTAAGCAAAACCAAGAAGTAATCAAAGAGCTCGAAGCAAAAGGCATGACGGTTAACATCGTCCCAGACGAGGTACGCAGCATCATGAAAGAAAAAATGAATGCAGCCGTGTACCAAGATCTGCGTAGCAAGACAGGTGAAGACTTGTTTGACAACGTGATTGCCGAGATAGAACGCCTATAACTCCCACTCTTTTGCACGATCTGGCAACAGGTCGTGCTTTCTCGTTTTGGAGGTGAACATGAAGTGGTTTCGCTTACTAGACAAATACCTAGAACCTACCCTTATCGTTATCGCGATCTCGACGATGACAACTTTACTGTGCTTGCAAATCGCACTACGCCTATTTGACGCAACGATCGCGTGGGCTGAAGAGCTGGCACGTTATTTATTCGTATGGGCGATGTACCTGAGCATCAGCTATTGTATCCGAGATGATCGACACATCCGCATTCGTGTGTTCATCGATAAACTTCCGGGCAATTGGACGCAATTCAGTTTGATTGTTTCTGATCTTATCTACCTTGCCTTTAGTGCCACTGTCGCCTGGTTTGGATTTAAGGTGATCAATCGCAGCCTGCAACTCGGTCAGATTGCACCCGCAATGGAAATTCCTATTGCGTGTTTGTATGCCTCTGTTTTAGTTTGCGCACTATTAAGCTGCGCGCGCCTAGTGACAAGCATTTATCAACGTGTGAACGCGTGCTCCACCAGCAATGAACGAGTTCGCTTTTCTCGCCAACGCTATCGCCATATCAAAGCAAAGTACCGTACTTCTAACCGACTATTGGAGTTTAACGCATGACGTCTGCACTTTTGTTTGGCAGCTTTGGTCTGCTTCTGCTCATTGGCGTTCCGGTCGGTATTGCTCTGGCGGCAGCCAGTATGGTCGCGATACTCAGTCTGCCGTTTCTTAACATTGAGTTTTTAGTCCAAGGAATGGTAACAGGGCTCGACTCCTTCCCTCTCCTCGCCGTCGTTCTATTTACCTTGGCAGGTAACCTTATGAGCCAAGGAGGGATCTCAAAACGATTATTACACGTGGCGGAGGTCTTCTTTGGCCACTTTACTGGTGGGCTTGGCATCGTCGCCATTGTGGCGTGCATGTTCTTCGCTTCCATCTCTGGTACGGGGTCTGCCACTGTTGCCGCTATCGGCTTGACGATGATTCCTTCGATGGTGAAGAAAGGCTACGACCGCAGCTTTGCAGGTGCTTTAATCGCGTCCTCCGGCGGAATTGGCGTCATTATTCCACCCTCTGTGGTGATGATCGTCTACGCGATCACAGCTGAAGTCTCGGTCACCAAGATGTTCATGGCGGGCATCATTCCTGGCTTGGTCGTCGGTATGGTATTGATCGGCTATTGTCTAATTGTCTCAAAAATGCGGGGCTACACAGGTAACGAACGCAAAGCCACTTGGTCAGAGCGTCTTGATGCACTAAAAGAAGCCAGTTGGGCAATGCTACTACCCGTAATCATTCTCGGCGGTATCTATTCCGGTATCTTCACGCCTACCGAATCCGCAGCGATTGGCGTGCTCTATGGCTTATTCTTTGGCATGTTTGTTTATAAAGAGCTCAAACCAGCGCAAGTTGTGAAAATCATTCTAGAGTCGTCACTGTTAGTTGGCGCAGTGCTCGTCATTGTGGGTGCGTCCGTGACGTTTGGCCGCATATTGACCCTAGAACGTCTGCCGACTGAAATTGCTCAGTTCATTCTATCGATTACCGAAAACAAACTTCTGATACTGCTTTGCATCAATGTCCTGTTGTTGCTCGTCGGTACCTTTATGGAAACGCTGGCAGCGATTGTTATTCTCACACCAATTCTGTTACCCATTACGTCAGCACTCGGCATGGACCCCGTTCATTTTGGTATCGTGATGATCGTGAACTTAGCCATTGGCTTTGTTACGCCTCCTCTGGGTGCTAACCTGTTTATGGCAAGTCAGGTAGGAAAAGTACCGATAGAGTCGCTCTCTAAAGCCATCATGGGTTGGATTGGTGCAATGATAGTGGCCTTGATGTTGATTACCTTCATCCCTGCCATCTCGCTATCGTTACCTGCGCTTTTATCCTGATCGTTGCACTCATAGAGCGCTTATGACTGTTATAGCCACTAGATAAACACCTTTCTAGTGGCTTATTCTTTATCTACTTCCGATTTAATAAAAAAGCCCTTAAGCATTCGTATGCAAAAGGAAAATTTGAAAGATATAAGTATAATTGACACCAAAATAACTGAATATTAGCGATAAAGTCTATTTGGGTGCCTTGATCTGCATGATTATCAGTTTTGGCTTAATCATTTGTTTCCATTCAAACAGATAAAAATAAATTAAGCGATTAAAAACAATAAGATATTAGGAAATTCATACAAAAAACTTTGACCTCCTTTCTTATTAACACGTCTCGATAAGAGATAGCTTCCATCTCTCCTGTACTTTTTTAGTTTATTTTCCGCTCAATTGTTAAAAATCTGATCATCAGCACGCTATTTAAACAATTGAAAAACAATCCGTTGACAAAATGGCAACATGATATATTTTGAATACGTAATCAAAACATAATTATTCAATTACGGAGGTGATTTATGGCCATGGTTGGCTTCGATGAAAAGTGGCGTGATTTTCCCGACTACATTCTTGGTATCACAAAAGAGATTTGGGAAGACCGAGGTGTAAACACCTTAGAACACTACTACTCTCCCGACATTGTTGTGCGTACTCCACTCTCTATCGTTCAAGGAAACGAAGGGGTGATCAGTGCAACAATGGCGACACTGGCCGAGTTTCCCGATCGCACGCTATATGGCGAAGACGTCATTTGGTCAGGCACCCCGGAACAAGGCATGCTTTCTTCTCATCGAATCATCTCTACTGCAACACACAGTGGCAACGGCTTCTATGGGCAAGCCTCGAACCGCAAACTTCGTTTCCGTATCATCGCGGATTGCCACGCCATCAATAACCAAATCAATGACGAATGGTTGGTTCGCGATCAAGCCGATATCGCGAAACAACTGGGCATGACGTCAGAAGCATTTGCACGCCAACAAATCGAATTTGAAGGTGGCGTGGAATCAAGCCCATTTCCGTTCACACCTGAAGTCGACATTCCTGGACCTTATTTGGGCGTAGGCAACGACAACGAATATGGTCAGCGATACGAAGCAATTCTCAGAAGCCTTATGAATGCCGAGTTCTCTATAGTACCGAAAGAGTACGACCGCGCTTGCATCGGCGAATACAGTGGCGGTCAAACTGCCCTATCACACTCGGAAGTCGATCATTTTTGGATGGCACTTCGTGCGTCTTTCCCAAATGCTCAATTTACCGTTCACCATCGTATTGGCCGAGATGACGACATGATGTCACCACGCGCGGCAATTCGATGGTCTTTGCACGGTAAGCATGAGGGATACGGGATGTTTGGTAAGCCTTCAGGAAAAGAGGTTTACATCATGGGGATCAGCCACGCTGAGTTTGGCCCTTGGGGTCTTCGTCGCGAATTCACTTTGTTTGACGAGACCGCAATCTGGAAGCAAATCCTGCTACAACAAGGCTAACGGCTGACTAAACACTATTTATTAAAATCACAGACAGTAAGGAAGCAACATGTCACTCAACATCATCGAACAGTTCTACCAGAACTACTTCAAAGCCGCAGACATCGAGCAAAAACAGGCCGCTCTGCAAACTTTGAACCCTGACGTAAAATGGTGCGTGGCGCACCCTGTGAACGATCTTAATGGCCCAGATGCAACCCACGAATCTTTCCTCTCACCACTTGTGAATGCTTTGCCTGACGCCGAGCGCCGACCAATAATTGTGATGCACGGCGAATACGAAGGCCGCACTTGGTACAACTCTACCGGCTACTTTATCGGTACATTTGAACAACCACTGTTTGGCATCCCAGCAACAGGGAAAACACTCTACTTGCGTTACACCGAAATGGTGTGTGTGGAGAACGACCAAATCACCGAATCTTACATGATCCCAGACTTCATCGACGCGATGAATCAAGCAGGCTGCAACCCTCTTCGTAAAAGCTTAGGTCACGATGGCTTGGTTCCTTCTCCTGCGACTTCTGACGGTATTCAACAATCTGTTGTGTCTTTGGGAGAAAGTGAAAAGAGCGCCCAGCTGGTTGAAGATATGCTGTCTTGCTTGGGTCGTTTTGATGGTCAAGATCTTTTCTCGATGGATTTAGAAAACTACTGGCACAATGACTTCATGTGGTACGGCCCAGCAGGTATTGGCACGACGCGCGGTATCAAAGGTTTCCGTAACCAGCACCAAGCGCCATTTGTGTTTGCGTTCCCAGATCGAAGTGTCGATATTGAGGTCAATTTTTTGGCCAAAAATGACTACGTATCCACAGGTGGTTGGCCACATATGCATGGTACTCACACTGGTCACAGTGGCTGGCTCGGTCTTGCCCCAACCGGAAAACACATCGAACTTCGCGTTATGGACATTTGGCGACGCGAAGGAGATTTACTGAAAGAAAACTGGGTGGCGATCGACATCGTTCATATCCTGCTGCAACTTGGCTATGACGTGTTTGCACAAATGAAAGAACAGTTAGAAGGACCTAATTATGCATGAGTTTGGCGCACTTAACTGGAGCATCCTTGGGGGATACATCGCCCTCACGCTAGTACTGGGTGCAGTAATCGGAAAGCGAGTCACTTCGGCTAGCCAATTCGCCTTGGGTGATAAGAGCATCCCTTGGTGGGCGATCGGTATTTCTGTCGTTTGTACTTACGTGAGTGCCATGTCTTTCCTTGGCGGGCCAGCTTGGTCTTACAAAGAAGGCCTGTCGGTTATCGCGATTCACCTCAATTATCCGCTGGTGATCTTCTTCATCGTGGCTGTGTTTATGCCGTTTTTCTACAACAACGGTTTAACCTCTATCTACGAGTATCAAGAACGACGCTTCGGCAAGGCTTCACGACTGACTTTGTCGTTTATCTTCCTTATCAAACAAGCATTGAGCTCGGCAGCCGTACTCTACGCGACAGCAATGATTTTAGAGTTCATTACTGGTATCGACGTGATGTACTGCATCATGATCGTCACTGCAATTGCCCTTATCTACACCGTAATGGGCGGTATCGCGGCTGTCATTTGGACCGATGTGATTCAAGCAGTAATCTTATTTATTGGCGCATTCATCATCATTGAAGCCGTTTGGAATGGCATGCCTGCTCCAATGACGGAGGTCATGGCAGAACTCAAAGCGAAAGGAATGACCGATGCCCTACAGACAAGTTTTGACCTAAGCCAAGTAACGACTGTATGGGCCGGCGTTATCGCAATGACGATGTTCCACACCACCGTGTATGGCGGTAACCAGATGATGGTACAACGTTGTATGGCCGCGAAAAACATGGGCGATGCGAAAAAGGCAATGTTGATGATGGGTTACGTGGCCTTCTTTATTTACTTTGTCTTTATCTTGCTTGGCGTCCTGTTCAACGCTTATTACGACGGTAAAGAGTTTGAAAACGGCAACACCATCATTCTTCATTATGCGAGTGAATATGGAATGCCAGGCTTGATGGGCATCATTGCCGCTGCGATTCTGGCGGCAAGTATGTCGAGTCTCGATTCCGCATTTAACTCAATGGCGACCGTTTCTGTGGCTGACTTTTACAAACGCTTCTACAAGCAAAACGAGTCGGAAGAGCATTACTTAAAGGTATCGCGTTTCTTCACGGTGGCGTGGGCGATTTTGGTCATCATTCCAGCGATCATGTTTGCCACCAGCACAGGCTCGGTACTGGAAGTGCTGAGTAAGGCAGGCTCTTACTTTGTCGGTGCGAGCTTCTGTATGTTCGTCCTTGGTTTCTACTCAAAACACATTACGGAAAAAGGCTTGTTAATTGGCGTTGCTGCTAGCTTCTTGGTGATCTGGTATGTAGCCGTTGCGACCGATATTGCGTGGCCTTGGTATTGCGTGATTGGCGTCCTTGTGAATGCCGTTGTCGCTTACATTGCTAGCCTTCTCCTGACGGGTAAACAAGATGAAATGCATCTTTACACAGTGAAAGGCCAGCAAGCGGAATATGCTCGTCTAAATAAACCAATCAAGGAAGATGGTTGGTATGTCGTTCCCGGCAAAATCGATGCTCCATGTTATGGCTTACTAGTGATGTTTGTATTCTCGATCGTGATGCTTTGGGGGATCAACGCGTTTACCGACAACGCTCCTATGCTGATTAACTTTATGCGTGGCTGCTCTATTCTTGTCGCTACCGCTTGCATCGGATACATGGGGTATTCACTCCTCTCCCCGAAACGTAAAGTTGCAGTCAAACAAGCAAATTAATGTTCTTTACGTAGATACTGTACGTCCAACAAACGGACAGTATCTACGCTCTAGATCTAGTGCTAGCTCAAATCAAATCGAATGGGTTAACCCACATTTTGCTTTTTAACACTCCAAAGCCATTATTCTACTTAGGATACCCCGTCAGAACATTTATGAATACGTACCTATTTATGCTAGTCTTATGACCTCAATTACTGGCAACTAAGTTTTATTCATGAAATCAATTAAACACGTAGTCACATCAAAAGATGTGGCAAAGATGGCAGGCGTCTCTCAATCTACTGTATCGCGCGTGTTTGTTCCGGGTAGCTCAGTATCCGAAAAGACCAAGCAAAAAGTCTTTGAAGCGGCTAAAGCCCTTAACTACCGCCCTAACGCCTTTGCACGTAGCCTGACCACAAACGAATCGAAATTGATAGGTTTGGTGTTTCCTGATGCGGATTACCCTATCCATATGAAAACACTGCAGTTAATTTCCAGTGAGTTACAGAAAAAAGGTTATTCTGCCGTATTGATTCCATGGCAAGTGGATGAAGAAGAGGGCCACTCAATCCCAAATATCTTCCAGTATCGCGTCGATGGTGTCATTGCTGCTTCCGCAACCTTCAATAAGTCCCTTTATGAAGAATGTGAAGAGTTTAATATCCCAATTGTTCAATACGCACGAGTTGTTGAAGGTACTAGGAGTAGCTACGTTATCAGTGACAACTACGAAGCAGGCCAACAAGCCGCGCAACTTCTGCACAAAAGTGGCGTGAAGAACGCGGTTTATTTGACGGGAGAAGTGCCAACCTTTACGAATGACGAACGCCAAAGCGGCTTCTGCTCTGAATTTGAAGACCTAACCGGCAAGACGCCACGCATCATTGAAGCCAGCTATGACTACGCGAGCTCACTTGATAAAGTCCGTGCCATACTGGCAGACAAAAATCGGCCTGAAGCAGTGTTCTGTGCAACCGATAACCTTGCGATGGCGGTCATGGATATCGCTCGTATAGAATGCGGGTTGAGCATTCCTCAGGACTTACAAGTCATTGGCTTTGATAATATTCCTCAGACTGAATGGTTGAGCTATCAACTAACCACATTCCGCCAGGATTTCCGTCGCCTCGCTCGCGAGTGCGTGAAGATCATTGTTGATCAAATTAATACGAAAAACGGCAGCCTAGTAAAAATGATGGTGCCAGTGAAGTTAATCGAGCGACAGACAACAAAAGCTTAAATAGCTATAGCCAGCCATTCGGTTGGCTTTTTTATTTGCCTCTGACTCCCAAACGGCTCATTTAGTGTTGTAAGCATTAATGAACCCATGTATATTTATGAGCCATTACACTATATGAACCAAACAAAAAAAGGCTCATAATCCTTATGACCACGTATCTTTACACTCGTTATTCGCCAAAAAATCGAGCTTACCAAGAGCACCTTAATACTCTAAAAGCTTTTGCGCCCGAAGCTCAGCATTTTGAGGATAAGGTTCGTGGTTGCATGCCTCCAACCGAGAGAGAGGCATTCTTACAACTGCTCGATTCCGTCAGAGCTGGGGATACGATTGTGCTCTGGTGGCTGACCGCATTTGGTCGCGACTTTAGTCAAGCATTGAACACGATAAAAATGCTACTCGATAAAGGGGTAACATTGAAAACCGTATGTGAATCACTAACTTTTGAGCCAGGTTCTGTTCAAACTCAAACACTACTCACAGTGTTATCTGGATATGGGAAAGTGCAGACTGAACATCGCCTGTTTGCCGCAGAGCAAGGGCGACAGGCCATTAAAGAGCAGCCAGAATTATGGAAACAGAAGTTTCGCGGCCGCCCCGCAAACAAAACCAAACACCAACAGATCGCAACATTGCTGCTAGAAGGCTACACATTGCAAAACGTAGCAGAGCAATGCGAAGTCAGTCTATCCACTGTGAAGCGGGTCAAAGCAAAGCTAAATGGAGTGGATGACGAAGGCGGCTTAAGCTCACGACGCCAAAAAGGTTGTTTGAATGGAGACCAGTCATGAGTCGCCCAATCAACTTTCATACTATAATACTCGCCTGTCTTGTTATTAGCGTTGGCCAGTTGAGCATGGGGCTAGTTATGCCCTCTTTGCCATGGATAGCAAAAGACTTTTCCATCTCCCTCGACCAAGCTCAACTACTTGTGAGTATTTATTTGCTCGGCTTTGGCCCCTCTCAATTTATATACGGGCCAGTGTCAGATGCTTTAGGACGAAAAAGAGTATTACTTACCGGTTTACTCATCGCGATGTCTGGTCTGCTGATGATTATTTTCTTCAGTGACACATTTACAGGGATGGTGATGGGGCGCTTTTTACAAGGGTTAGGTACAGGATGCTGCGCGGTACTCGCTAGGGCGTCGACTCGAGATAGATTTAGCGGGGATGAACTCCCTGTGGCAATGTCTTACATCGCCATGGCGGCTTCAATCACGCCACTTATTGCACCTGTAATTGGCGGCTTTATCAACTTCCACTTCGGTTGGAGTATGGTGTTTATTTCTCTATTGGGCTATGTCTCGCTGGCCTGGGTAATCATCGCCTTTAAGTTCACAGAAACCATCACAAAACGTTCTGTCATTCCGTCACCCCGAAAAATGTTACTCCAATACAAGAGCTTACTTACGTCTCGTTACTTTATGAGTTTCGCCAGTATCAGTTGGTTAAACTTCAGCTTAATGATTACGACAGTCTCTGTGATGCCATTTATCATGCAAGATCAAATTGGCATGACCTCCGCTCAATACGCGATGTGGGCGCTCATTCCCGCTTTGGGTATGTTATGTGGTACCACGATTTGTAACCGAGTAAGGCCAATTATTGGCAATAAAAAAATGCTGCTCTGCACCCCATTTCTTCACCTCGCTGCCGCAATATGGTTATTTTTCTGTCCTGTTGAGCCTCTATTTCTGATGCTAGGACAGCTATTAATGATCTTGGGTAATGGTATTGCCCTACCTTGTGCACAAGCGATGGTAATGCAACCTTATAAAAAGCAAGCAGGTGCCGCAGCGGCAATGTCTGGTGGTGGACAAATGGTCGTCTCCTCATTGGTCAGCTTAACTCTGGTGCAGCTTGGATTGAGTCAAGCATGGCATCTAGCGATCGTTATCGTAATATTTGCATCGCTTACCTTCACCAACATTCAACGTGGCTTCAGTGCAGAGCAACCTTCAGAACGATAACAAAAAACATACTATTGTCCTTATAGTTACGACAAATCGTATAAACTTAAATTTAGGAAAAGTTGGTGGATACTAACATGATGTTGCATTTAAGAATGGGCGCCTTAACACTCGCCACATTGATATCCGCTGGCACTGATGCGAGCGCCAACGAGAACTGGCAGTTCGAGAGTGACAAGAATGGAATCACAATTTACTCCCGAGAACATAGTGACGGTTTAGTTGAGATCCGTGCCCGGATGTTCACACCCACCAGCTATGGTGCATTTTTAACGCTACTGGAAGACAGTGACAATATCCCGAACTGGATTGACAATGCCAGTCATAGCCGGGTTTTAAATCAAATATCGGCCACCGAGAACATCGTTTACACCCAGTTTAAAGCACCATGGCCTGCCAAAAATCGGGATATGGTCACCTACTCAAAGTACTGGGTCGATGAGCTGGGATTCACGATAGAAATCAAAAGCGCACCTGACTCATATATTGCTGAACAAAATGGTTATGTTCGAATTCGCTCGGTTGATGCGACTTGGGAGTTACAAAAACTCACAAACGATACAACACTCGTGGAATACAAGGCGTTTGCTGACCCCGGAGGTCTATTGCCAAACTGGCTGATCAACAAACTTTCAAAAGAAAGTGCATGGGCGACATTTAGTAACTTAAGAAAAGAGTTACCTGAATATCAGCAATACTCTCATCCTCAAATAGATGAGTAAGCGTCGCTCTTCCCACTCGCTTTTTAATGCGGTACATAATAACAAAAGGCGGCATATGCCGCCTTTTTCTACGCAATGTGTTACTGCTGTGCAACCGTTACAGGTTTAGTTGCACCGCGGTAATCAAACTCAAAACCAATACCTTGGTCTGTCACGTCCATCGTCATACCACCAACAAGCTCGCCTTGTAAGCTTTTGACAACATCATCCGGAACCGGCTCCCCTGTGATTGACGACGCACTCTCTAGCACTTCCAAAATACGCTCTGAATCAAAATCAAAGCTGAACAAGCCATTTGGAGAAAGTGATTGCGCCATCACTTCTTTGCTTGCTTCCGCAGCACTATCACCACTGTAAAGGGTGAAATGGTTTTCGTTTAGACGAGCAAACACGTCCACCTTCATGCCAGTATGCATTTCTAATAGCTCACTGACATTAACAGGTTGGTTATCCGGTTGAATTTGCAATTGAGCAAGTTCAGGAACGAACATTTGCGCAGTTTGAATAAGCATCATTGGATCATTGGCAGAAAGAGACAACATACCATCTAGCTGGCTAAATACTTCACCATGCTGAGCATTAGTATCTACTTTGATATCAAACATTTGCAGGCTTAACCCTTTAAGGCCGTTAACCATGCCTGACCCCATGCTTACAGCGGCTGCTGGATTCTGGCCGCCCATCTCTTGCTGCATTTGTGTCAATAAAGAGCATTGGTATTGAGGCTGGGTCAAGTCAGCCCAAATCTGACCAATCGATGGCGCTAGCGTATTAATGTCTAAACCAAGCGCCATACTAAAGAAACTCTTATCACTTTTAGACTCTGCCAATACACCACGAATCGACTTGAGCGCATCTAGAATCACTTTATTGTTGGACTCAACAACAAAAGAACCTTTAATGAACGCCTGATCGCCTTTCATCTTGTATTCTGCAAACGCGACGGACTGAGGCCAGTTTTCTGCAACTTGAGTAAGCTCAGTATGGCAGGCTGGTGAACGCATTTCCTCAATCGTTGGTTCAGGATCTATTGCATCCAACGTGCTGATTTGACGAGCAAACATATTGCCATCTTTCGTCGTCAAACCTTTAATCACTTCGCGATGATCAAAGTAACCAAAAGAGTTGTTGTTTTCACCGTATTTGGCTTGCAACGCCTCAAGACGTCCACTGTCAGCAATATTTTGACTTGGTGCTTCAAGCCCTAATGCCATTTTAATCGGGTTTTGAACGCCCAGTTGCGGAACATCAACCGTTAACGTAAGCACGTTATCAACCACGGCTACAACCAAGCCAATACCGTCCTGCGGGTCAATTGAATCAGTCATCTCGTAACGACGATACTCGACGTCACCAAGCTTAACCAACTCATGCTTAGCGCCGCTCATCTGCTCTTCATGATCCAGTGTTTTCCATAACGCGGCAGGGTCTTCAATATCCACTTTGTACACGGGTACCATACCAATTGTGTACAACACAGGATTAATGTTTTCCCCGGTGCCCAAATAAGCTTTTAATGTTTCTGGCGACGCAGCACTCTCTAGGTATCCATCGAATAAGTTAACTGCAAACTGCTGTTGTGGAGACAGTGGTTCATCGGCAAAAAGTTCTGCAATCGAGCCTTGATTCGCCGTACCGAATGCGTTCATGTATTTATAATGGTTAAAAGGTTCTGTCTGATACGTCACCATAAGTGAATCTGCAGGAACTTGCGTTAACAGTGAGCCTGCATCACTCGCGGTAGTATTGTTTTGGTACAGGTAGCCAGCGCCCCCTGCTGCTGCGACCACTGCTGTAGCCAATAGTAGTTTTTTCACGACCAACTCCGTTGTCATAGTTATGTGTTCCTAAACGAAATGTAACGCTTAGGTTTAAAGCCAATGAATAGTGCTTTATATCAACCGCTATCATAAACAAGTTATCGATGTAATGAATGTCGGTTTGATAAATTATCCAACATTTATAAGGCAAACCGTGAAGTAAGTTGAATTGCGTGCGGATGCTATTGGCAATATTCACAATCCAATTTCTCGGATAACCGCCTTAAAAATCATAATATTCAGTTAAATGAAGCGATTTGGAGTAATTACGACCAAAATCAGCAGAATATTAAATCTTTATTGAGTCTTTTATCTAATATCTGAAAACGCCTCACGACCTGACACTTCTTTCCAATTTGCCTCTGGCGGTCCCTACTCGTTTTCCTTACATTCCTACTAACTCAGTGACGAGACGTATACCAAATACGAGCAATAGAAGACGATGAAAGACCAGTTGACGATCTCTATATCAACTATCAATGGCTCAAGACATTGGTACTTCAGTAAAAGGATGCAACGCAACATAAAAACGTTTTTCGTTTTTTTTGTGGTTGCTCTGGCCGCGACCGTAATCTTAATTCATCACTTGTACACTCGCGTTGATAATGCAGCGTTAAAACAAGCTGAATTGACAGAGCATTCACGCACCATGGGTGAAGAGCTCAGCACACTGAAAACACTTAAATCAGAGCTAGAAAATGACCTTTCAGAACGTGAAGAACGGGTACAACTTGTTTCGGAACGTTTGGGTGAATTAGAGAAAGTGCTTGGGGTTGGAGAACATACCTCGACAAATAACTTGGATGCTAGGCTCGATGCAGCAGCGATAACCTCAAACGTTCGCATGGTGTTATTAAACCAAATACCAAGTGGCTCTCCAGTCGGCAACGTACGACTATCTTCCGGATTCGGTAAGCGTATCCATCCGGTGACAAAAGTTGCCAAGATGCATCGTGGGCTCGATTTTGCCGTAAATATCGGCACCAAAATTTATGCCCCTGCCGATGGGGTAGTGGAAGTCACCCGCCGCAGTAATAAAGGCTCTGGTAACTTCCTCAGGCTGCAACATTCTTTCGGTTTTTCGAGTTCTTATTCGCACTTGAAAGCGTTCAAAGTAAAAAGTGGTCAGTTCGTCAAAAAAGGGCAGCTGATTGCAATTTCCGGCAACAGTGGGCTCTCTTCTGGCCCTCACCTGCATTACGAGGTGCGATTTGTTGGGCGAGCACTGAATCCGAAACCATTTGTCGATTGGAGCCTTAATGATTTCGAAGACATTTTTACTAAGGAGCGAAGAATACGATGGGAATCTTTAATCAAAACAGTGGAACAACGAGTAGCTCAGCAGCTTCAACTCTCATCGCCAAAGGCTGTTCTCTTAGCGGAGAACTCAAAGTAGAAAACGATGTCCAGATTGATGGCATCGTCGATGGTCAAATTAACGTGGAAGGCACTCTCGTTGTCGCAGAAAGCGGGCGAGTAAACGGTGAAATCTACGCTAAACAGCTGATCATTAACGGCATGATGGACGGAAACTGTCACGCAGAACACATTCAAGTGCTTGCCAAGGGACGCGTAAGCGGTAGGATCTGGAGCAATAACCTCAGCATTGAACCTGGTGGCAAATTCTTTGGTGAAGCAGCCGAATTACCTGAAAAGGAAGTGGTAACGTTAAAGGGTAAGGCTCAAGACAGTGCGAACACAAAAGAAAACAACACCAACAATGAAAAGCGACTTGCGCGTAAATCAGCATAAAACGCTCTGATTAAAGTGCTTAAAAAAGACGGCTTTCACGCCGTCTTTTTTATTACTATTGCCACGATTTTCGTCAGAAACTACGTGATTATTCGGCCGGATTTAAAACCATCACCGAGCGTTTTGCTTGTGGACCAAAAGCTGATTTTGCATGCGCTTTCACTTCATCTAACGTCACACTCTTAGCCACTTTCTCAACGTCAAGCAACACATCGACGCCGTAATCATGCACCAAATAACGAGTATATGCCCATGATCTCTGTGCTGGGTTGTCATCCAATCCTTGCATCGCGACTGCCAGTTGTTTCGCGGCCGTATCCACTTCTTTTTGGGTAATATTTGACGCTAAACCATCAAACACTTTGCCTAGTTTACTCTCTAAAAGTGCCACGTCTTCGGGCTCAACTTGAGACTCCAAGAGCCAATCAGAGATGGGTTCGCGATCTTGTGTCATGGTGTAAATGCTCGGGCTGTAATCAAGGCTAGACTCTTCTCGCACAATATCCAAAACACGTGCATTACTAATACGTTGCAAAATATCTTCGATAACCGTGTCTCTTGCCGTACGTTGGTAATCGCTCGTATTAGTCAAACGCATTACATACAACGATGAAGGTTCATGCCCATCCGCAACCACAGTTCGCTCCGGCACTTCCGGGTTAAACGCAACGTGATAATCAATCGAACGACTCGGTTTCATTTCGATAGAGGCCACATATTTACGCAAAAGTGGTGTAATTTCTTCCGGCTCTACGTTTGCAACAATAACCATCTTAAAACCATCATTGGTTTTGAAAAGTTGCTCATGCACCGCTAGTATCTGCTCGGAAGTCACTTGTTCAACATCATCACTGGACACTATACGATGACGACTACCCGGCAAATAAGAATTGCCGTTTGCTTTTTGAATCAGTTTTCCCATCGGTGATTCAAAAAAAGCGCCGCTCTGCTGTTTAAACTCTTGCTTCGCTGCTGCCATCTGGCGCTCGTCGACTTTAATCTCCGTCGCTAGGTTGTATAGTCCATTCAAAGCATCAGTTAGGTGCGTATTTTGCGCCGTAATTTGCGCTCCGTGACTGGTCGCATCAAGCATCGCGCCAAGCGCAATGTTGTTTTTGCGTAAGTAGCTATCTAGCTCTGAACCAGAAAATGCCCCTAACCCACTGCGTATTGCCGTTGTTGCTGCGATTTCATAAGCGGCATACAACGTCGGATCAACAGCGGCTTTACCACCTTGGCTCGCATAGTAAATATACGCTCGACCACCCGCTTTAGTATCTTTTTGGAACCACACTTCGACACCGTTTGATAGCGTATAGACTTGAAAACCACCCGCTTCCTGACGCATGCTCGTGATGCTGCCTTCCTGGGTAGGCTTTAAGAATCCATCCACTTTGTCATACATCTCTAACGGTTTTTCGCCAGTTTGAAGATAGGCACTGTTTAGAGCGGCAAATACACCATTGAACTGTTCTGACGTTTCGCTTTTCCCCAAACCAATAAAAAAGCTTGGCTGCTGAGATAACAAAGCCGCCAATTGTGTGTTAATGCTCTCTAAATTCTCGTTGTTGATGAATTCTGCCAAACTCTGGGCATAATTCTCTTTTGATTGGCTGACACTGTCTTGTCCAATTTGAAAAACACGTGCTTCTGCGTAACTGTTTGGCTTACGCTGACTCCAATCTGAATCAATATTTGCAAGTTCACCTTGCCAATTTGACATAACGCTATCTAACTCGGATTGAGTCGCACCATAATCTCTCAACGACGCCAAGGTACGAATGAAAGTCTGGTGCATTTGTTCGCGGCGATCTGGTGCAAACGAAATCCCTGCCGACATCATACGCTGATAGTTAGAGTAATAGGGCTCTGCATAAGCGTATTGAAAAGGTTCAGCGGCATCACTGAGTACACGGATCAAACGCTGTTGAATGAGTTGTGTTGCGACTTCATCACGCCACACTTCATGTTGTTGCTCAATCGTCGTGCCGCCACTTAGACCACGCTCAATCACTAAATGAAGACTGGGTGATTCCATCGTGTTACTTGGCAAGATTCTGTTTTCGTTGTTCACTCGGATACGGCGCTTCTCTATTACCGTATCCGAGGTACTTTCCCAGTTCGAGAACTTGCTTTTGATAATCTTGGACAGTGAATCTACGTCGATATTACCAGTCACAATCAACTCGGCATTTTGTGGCTGGTACCATTTGTCGTAAAACGCCTTTAACTTACTTGAGGAAGCATTTTGAATCGCTTCGCGAGTACCAATTGGGTCATGCTCACCATATATAGTGCCTTCAATCGAGGCTTGGTAAGCATGCATAGAAAAGGACTTATCATCCGGATTAGCACGTCGCCATTCACCGAGAATCACCCCTTTTTCTTTCTCTACTTGCTCAGGAGCAAACTCAAGCCCGTTACCGATATCTCTCATCCACTTCAGGGCATCTTCTAGCTTCGTATTATTCGCAAGGTCAAGTTGGTAAGACGTTTGCTGATAACTGGTAAAAGCGTTGATATCAGCGCCAAAGCTACCACCAGATTGCTCGAAAAGTTTGACAACGTCGTTACCGGTAAAATGCTCACTACCATTAAACGCCATATGCTCAACAAAGTGAGCGTAACCCTTTTGAGAGGATGTTTCTTGGAATGAGCCGATATTCATCACCAAACGGACCGAGACTTCTTGGTCTTCTGTTGGATAAAGATGGTATTTCATACCGTTCGATAACTGGTCCACGTGCCAGTTGGCGTCAGGTTGAATCGGCGTCGACTGTTGTATCAGAGCACACCCTGACACTAATAACGCGGGGACTAACAATATACTGCGCATAACGATTGCCCATAACAATGATTAAGCTAATCAATATATATCCGGTGCTATAACCTTCACATTTTTAATGGATTATCAAATACGCAAATGTGATAAAGATCACCATTTATTGAAATGAATTCTCATTTACAAAAATCGACAAATCCTTACTTTACAAATACATAAATAATATCGTCCCAAATGCTTTTGCTTATTTGATGTAAAACTCAAATTCGCGACATGGAGTCAGTATTTATTTTGAGCAATAAAATATAATTATTGAACAGATTCGAATCTGACTTTCTGCTGCATATTCAACAGCGCAGAGAGCACTGATGAGAATAAAAACACAACAACTATTATTCAAAGATCTATTATTCGCTTTATGTTCAAAAATCTATCATTAAAAAACAAACTGGCAATCTCTGCCAGTGCCGCCATCATTCTAGGGGGAGTGCTGGTAGAGGGGCTGTCTTTTCGAGATTCATTAAATAGGCTCGATGTCGAAGTCGCACAGCGACTAGAAAGCACTAGCGCATCTTACAATCAATACGTAAAGGACTGGCTACTCTCTAAAGAGCGCGCACTGACTTCACTCTCTTCTGATTCAGAGAAACGTTCTCTGGTTACACATTTGAAACAAGTCCGAGACTCTGGCGCGTTCGATAACGTTTTCCTCGCTTACCCGGACGGGTCACAAGACAACGCTAATGGGGTGGTTTTGCCACCAGGTAATAATGATCCTCGCAAGTGGGGCTGGTACACCAACGCCATTGCCAATCCATCGAAAGTCTTTATGGATAATCCGACCGTTGCTGCTGCAACTGGTGCGAATGTGGTGTCGCTCGGTAAAGCCCTGCAATTGCATGGTCAAACCGTCGTTCTGGGTGCTGACGTAGAGATCGGTGATATCCTGAACAGCCTCAACCAAGTGATCCTACCGGGTGAAGGTTATATGTTTATTGCCAATGAACAGGGCAATATTTTCACTCATAACAACGGTAAACTGCTGAATCAACCGGTTAGCAAGCTAGGCCTCAACAACAACGACATTACGTCAGCCGCACGTTCAGGTACAGAACGTCGCGTCTCTATTAACGGCATCGAATATGTGATTTACGCGCGCCACATAGAGGGTACCAAACTCACAACGGTCACAGTGTTAGATCAAAACTCGTTGGTTGCCCCACTTTACGATGCAGTTTGGGATCAAATCATCGCAACCACTATCGTCGTCGTTATCTGTGTGGCTTTGTTTAACCTGCTATGTAACATCTTGTTCCGTCCGCTCTACAATGTTTCGAATGCGCTTGCGCAAATCGCCAACGGTAGCGGCGATCTGACTCAACGCATCAAAGTAGAAAACCGTGACGAAGTTGGTGAACTGGCTGAAAACTTCAACCAGTTTGTTGAAAGTTTACAGCAGCTTATTGGTCATATTCGTCACCAAGCGGAAGAACTAAGCCAGCAATCAGAACTGAGCACGACTCGCGCGAATCAGTCGGTTTCTGATCTGAACCATCAGCAACAAGAAATCACTATGGTGGCGACCGCTGTGACCGAAATGGCATCGGCAACGCAAGAGATTGCCGCACATGCAGAGCAGACGGCTAAAGCCGCTCAAGACTCTTCAGCAAGCACACAAAATGGTCATGAGTTGGTGATCAACTCCAAATCGTCCATCAATAATTTGTCTTCTGAAGTCAACCAAGCGAGCGTTGTCATCGGTGAGCTCAACCAGCACGCGCAAGACATCTCAACCGTGCTATCAACGATTCGAGACATCGCAGAGCAAACCAACTTACTGGCTCTGAATGCGGCGATTGAAGCGGCGCGTGCAGGTGAACAAGGTCGCGGTTTTGCCGTTGTTGCAGACGAGGTTCGCGTGCTATCACAACGCACACACACCTCAACCGAAGAAATTCGCTCGACGATCGAGACCTTGCAGCAAACCACACAACGCGCTGTGACTATCATGGATACAAGCTCTCAGCTCGCGCAAGGTTCGGTGGAAGATGCTGATCGCGCAGCACTGGCTCTGGATGAAATCAACGCGGCCGTTGCGCTGATCAGCGATATGGCAACGCAAATTGCGACAGCCGCCGAAGAGCAAACGCACGTAACCAATGAAATCACGCAAAACGTCACGTCCATTAAAGATGTGACCGATCACTTGGTAGTTGGTGCCGAAGAATCGATGAATCAATCTGCTGAGCTGAAATCGCAAGCTGAGGATCTCAACTCGAAAGTGGCAACGTTTAAACTGGCTTAAACGCCACATTAAGGACGCTCTTAAAAACAACAAACCCCGCTAGCGACTTTGTTACTAGCGGGGTTTGTTTTTATGGATCGACGTTTTTATTGCAGATAGCTTTCGAAAGACGTAAACCTACACCGCCACACACATCGGCGTGCCTGAGATTGGGTCGTTAAATACTCTCGCTTGTAAATCAAACACCGATGCCAACATACCTTCTGTCAGTACCTCTTGCGGTGTTCCCTGCGTGACTAACTGACCTTTTTCCAACACCACCAAATGATCGCAGTAACGGCACGCTTGGTTTAGATCGTGCAGCACTACCACCACTGTTTTGCCTTTGTCGTTCATCTGCCTCATGAGTTTCATCAGCTCAACTTGGTGAGAGAGATCCAAGTAAGTGGTTGGCTCATCAAGCATCACTACGTCGGTATCTTGCGCCATTACCATCGCAATCCACGCCCTTTGTCTTTGGCCACCAGACAACGATTCAACTGGCTTGTCAGCAAACTCAATCACGCCAGTATCTTGCATTGCTTGCTCGACTAAGGTCTTGTCTTGTTGACTTAACCGGCCCCAATGAGAGAGATAAGGCGAGCGGCCATATTCGACCAGTTTTCTGACTGTAATACCTTCAGGACTGACAAGAATCTGCGGCAGCAAAGACAACGAACGCGCCAAGCGTTTATCACCGTAGTTGCTTAGAGGTTTGTCGTCATACAATACTTGGCCAGAAGCGGGTTTATTGATGCGTACCAAGGTTTTTAATAGTGTCGATTTACCGCAACCATTTGGGCCAACAAGCGCGGTAATTTTACCTTGAGGAATCGACAAAGAGAGATCTGGAATGATGGTCTGTTTGCCGTACGCGACGGATAAGTTCTGCGTTCGTAACATGCTTACCAACCTCTATAACGATACAAAAGAAAAATGAAATATGGTGCGCCAATAACAGATGTCAGCACTCCCGCTGGTAGCTCAATTGGTGGCTGTAAGCCTCTCGCTAAACCATCGGCGCAAATCACCAACAAAGCGCCAAGGGTTGCAGCGGCTGGAATCAACAACTTGTGGTTGTGGCCAAACAGCAAACGCGCAAGATGCGGCGCAAGCAGGCCAACAAAGCTGATCGTGCCTGCCACAGACACACTGATACTCGCCAATAGCACGGCAGCAATCAACGCAAGAATTTGGATC
This sequence comes from Vibrio sp. Vb1018, assembly GCF_033338775.1. Taxonomy (NCBI): domain Bacteria; kingdom Pseudomonadati; phylum Pseudomonadota; class Gammaproteobacteria; order Vibrionales; family Vibrionaceae; genus Vibrio; species Vibrio sp. Vb1018. The sequence continues at coordinate 507,617 of NZ_JAWOTI010000001.1, forward strand.
TGTCTTGGTTTCGTGCCAAGTGTAGTGGCGCTTTCTTCTCCCAGTCCCATAACATCTAGCCGCCAAGCCAGCCAAAACGCCAATGGTAGTAGCAGCAATAGAGCACTCCAAATAAACGGCACTTGTTGCCAATTTCGTCCCCACAAACTGCCGGTTAGCCATACCATCGCCGTGTTGATTTCGATAGGGTGCACAATCAGAAGAAAATCGATACCGCTGGCTAAAAATGCGCTGACAGCAACACCAATCAGCGCCAAACGTGCTGGTGTTGGTTTCGACCAGTAAGCCAGCACAGCAATAAAGCCAGCAGCAAGCAAGCCTCCCGCCATGGCGACCATCGGCAACATTGCCACTGGCGCATTCGGATACAGCACCAAACAAGCGGTAGCGGCCAGTCCTGCTCCGGCGCTTATCCCCATTAAATCTGGTGAGGCAAGTGGATTACGGATGACGCCTTGAACTAAAACGCCTGACAGCCCCAACCCAGCGCCCACGCCAATGGCGAGCAACATTCTCGGTAATCGATATTGGTGAATCACAAAGTCCGAGTCAGAGAAAGAAAACAGCAATGCAAAAACCTGTTGAGCCGACATGTTCGCCGCGCCAACAAACAGCGTGAGAGAAGACGCAATCAGCAACAATCCAACTAATGCAAACAGTTTGGTTTGATTCATCATGATGATTTCCTCATTGCAATCGCGATAAAGCAAGGTGTGCCCAACAGCGCGGTAATCACGCCCACTGGCGTTTCAGCCGGAAAAGCAATCGCTCGTGATAAAGCATCTGACCACGTCACTAATGCCGCGCCACACAAGGCGGAAACCGGAATGAGAATGTGATAGTTGTGACCAACAATCGGGCGTACCAAGTGCGGCACTAACAACCCGACAAAGCCAATTGGTCCAGCAATCGCTACGCTAGTTCCTGCCAACAGCACAACCGATAAACCACTGATAAATCGCGTAAGGCGAATGTTACCACCTAGCCCAACAGCAACTTCGTCCCCCAACGCGAGTAAATTTAAGTTTCGCGCTAAGCCCATGGCGAGCACCAAACCTAAAGTCGCAAAAGGCCACAGTTGCTGCCACTGCTCAGAATCTACCGCGGAGAGTGAACCCGTTAACCAATGCAACACGCTGTAAGCCATGTCATCCGCCAAAATTACCGACGCACGAGTTAACCCTATCAGCAGTGCACTGATGGCAATGCCCGCTAGCACTAAACGCAATGGGTGAGAACGCGCGGAGAAAAAACCGCCCAACAACATGACCGCACCACCACTTAGTAGCGCGCCGAGTACTGCGTTGATGATTGGGTTCAATTGACTAAAGAATGGTACGCCGATAGACGCCAAGGCCATAAAACAAGCCGCACCAGCATTAATGCCGAGAATGGATGGCGACGCCAAAGGGTTACGAGTTAATCCTTGCATCAGCACTCCAGATACCGCAAGCGAAGCGCCAATTAGTAACCCAGCATAGGTACGAGGCGCACGCAGCGTCTCGAGGATTTGATGCAGCATATTACCCTCATCAAACGCAAACCAATAGCTTGTCAGATCATTAACGCTCAAAGAAAAGTTGGACCAGCCAATCATTGAGGCTGCATAGCCTGAGAGCGTACACAACGCCATAGCACAGACAATCAAGCTCGCTTTCCAATGCGATTTGCTAACCGAAGACGCGCTTTCCGAGCTTATCGCCGCACTCATGAGCGCTCCAATAACGCTTCAAGATTGCGGGCAATTTCTTCCGCAGCCAACATGCCGCGATTTAACGACCACAGTTCAGGAGAGACCTCAACAAGTTGCTGTTTTTTCGCAGCTGTTAGCAGCTTAAATAATGGGTTTTTGCGCCACTCATCCACAATATTTGGTTGAGAGTAAAGTCCAACTAACAACCAATCAGGGTTGGTTTTTAGTAAAAGTTCGAAACTGGTTGGGATATACGCTTTTTGCTCAGATGGAGCCAGCGGGCTTTGGATGCCCAGCGTACTCAAAACGCCCCCAGCGTAAGAAACCGGGCTATGCAGCCACATCCCTTTGTCAGAAACCACACCAAACTGAATGGTTTCTTGTGTTGCAAAATGCTGTTTGAACTCCGCCATTGTCTGTTTGTGCTGCTCAATTCGTTGTGTCATTTTCGCTTGTTTGCCAATTGCCACGCCGATTTTGTGTGCGGATTCGAGATTTTCTTGATATGTCTCACCACGGCTTTTTAACAGCAAAGTTGGCGCAATTCGCTGCAAATCCTGATAAATAGCGCGATGGCGTTCTGCATCAGCAATGATCAAATCAGGCTTGAGCACCGCAATCGCCTCTAAACTCGGTTGTGAACGCATGCCGACCGATCGCCAAGGTTCAATCTTAGCGCGAACAGCAGGGATAACTCGTGTGGCATCGTTGTCATCGGCGACGCCTACCGGTGAGACATCGACTGCCGCTAATGCATCGACAAACGAAAACTCTAAAACCACAATACGTTGAGGTATCGCTTCTAGCTCAAACGTGCCTTGCTCATCTTGCACGCTGCGCGCCTGAGAAAATGCGCTAAATGACATCAAAGCTGAGCTCAGTAGCATCAGCAAAACGGTTGAAAAGTGTTTGATCGTAAATTGTTTTTTATTTTTCATCTTGCTTTTTTCCAGTGCTAAGAGTTTTCCATTACCTAAGATCGGCAAAGTCGCCAAGGTAAATTGGCGACTTTTCTTTTCAAACTCGGTGAACGAAACGCTTAAAACTGATAGTTCAGATCCAGTGTGTAAGAGCGTCCCGGAGCTGGGTACCGACCAACTGGGCTTGTATCAATCCCGCGGAAGTAATACTCCTCGTCAAACAAGTTGTTCACCGCAACATTCATGCGTAACTTGCCTTTGTCGTCTTTGTATAAATCCGTCCCCAAGTTGAAATTCCACACCATGTAAGATGGTACTTTACCCGTTGCGCCAGTTGCATCTTCGGCACTGGTGTTGGCGTTATCGGTATACGAATCACTAAAGTAGAAGCCCGATAGCGTGGTGTCCATGCCGTAAAATGCGTAGGTTGCATCCCAACCAAGCTGATGCTTAGAGGTGTAAGGCAGTTGATTACCTTTATTCGTGCCTTCTTCTTCAAGCGTAGCGTCTAGATAGTTGTAGCTTGCGCCTAAACTCAGTGCAGGTAGTGCTTCAGGCACGTAACGAGCAGAAAGCTCTATGCCTTGGTGAAGTGTTTTTCCGATGTTATCGAAGGTCTGCGTTGAGCTTTGCCATTGCAATTGATCTTCAAAGTCGATGCGATAAAGTGCAGCGTTAAAGCTGGTCGCATCTTGGGTGTAACGCGCGCCGACTTCGTAGTTCCAAGCCAGTTCGCTACCTTCTTCACCCAAACCTCGGATGTAGGCAATTTGTGGCGCACGAAGTGATTTTTGCGCGTTCGCATACGTCACCCACTGTTCAGTTAAGTTGTATGCCACCGTCAAACCTGGCAACCATTCCGTCACGGTGTTGTCTGCCGTTTGTTTTTTACCACGATCGGTAAATGTCATTCGAACCGACTCAACACGCAACCCAGGCGTTACCTTCAATGTATCATTGAACAAACCAATTTCGTTGCTAACGTATCCAGCAAACGCGTCCGTATCTAAATGCCAATCACGCGGAACGCTGGTTGCACCACCGGCGATTGGAGTCTGAGTGAGTTTGTAGTCAATGTCTTCATTAACATAACGGGTACCCACGATCCAGTTTTGAGTAACGGATTTACCTTCGCCAAAGTACATCGCCATTTTTGGCTCTATACCATACACGGTAAATTCACGTGGAGAGGTACGAACGTCCGTCGCTGGCAGAGCCGGATCCGCCCAATGGCCACCCGCGCTGTTAAAGCCCCACTTGAAAAGACGCTCTGACTTATGGCCAAACGTTAGCACTTCTAGCTCGGCACTGTCGGCAAATGGCAAATCGTGGATGTACTTAACACTCCAGCGTGTCGACTTACCTTCATAATCATCGTAAGGACGTTTCGATTGGTGACGATCTTGTTCGTAGTCTTGTGGCGAAAGTGCGCCCGGCATTTGCGTTTCAGCATCGTAACGTTGCAGGAATGCTTGAATCTCTTGAGTGTCACTCAATAGCCACTGTGCTTTAGCTTGAAAGTTCTTCACGTCCGTATCGGAATGTTCACGGAAGCTTTCACCTTTTAGGAAGTTACCTTCCAACTGTAGTGCAAATGTGTCGCTTAACCAGCCGCCCGTGCGTAGGTAAAAATCATTCAGCGGCGCATCACCGCCATCAAACACGGTAAGGCGGTTACTGATTTCAGTTTGCCACGTGTGTGGAATCGGTTTGGTCACTAAGTTGATCACACCACCGACGTTGTTTGGGCCGTACTGTACTGCAGCACCACCGCGTACAATGTCAATACGATCAAGCATCGACAGTGTTGCTGGGAAGATAGACTGACCAGTGTGACCATATGGCGCAAGTGTTAGCGGTACACCATCCATCAAGAACTGAGCATGACCACTACGGCTTGCTTTCAAACCACGTACGGAAATGTTGGGCAATACGCCCGTTCCGCTTTCATCCTGAACTTTAATACCCGGCACGCGCTGTAGCGCGTTATCAATCGAGCCTGCGGCGGTTTTCTCGATTTGATCGCGGGTAATGACGGTACGAGCACCTGGGTACTCTTTGACGTCTTCAATTTCAGATTTACCAATCACGCTACCAGTGACAACGACGGTTTCCATCGCGGTAGTTTGTTCTGTTTTAGCAGGAGCGGCAACCGCGCTCATGGATGTGGCAGAAGCGATTGCAATCGCAAGCACACTGTAAGTGGTAGACAAACCAGCACGTACACGCACTTTACCATCCAAATTCTGGTAAGACATTAAGATCTCCTTTGCGAGAAATTGAGCCTCGGGCAGAATACATCCCGTAGGCTCTCGGGGCTAAACATCCTCAATATGAGGAAAAAATCGGCTAACAGGCGCTAACTACGCACAAAAAGCCTAGAACTGATATCCGTAGCTGAGCATGAACTCGGCTGGTGCGCCGTAGCCAATCTGGTTTAAGCCAGACGTGCCGTTTGTTGCGCCAAGAATGTATTTCTCATCCAAAATGTTGTAAGCGTTCGCTTGGATTTTGTGACGACCAGTGGTGTACGCCGCCATCAAATCCACCGTTGTGTAATCGCCAAGTGCGACGGCTTCGTCGTTACCTGCGTAACGGTCGCCCACGTACTTCACACCACCGCCTAAACGCCAGTTGTCATCCAATTGGTAAGTGCTCCAAAGAGAGAACAAGTGGTCTGATACATCGTTAGGCTTTTTGCCTGTGGCTTTGTCTTCCGCATCTAAGTAGCTGTAACCCACAGAGATGTCCCACTGTTTGGTGATTTGACCGCGAGCCTCTAATTCAATACCTTGGTGACGCACTTCAATTTTATCGATCACATCGCCGTCCACGTTAGTTTGTGGTTGCTCTTGATCAATCTGGAACAGTGCCGCATTCAACATTAATGCGTTATCCAAAAGGTACGCTTTCGCACCCACCTCTTTTAAGTCGGTGTGGAAGAATTCCGCCAATTTTGGATTGATGTAGATACCAGCGTACGGTAACTGCCAAGAGCGCGCTAAACTGGCGTATACGGATGTGTCGGAATTGATGCGGTATACCAAACCAGCACGGTAGCTGACTTTGTCATCATCCAATTTTTCCTTATCTGAGCCCGCTTTTTGTTGTTCGAGTTCCATCGAGTCGTAACGCACGTTACCGATCAAAGAAAGGTCACCCCACGTATAGACGTCTTGCACATACAAACCTGTCGTGGTGGTGGTATTGTCACGAAATGGCTTAAAGCCCGGATCAGGCGTTGGACCAACGACTGGGTCGTAGATATTTTGCGGAGGAAGCGTTTTGTCACTTGCCAACGTTAGGTCGATATCGATCTGGTTGAAATCTGCACCCACCATCAATTGATTGTCCCTGGTTTCCCAAACCAACTCAGATTGTAAAGTGGTCGTAGTACGTGGATCGTAACCAAAGTTGTTGACGGTTTGAGACACTTCATTACCCGTCACTTTGCCCTGACGCGTGCCTTTTTGCTCAAGTTCGATATGGTTGAACGCCGCTCGGTTGTTCCATACCCATTGATCATTCAGACGCCATTCGTAATCCACCGCAATACGGAGACTGTCTGACTCCTGATAGTCGTTTGTGCCGCCAAAGTAAGTGCTTACTGGCAAATCAACTGGCTTGCCATTTTTTGATGGCACACCACGATACGGCACTAGTTCTTGATGGGCGTATTCCACGTCAATATCAATGGTGTGACCTTCCGCTGGTAACACACGAATGGTCGGTGCAATGAAGAAATCGTTTGAATCAACATGATCAACGTACGAGTCGGCTTGACGGTATTCCAAGTTAATACGCCCGTTGACCTTATCTGTAAACGCCATTGAGCTGTCGACCTGACCAACATACTGGTTGTTGCTGCCTACACTACCGTTTACGTGAGTAAAATTCTCACCGTTAGCGCGTTTCGTCACCAAGTTGATGATGCCCCCAGCCGAACCGCGGCCATACAAAGCACCCGCAGGGCCTTTCACAATTTCAACGCGTTCAACGTTCGCTAAGCTGCGGTAAGACTGCAACGTACCGTCATCTCGCAAGCCATCACGGTACATATCGTTGAGTGAATCAAAACCACGGATCATGAACTGATCGCGGCTGCCTTCGCCCAAGGTGTTATTGACCCCGGCTACCCCATCTAGCGCATCCACTAAACGCACCGCGCCTCGGTCTTGCATTTCTGTTTTCGTTACTACGGATACCGCTTGTGGCACATCAAGCCATTCCACATCGGTTTTGGTGCCTGATTGAGGCATGTGTTCAGCATAACCTTCGTACTGATGACCGAAGACTTGAATCGTTTCAGTTGCTGATGAGGTTGAGTTCGTCTCTTCTGAAGCCACTGCGCTTGGTGCTACTAATGAAGAACCAATCGCGACCGCCAAGGGGGTCAGGGTCAATAATTTATTCATTCCATAATTCCGTTTAGTTGTTATAAAGCCAACGGATGGAAATAAGAACAAATATTATTTCTATTTGCAATATTAATTTTATGCTCTATATTTATTTACCCTAAAAACACAACTAACAACAAAAAAAACCAAATATCATAACAATAAATACTAAAACTTCTGCCCTCCGTCTCGAGAGAGGCACATTGGAAGACGACCGTGAGCGACTTTATCAACGTTAGAAGAAAATGTTAGAAAATTAGGAAAGCTCATGAAATCTACGATGATTATCGTAAGTCATGTCGTTAACGATGCAGTCACTCACGGCTTTGTGCCTGCAGCTAAAGCGATGGACCTTCACGTCGTTCTTATCACCGACCATAAGCTCAGCCATTTAGAGTTGGCGAGTCATGATAGTCACTTTAATCCGGATACCATTCTAGAATGTGATGTCTTCAACCCATTAGAACTCATCGAAACCATCACGGAGCATGAATTAAAGCCAGACGCTATTTTCAGCAATAGTGATCACTTACAAACTTCCACCGCCATCTGCGCGCAATTTTTTGGCCTCCCATCCAAAGATTGGTCTGTCACGTTAAAGGCCAAAAACAAACACTTAACTCGACAAGTGTTAAATGAAAAATCCTTACCCAACACACAAAGCTGTTTGCTGCATCGCCATTCGAATGTGGCATTAGGCATGGCCTTCCCTGTCGTAGCAAAACCCAAAGAAGGCGTGGCAAGTTTAGATGTACAGCGCTGTGACTCCCAAAGCGAGCTCGATGCTTACTGCGAGGCGTTTTGGCAAAAGCACCCAAACGCCGCCATTCTGGTGGAGCAGTTTCTTCAAGGACCGTTGGTTACGCTCGAAACTTTAGGAGACGGTAACCAACTTATCGCCGTGGGCGGTTTTGATGTGTCGCTCTCTGAGCCGCCTTACTTTATCGAAACCGCCGCAGACTGGAACGGACCAAACGGCATTGCTCACCGAGAAGCTTGCTTGGCTCAACTGAAAGCGTTCGGCGTTGGTTTTGGAGTTTGCCACAGCGAATTTATTATTACGGAAAATGGCCCGGTTCTGGTGGAAATTAACTACCGCAGTATTGGAGATGGCCGCGAATTCTTGCTCAACAATCTCGCTCCCTTCGGTTGGTTTAGCACGATTTTGGGTCTGCATCTGGGTCGAAGATTGGACGGCGATTACCAAATTCATGGGTCAGCGCACGTGCACTACATAGTTGCGGAACACAGTGGTGTGATTGACGGAGGTTCGACGTCGTTCATCCAACACGATGACGATATCATCACCCAGCAACAGGTACTAAAAACCGCTGGAGAACACTTCCAACAGAGTTATTCCAATAAGGATTATCTCGCCCGAATTTCGATTGTCTCACCATCAGGGCGAAACCTCGACCAAGCGCTGCAGAACGCGCTTAGCAATTTCGATCTCGCTCCGACTCGTGAGGTGGCAGCATGAATGACAACGCTTTGTATCTAACGCAACGATTGATCGACACTTGCTTGCGCGAAGACATGTTTGGCATTTTGTCGAAGGCCAAGTTCAGTAGAGACGCGCCAAAAGGGGTAATTGTTCCTCAAGACGAGCAAGTCTGGCTGATATTTGCCAACTCTGATTTCACGTTGTATTTACCTGTTGCGCCAACGTATTACATGCAGCACTGGCGCTACGGTCACGCCAATGACGAAACACCACCAGGTTGGTGGGTGGAGAAAAATGGCCAAATCGAGCATCAACAGCATTACAAAGAGTGGATTGCGCTACTAACGACACTGGCGCATGAGAGCTCTCACGAGTTGCTGGCGGGATACCTTCAAGAACTGGAATGTGCAGAGAAACACAAAGCGCTGTGTGACCAAGCGTTTCATCATCACGCAGACCACATTTCTCAACCAATATCCGAGCTTGGTTCTTGGCATCAAAAACTGCTGCTAGCCGACCAGATCGCTTCTTACCTTGACCACCCGTACTATCCAACTGCGCGGGCGAAGTTTGGTCTGAGCGATAAAGACCTTGCTAAGTACGCGCCCGAGTTTGCACCAAGCTTTGCTCTGCATTGGATTGCGATTGAAAAATCACTGGTGACATTAACCAGCGAACAACCTGATTGCTGGCCAACCATGGAGCAAGTTGGGCTTCCTGCTGATTTTGCACTGAGCCACGTACTGTTCCCTGCGCATCCGCTCACCCTGCGATCTTTAGAAGCCTTACCCGAAGGTATGATAGAAGCGCCTTTAACGTATCTAGACGTGACGCCGACGCTTTCCGTTCGTACTGTGGTCGTCAACGAGGCACCGCACATTCACATCAAGGTTCCGCTGATCATGCGATCGCTAGGCACGAAAAATATTCGCTTAATCAAGCCTTCAACACTGTATGACGGCCACTGGTTTGAACGCCTACTCAGCCACCTTGAACAAACGGACGCCGATTTAAACAGTCGCTTGTTCCATTGCAACGAAAAACACGGTGGACACGTCGGCGAGGATAAGACCTTTGCGTACATCGTACGTGAGTATCCACTTATTCATTGCGAAGACAAAGCGCTAGTTCCGGTTGCCGCACTGGCAAGCCCAATGCCTGACGACCGCTTGTTTTTAGAACATTTGGCGGAGCAGTACTATCAACAAGATACGCTGGCTTGGTTCCAAGATTACGCCGACCTATTATGCCAAGTGCACCTCACCTTGTGGCTTCGTTATGGCATCGCATTGGAGTCCAACCAGCAAAACGCCATCATTGCATTTGATCAACAGGGCAAAATGACGCTCGCGATGAAAGACAACGACGCGGCGCGAATTTGGCCAGAGCGCTTCCACTTTGCAACAGAGCATGCTGCCCAAAAACACGGCGCAAAACTACTTCCAGTGGATTGCGATGAACTGCTCGATCAACGCATCAAAGTCGACAATGAATTGGCGCTCGGTCAGATGTTTACCACCATCACATTACAATTGGATATCGCAGCGATTGTAGAAGCCATGGCAGCGAAGGGCATTGCCTCTTCAGCATCGCTTTACGCCATCGTGGCCAAAAGCATTGCAGAGCAACTCAACCGATTGGAAGGCGAAGGGTTAGAGACAAAACTGGCTCGCGAGTTACTGCAAGAGGCACCTGATTTGTACGCCAAGTACTTGTTGAGCTCTGGCAGTTTGCTCTCGAAAGAAGCCTCCGGCGCGAGTGACATCAATAAGTTCTATGGTTTGTCGGCCCCGAACTTCTTACTGCTTTCTAGCGAAGAAGCGCAGCGCGCCTACTTAGAAGCCATCAAAAAAAGCGTACGTTAAACGATTATGACCAAACTCATCTACAGTGTGTTGTTGTGCCACTTTATCGCTGCGTTTGCCGCGTTAGGTATGCCGCTATTTCTACCCGTCGTGTTGCCAACGTTAGGCGCAAGCATTGATGCGGACTGGGCAGGGGTATTGTTTATCCTACCTACGTTTTGTACTGCGTTGGCAGCGCGATTTTGGGGCAACTTTGCCGATCGCTACGGTCGCCGCCGCTCACTCTTGCGTGCGCAACTTGGCCTTGCAGCAGGGTTTGCGCTGTGCGGCTTGGCAGACAACCTCGCCATGTTTGTGTTTGGTCTTATTGTTCAAGGAACCTTTGGCGGCACCATGGCCGCCTCGAACAGCTACTTATCTAGTCAAATTAAAGAAGCCAAAACACTCGGCAAGTCACTCAATAAAACCCAACTATCTGCTCGCTTGGCGCTGATCGTTGCGCCTATTGGGCTCGGCTGGAGCTTGTCAGAGACCAACCCGCTCAACGCGTACCTTTGGTTATGCGTTTTGCCTTTGATTGCGATGGGCATCACGCTAACACTGCCAGCGGATAAACCCGCCGACCAAAACCTCGAAAAGCCAAACTCAGAACCTCAGCAAGAAAAACCGGTTGCACAGAAAAACGCAATGCATGCCATTCGTTGGATCTTCTTTGCTCAATTCGGGTTTGCGTTTTCTATGGTGGTGACCTTTCCTTATTTCTCGCCGTTTGTGCAGCAATATGGCATCACTAACCACGCATGGATCGGTTTTTTGTACGCACTGCCGCATGGCGTCTATCTGTTGTTGGCAGGAAAAATTCACGTGTTGTCAGATGGGTTGAATCGCCATCAACCGCTGCGCACGTTGTGGCTTGGGTTTGCATTGCTTGCCGTGAGCTCTGCCTTGCATTTGATTGCGTCCGAAACCGCACTCATTGCTGCGAGAATTATCTTCGGCATCGCGATGGTGTGTTGTTATCACGGATTGCATCAGCATCTTGCGAGCAATCTGGATCGCAAACTCAGTGGCAAAGTATTTTCTCGCTTTGATGCCATGTCCAAATGGGGTGGCGTGGCAGCGGGATTTTGCGCTTCTTTCATTTCCAGCTTGGGGCTACTTGAGGTTCCTTTCCTACTTTCTGCGATAGTCAGCGTAATCACCTTGATCGCGCTGGTTCTCCACTCAAAATTTGGAAATCAACATGTTACAAACTCAATCCTCTCAGACTAGCGAGTTGCGCGCGCATGAGGTGCAGCTCAACCGTGAGAAAGCCCAACTCAACACGATAATGGGTGTTCTTAATTGTTACTTACGTGAATTTGCGCTACCGAATCAACAAGTGGAATGGCACTACCAATCGACATCGCTACCCCAAACGTTAAAACGCAACTATCCCGCTAAACAGCGGATAGCCGTTCATCTTTCTCAACAAAATGGCGTGTTGGTTTTGCCGATTCACTACGCGAGCAAACTGGGCAAAATCAAATTGGCAGAACTGCCTTGGGCGAAAATGCCGGGATCTGGTTGGGCGAAATTGGATGCCACGCAAACTCTTACGCTTTTGCTTAACTATCTCAAGCAGGTATTGGCTATCCCGTTTAACCATGAGCTGATCGAACAACTGGAAAATAGCGTGCTGGTTACCGAGCAGTTTCTCAACGTCGCGCCCAAATCGCATCACAACGAATTTATCGCTTCGGAACAATCTCTGATTTGGGGGCATACTTTCCATCCGACCCCGAAAAGTCGTTCGGGCGTCACCATGGATGATCTCTTAGCGTTTTCTCCAGAAGTCGGCGCGCAAGTCCCGCTGTACTGGTTTGAAGTGGATACGTCCTTACTTGATGTGCTGAGTTCCGACGGAGAAGCTAACCCTGCGCAACGCATGCTACAACAGCTCGCGCCACAACACGCCACCAGCGATGGGAAGACCCTCTACCCTTGTCATCCTTGGGAAAGCTACACCATTTTGAGCAACCCAAGCGTGAAGCGTGCCATTGAACAAGGCAAGATCACGCCACTGGGTTTAGGTGGTGAAAAGATGCAGCCGACCTCTTCAGTTCGTACTCTCTACCACCCTGACATGGACTGGTTTGCGAAATTCTCCATCAACGTACGATTAACCAATTGCGTGCGCAAAAACGCGTGGTACGAACTCGACAGCGCCGTGCAACTCACGTCGATTCTCAAACCAATTAGAGAAAACGAACAGCTGCACAACCCCGTATTTAAAGTGATGACAGAGCCTTACGCCACCACGTTGAATCTAGAAAGTGTCGCTGAGCACAACTGGGACGACAACACCAAAGCACGCGAATCGTTTGGGATTTTGTATCGCGAAAATTTCTCGCTGAGCGAAGTCGACATCTTGAAACCAACCCTCGCTGGCGCTCTGTTTGCTTACGACAATAACGGCAACAGTTGCATTGCTCAACGCCTTAAAAACAAAGCGCGTACTACGCAAAATCGCTATTCCGACATCGCGACACTTTGGTTTGAACGCTATTTGCATTGCCTGATCCCGGGCGTATTTAATTACTACTTCAAACACGGGGTGGCGTTTGAGCCGCATTTGCAAAACACCCTGATTGGCTTTGAGCAAGAGATGCCGTGTTGTGTTTGGATTCGTGATTTGGAAGGCACTAAATTACTGCCGGAGTTCTGGCCAGCAGAAACATTAACTGATTTGTCTGAACGCGCGCGACAATCGGTTTACTACAGTCGCGAACAAGGCTGGAATCGCATCGGATACTGCACCTTTATCAACAACATCAGCGAAGCGATTTTCTTCATCGCAGAAGGTGATGAGCCACTAGAGCAAACGCTGTGGAATGCGGTGCAAAGTGCCATTGTGCGTTGGCAATCCGTGAATGGAAAACAGCCGGAACTAGAAGCGTTGCTGAATGGCGGTCACTTCCCAAGCAAAAATAATTTCACCACGCGCTTGATGCAAAAAGCCGATAAAGAGTCGGGCTATACCCAAGTCGCCGCGCCTTGGCAGCAACACGAAAAAGGAGCGCAACATGCCTAACTCACTCTCTCTACCGACACGCGTTAGCCAACAAGTTCACACGCTCGCACAGCAGCAAAATCAACCCTTGTGCGCGTACGTGTATGACCTAAGCGCCTTAGAAGAACACATCAAACAACTGCGTCACGTTTTGCCGAGAAATGTCGAGCTATTTTACGCAGCCAAAGCCAATCCATCGGGCCCGATTCTTAAAACGCTCGCGCCGTATGTCGATGGTTTTGAAGCGGCATCTGGCGGGGAGTTGGCACACCTCCACCAGCAACAACTCGATAAGCCGTTGATCTTCGGTGGCCCAGGAAAAATGCCAAGTGAATTGCAACAAGCGATTGAACTTGATGTCGATGCGATTCACGTCGAAAGCCTCACCGAGCTACAACGCATTGGAGCACTAACCGAGCGCCTCAACCGCCCTGCTTCGATCTTTTTGCGTATGAACATTGATATCGGCGACATCACGCTCAGCAAGTTGGCGATGGGCGGCAAGCCGACCCCTTTTGGTTTTGACGAGTCCGAACTGAGCAATGCTTTGATGTTGCTGCGCGATTTCCCGCAAGTGTCACTCAAAGGATTCCATTTTCACTTGATGTCGCATCAGCTCGATGTTGAACGTCACTTAGCGTTAATGCAGCGCTATTTCCAAGTCGTGAAAGCGTGGCAACAAGAGTTTGAACTCGGTGAGCTGATGATCAACTTGGGCGGCGGCATGGGGATTAACTACCAAAAACCTGAGCAACACTTTCCGTGGATGGAGTTTTGCGACAAGTTGGAATTCCTCATCGCCAAAGAGCAAGTGCAAGATTGGACACTGCGTTTTGAATGCGGACGTTTCATCACGGCGGCATGCGGTTATTACGTGATGGAAGTGCTGGATATTAAGCAAAATCTTGGCGAAAGCTTTGTCATCGCGCGCGGGGGAACTCACCACTTCCGCACGCCAGCAGCGCAGAGCCATGATCATCCATTCGTCATCCTGAAAAGCGAGCAACACCATGAGATTTCTCACCCAATTCAGCATACACAAGCGACCTTTGTCGGTCAGCTTTGTACGCCCAAAGATGTGCTGGCACGCAATCAACACGTCGCCCACGTCGATATTGGTGATTATGTTGTGTTTACCTTAGCGGGCGCCTATGCGTGGAACATCTCCCATCAAAACTTCTTGATGCATGAACCGCCGATCTTCCACTATTTTTAAACAGCATACTTCGCTTTACTCAAGCCCCAATCATTGGGGCTTTTTTATTCTTCAACATAACAAGCAGCCCTAATACTGCACCCTACTTCGCCGCCGCGTTGGTTAAATTGCCCAGCACGCCGCTGATTTTGTTCAATACCTCGTCGCAGCCTTCAATATGATGGCGCTGTTTTAAATACATCGGATCGTTGTAAGCTAACCACGTTTTACCTTCAGCATCTTCATACACCAACACTTTTTGGGGTAAATCGAGCGCCACCTCCTGCGCACAGATCATCAGTGGTGTGCCCACTTTAGGGTTCCCAAACACGATAACTTCAGTTGGTCGCAACGTCATATCGACTTTCACGGCGTTCTCTTGATGGTTAATGCGCGCAAAGACGTTCAACCCTTTTTCTTGCGCGATAGCGACAAATTTATCCGCCGTATCTTTTGCTGAATGCGTGCTCGCAACGGTTACCACACCCTCCCCAGCCAACGTACTCAATGACGCCAACGCCACTACCAACCCCATCATTACTTTTTTCATTTGTCGTCCCTTCCTCTCTCTGAGTAGAAAACTAAATATAGAAAAACCAAGTGTAGGAAAACTATAGAAGTCAGATTCCGCTATGGCGAATTGCACTCTACCCACTCAAGAGTCGACCGTGTAACACGGATTAATTGATTCAGATTAATAAAGCATTAACTAGCCGAGCATCAAAAGCGTGAAATACGTAACATTTGCAGCCTATTTTAGTAAGAAAGAGAAAAGTAGTGACACGCGATCAATTTGAGTTATTAGCACCCGGTGGTGATTTAGATTCCATCAAAGCCGCCATTGCCGCTGGCGCCGATGCAATTTACTGTGGGCTCGACCGCTTCAATGCTCGTAACCGAGCGACCAACCTCACCTTAGATAACTTAAATGGCGTGTTAACGTTAGCCCATCAGCACAGCTGTAAGATTTTCCTAACGTTGAATGTGCTGATTTTAGAAAGTGAAATTCCAGCGATTGTTCGCTTACTCAGCCAACTGAACACCACCAAAATCGATGGCGTGATCGTGCAAGATCTCGGTCTGGCCTACATTCTCAAACATCACTTTCCCGATTTGGATGTGCACGCTTCAACACAACTGAACACGCATAACGAAGGCCAGATCCTCTTTCTCAACCAGCTCACCGCAAGCCGAGTAAACTTATCTCGCGAACTTAACATCGATGAAATAAAACATCTGGCGCAATTTGGTCGCGAGCACAACGTAATGATGGAAGTGTTTGTCCACGGCTCATACTGCATCGGATTCTCCGGAATTTGCTATATCAGTTCCGCTCGCAATGGTGCATCAGGTAACCGTGGACGTTGCAGTCAACCTTGTCGCGAACAGTACGAAACGACCAAAACGGGCAACAACTACCCACTCAATATGAGAGACAACTCCGCCTTTGGGGACTTGGAAGCGCTTGCCGATGCTGGCGTGTATTCTTTAAAAGTAGAAGGGCGAATCAAGAAATCGCACTACGTCTATGCCGTGGTCGACAATTGGCGTCAGCAAATCGATCGCATGTGCGAGGGTTTGGAACTCTCTGAAGACACCACAGAGTTATACACGGTGTTCAACCGTGATTTCTCCAACGCATTTTTGCAAGGTGATTTCGGCAAGGCGATGTACATCGACAACCCGCGCGACCACGCTGTAAAACATTTTTCGAAGGTTTATCAATGCCAGTCTGCTGATGATGTGCAAGCGGTGAAAAAGAAACTCTACGACGACAAAACCGCGATCATTGAGAAAGTGGCAGAGCAAACTAAGTCGTTCGATGTCGCTTCGAAACAAGTATCCGGCAGCAGCTTGAAAGGGGCGATTGATGTGCCAACTCTGCCAGCGTTACCTCAACCAGAAACTCGCCAAAGTGCGCCAAAATTATCGGTTCTGATCTCGTCAGCACAAGAAGCTATGCTGTGCGAATACCACGACGTTGATGTTTACTATCAATTGCCAATGGGATTGTCTGGCGAACTGAGCGCGATGATTGAGTTATTCCAAGCCAATCCAATGCTCAAACCATGGCTCCCGGCCATTTTGATTGGCGAAGACTACCACGCCGCGCGCGTATTTTTGGAAACCATCCAACCTGAGTTGTTGATCACCAACAACTCAGGCGTCGGCATGATCGCAAAAGAGCTCGGCTTAGGCTGGGTGGCAGGCCCACAAATGAACACGGTGAACTCATACGCGTTTAAATGCCTTCAAGACGAGTTCGCGGCAAGTGGCGCGTTTGTTTCTAACGAGCTGAATATGAAGCAGATGCGTCACATAAAGCGTCCGAAAAACATGCGCAGCTTCTACAGCATTTATCATCCAAATACCCTACTCACGAGCCGCCAATGTTTGTTCCAACAAACCGAAGGATGCCGTAAGGTGAAGGTCAACAAAGGTTGTTTGAAACGCTGTGATAAACGCACGTCTATCATCAACTTAAAAGACAATCCTTACGTGGTACAAAAACAAAAAGGCAGCCACAATTCAATCTACAGCGAGCACAACGTCTTAAACCTGCAAGTGCTGCACGATCTGCCGCAATTGTTTACCGATGTGTTGATCGATCTGCGTGATATCCAGACAGAAACGAAAGTCTCAGCAAGCAAACCTGAGTTGATTGACGCGTTCTTAGCTCTACTTGAAGATCACAGTGAACAAGCCGTCCAAACGCTGAATGACATGATTCAACCAACAGCCAACGCGCAGTATTTGAAGGGGTTGTAGGCGGTACTTGAAAGTTAAACAACGCATCCACTCTCAACATATCTTGAACACACACAGTGCACTGACTACAATAGCGCACTTTTTACGGAATTTAGGTCACACAAAATGACAGATACAGCTAAACCAGCTCTACCAGATCGCCTAGCGGGTAACCCACGTAGCCCATTCTTCATCAAAGAATGCTTCGAGCACCAAATCGGTATTCGTATCAACGGCCAAGAGCGTACTGACGTAGAAGAATACTGCATCAGCGAAGGTTGGGTAAAAATTGCTTCTCCTAAAGCAAAAGACCGTTTCGGTAACCCAATGCTAATCAAGCTTAAAGGCGAAGTTGAAGCGTACTACGTGTAAGCTGACCACGCTTAATATCTTTGAAAGCTCGAGTCTGACTCGGGCTTTTTTAATGCCTGTCATATCCCTTCCTCATTTAATCTCTTCCCTCTTCTTTTCAGTACAAAGTAGGGTCTGTTTATCTTTCGAGATTAAGTTTTGTTCGAGGTAAAATCGTTTTAGGCGAGGCAAGGAGTGTGTAGCCTAGCATCCTAAGTAAATACTCCTTAACAAGGCATAGAACGATTTTAGCCGAACCCTTTGGGCAGCGTTTGTTGGTCATTTCTCCTGCGTTATCAGCTTTTTCATGTAGGCTAACTACACATCAAAGCTTCTGCCTTGCACAAATACCCAACAATTCGCTGCAAAAATCAGCTCGAAAGGTCAACAGACCTTAAACTCGATGTAAATCGCTGTTTTTATCTAATTGTTGTCTAAAGTTTCTAGAGAACTAACTGCAATAGCCATTGCCAAAAGAAACGACACCTTTTGAATACAGGGAGAGGAAATGGAAAGCCCACTTGTCACACTCAAACACGCCAGCAAAAGCTTTGTCGATGGCAAAGAGACACATCGCGTGTTGGAAGGCGTCGACTTTACGTTGAACACAGGAGCGAGTGTTGCGCTGACAGGCGCAAGTGGCAGCGGCAAAAGTACCTTACTCAATGTCATCGCTGGCTTTGAGCCACTTTCCGAAGGTGAGTTGTGGTTAGATGGTGATAACACGGCGGCTTGGAAAGACCCGCAATGGAGCCGATTTCGACACCAAAAACTCGGTGTTATTTTTCAGCAATTCAACCTATTAATGCCGCTCAACGTGCAGCAAAACATCGCCTTCCCTCTACATTTGAATCAACAAAAATGGAATGACTGGTGCGATTATTTGGTCGAGACTCTAGGCATCAGCCAACTGCTTGATAGACATGTTTCTGCCCTTTCCGGTGGTCAACAACAACGAGTCGCGATTGCGCGCGCTTTAGCACACAAACCTAAACTGCTACTTGCTGATGAACCCACAGGTAACCTCGACCAAAAAGCAGGCTTGGAAGTGATGAAACTGCTCAGTGAAATCACCACCCAGGGCAATACGGCGGTGCTATTGGTAACACACAGCCATGAATGCGCTGAATTTATGAAAGCACGGCTGCGATTGGATAACAGTCAGCTACAGAACAGTCATCAAGTAAACAAACATGAGCTTCGCCATGAAGCAAGCTAAGCTATCAACCACCAGATTCACGCATACTCGACTCGCCCTGGATCTGTTTGCGGCACATTATCGACAAGCACCACTGCAAGCCGCCGCGATTCTGATCGGTATCGTGTTGGCTGTGACCTTATTTGTTGCGGTGCAAGCCATCAACCTCAATGCCAAACGAAGTTATGCGGAATCTACCGAGCAGCTTAGCGCACAAGCTCAGAACTTAATTATTCCACCAGCAGGGCAAAACTATCTGCCCGAGTCTCTTTATTTCACCCTTAGACAAAACGGGCTCAGTGCAGCACTACCTGTAATCGAAGGGCGAGTGAGAGACGAACAAGGTCGTCGTTGGTCAGTACAAGGTAGCGAGTTAATTGCTGCCATCTCTTCACGTTCGCGCTACTCAACGGATAACAAGCAAAAGTCATCAGATAACCAACAGAACGTGTCTTTGTTCGACAGTGCTTTACCTTTACCTGAGCTTTTGGCCGGTAAGCCGATCGTGATGATGAGCCAATCTCAACATCAAAACTTAGGGGAAGTAGAAACCCTAACTCTGGATGACATTCCAACCCAAGTGGTGGTGCTACCAGACGAATGGCAGTTAGGTAGCCGAATGTTGATGGACATTGGCTTTGCCCAGCAACTGCTCAATAAACAAGGGCAGCTCAGTTACATTGCAGTTTTCCATTCGGGTGATAAAGGGGATAAAGACACGCAGGCAAATTGGCAGAAGCTGATTAGCGATCAAGGGCAATGGATTTCCAATAACCAAAGTACAGACCTTGGTTCGCTGACCGACAGCTTTCACCTCAACCTCACCGCAATGAGCTTACTCGCGTTTTTAGTCGGGCTGTTCATCGCTTACAACGGCGTAAAGTACAGCTTGCTGAAACGCAATCGGCTGTTAGTGCAAATTCAACAAGCGGGTGTTGCGCCGAGCATTGTGTTCTCTGCGCTGTTAGTTGAACTCACTATTCTCGTTACCATCGGTGCTTCCCTCGGTTTTGTCTTGGGCATGCAGCTTAGCCATTGGTTGCACCCGACCGTGGCGCTGACATTAGAACAACTTTATGGCGCGACACTGCTGCCCGGCACTTGGCAGTGGCAATGGTGGGCGCAAGCCCTGCTGCTCACGTTAGCCGCCACCCTGTTGGCGTGTTGGCAGCACTTTAAACAGCGAGTGCGCCAGCCGCTCTCCTCTCATGGCGGATTTTATCAAGCACCTGAAGCTTCTAACGAAAACCAATTGTTCGTGATAGGTGCTGCGTTGACGACTCTCGCACTCGCAGGGTTATGGCTGAGTGAGCATCACCGCTTCACCATGGCGTGGCTCGGCGTGCTTGTGGTGTCGATTCCTTTGTACCTACCCAAAACACTCAGCGTGTTAGCCAATTGGTGTGAAAAGCGCACCAATTCCGGTTTGATGCAGTATCTGTTTGCTGAGCTGCGCGAGCTGATTTCTCCGCTTTCTCTCGCCATGATGGCGCTGCTACTCGCCGTTACTGCCAATATGGGGATGAACACGCTAGTTGGCAGCTTTGAATCCACCCTAAAACAGTGGTTAGAACAAAGGCTACACGCCGACATTTACGTCAGCCCTGCCCAAGGAGAAATCGCTGATGTAGAGCGAACATTAGGGCAGTTCGACAAGGTTGAGACCGTCTACAAGCAATACTACGTCGACGATAATCTGCAAGGCTTACCGATTTTGCTTGGCACCAAAGACAAAGACACCTTAGAGCAAACCATGGTGTTCAAATCGCATTTGGAGAACTTCTGGCCGCGCTTTTACCAAGGTGAGTTAGTCGCTATCAGTGAGCCAACCGCGGTCAAACTGGGTTTATCACTGGGTAGCGAGCTCACGCTTGATGCCGTTCCAAATAAGAACCTACTTGTGGGCGCGGTATTCCATGATTACGGCTCACCCAACGGTGAAGTCTTATTAGCACCAAAGTTATGGCAAGAGAGCGGGTTTACCGACCTGCCAACAAGCCTCGGCATTAAAGTCTCGGGTGACCCACAAATCGTCTACGAGCAACTGCGCGAGCAATTGAATCTGCATCCAAGTCAGCTCTACGATCAGGCGCAAATCAAATCCATCGCGTTGGATATATTCTCGCAGACCTTCGCCATTACGCGTGCGCTCAACGGCGTGACGTTGATGGTCGCGGTGATTGGCTTGTTCAGTGCTTGTTTTATGTTGCTCGACGCGCGCAAAGCCGCCATTGCAAGGCTGTACGCACTTGGTGTTAGTCGTCGCAAATTAATGACCATGGTGGTCGGACAGATCGTTGCTTTGGTCAGTTTTACTCTGGTTATCGCCCTGCCCCTCGGAGCCATGGTGGGTTATGTGCTGACAGACATCGTCACCCTACGCGCTTTTGGTTGGAGCTTAAATTATCTGTGGAATTGGAGTGATGCGCTGAGCATTGCGGCAATCACCATCTTGGTGGCAGTGATCGCAACCTTGATTCCACTGTGGCGATTGGTCAGCAAGCCTGTCGTGTCCAGTTTGCAAAGCGAGGTGTTGTGATGGTTCGATTGGCAAGCAAACTTACTCTACTTATAAGCAGCTTATTCCTGTTCGGTTGTGAAGACCCCCAACAAAAAAATATGGGCACGTTGCTGGGAAGCGGAGATACGCAAAGCGAGAGCAACCTATTCACTCCCGTAGAAAAAGGGATTGAACTCACCTTCCCAGCAGACCATCAAGCGCACCCAAACTTTCGTCATGAATGGTGGTACTTAACCGCTAACGTAATTGATGAAGATGGCAACCCACTTGGCGTTCAATGGACACAATTTCGCTTTGCTGCTGCGCCGCCAACGGACGAAGATGACGTGAAGAAAACCGAGTGGCAAGCTCAACAAATCTACATGGCGCACAGCGCAGTCACGACCGCGGACAAACACTACGCCGATGAAAAATGGTCGCGCGATCAAACATCCCTCGCTGGCGTCGACACTTCACCATTTCGAGTTTATCTCGATGATTGGCAGTGGACCTCTTCAACCAACGACCTCTTCCCTGCCACATTGAAGGCGAACTCCGAACAGTTTGGCTATGCGCTGACCCTTACCAGCAGCGCACCTTATCAAAAGCAAGGCGAGCAAGGGTACAGCACCAAAAGTGCCGATGGTCAGGTGGCTTCGTATTATTACAGCCAACCGTTTATTGAAGTCTCCGGTGAGGTCACTATCGACGGAGAAACCCATCAAGTATCCGGCAAAGGTTGGATAGATCGAGAGTGGAGCTCGCAATTCTTACTCGACTCACAACAAGGCTGGGACTGGTTTGCCTTAAGGTTGAGTGACGAGACCAGTTTGGTGGTGTTCCAATTGCGGGATTCTAAAACCGGAGCAGCCGGTTACTCCAGCGCAAGGCTGATGCAGCAAGATGGCTCTGGTATCGCTATCCCACAAAAAGACATTCAGTTAAAGGCGACCAAGCAAACAGAAATCCAAGGGCGAAAGTATCCAACCCAGTGGCAAGTGTCGATTCCTAACCAGCAAATCGAGCTTACGGTTTCGGCACTCAACCCGAGCGCGAAAATGCCACTTTCGGTGCCTTACTGGGAAGGTCCAGTGCGAATTAAGGGCTCTCATTCTGGGACTGGTTATATGGAACTAACGGGGTATTGAAAAGTTGAGTGATTACCCCAATTATTCAGCTAGTACAAACACAGGTAACCGAGTGATACACTGCACCTCAGTGTCATCCAATGAATGATTAAAAGGAAATGCGATGAACCCGATTATTGCGCTGCTAAAAGAGAACAACATCAGCGATGAGCAAATCAACGAGATTTTTCAGACTCTGACGCAAAACCCTCTAGCGGCAATGGCAACAATCAGCCAACTAGGTTTGCCACAAGACAAGCTACAAATGCTGATGGCGCAAGTGATGCAAAACCCTGCGCTAATTAAAGAAGCCGTAGACGAGTTGGGATTGGATTTCTCAAAGGTTGAAGAAGCAAAAGAGAAGCTTCAAAGCCAAAACCAAGGCAACTAAGTCTTAGCCATTTAGCGCTGAATATAGAAAAGGCCGTTACCCCGAACATGTGGGTTAACAGCCTTTTTTGTTAGCTAATTATTAGCGATTTAAAGACGCGAATTGTTCTGCGGTCATACCGTAGTAAAGTTTATCGTCAAAGCCTTGCTCTAGTTTGTAGTAGTCTTTCTGACGGCCTTCTTGAGTAAAACCATTTTTCTCTAACGTCTTGTAAGAGCCAACATTAGAAGCGTAGCAATCGGCACTGACTTTATGAGCGTTTAGCTCAGTAAATCCAATCTCGGTCATCATTTGGCAAGCGCGAGTCGCAACGCCTTTACCCCATGCACAAGTTGGTAATTGATAACCTACTTCGTAGTTGCCAGTTAAGAACATCACTGCGGTCACTGCACACATTCCCATGTACTGACCTTGTTGGCCACGAATCACGAACGTTGGACTGTCTGGCCAAACACCTTCTTTGATCGCTTGTGCCGTATTTTCAATAATAGGGCCAAAGAAACCCTCATATAGGCTGTTGTCAGCAGGTGCGAAGAACAGATACTGATTGACCTTATCGTCGTTCAACATCTCGATAATATCTTGTAAATCAGAGCCTTGAATCAGTTGGATAGTCAACGATTCATTAAATGGGATGGCTTCGCCTTGTTTTAGTTTTTGATATGACATGTGTTACCTCGTTATCTGCTGAAGATAGTAGCCCAGCGGATAAGAGAAAAATTGGATTTTTGCGACAACTTTCGGGCTGATTAGCAATGTATTACGACTCAAAGTCGCCATAGATATCGATGGTTAAATCGCGCTTTTTCAAGTATTTGCTCGGCGTTTTTCTTAGCTGCTGTTTGAGGGTACGAATCAAATGCGATTGGTCACTGAAACCAAATTGCTGTGAGAAGCTCGCCCAATCAATCGCCTCTTGTTGCTTGTAGAGGGTCATAATCATCTGCTCCAGACGTGCCATTTGTTGATACTGCTTAACACTCAACCCCACCACTTGTTTGAAACTGCGCTCAAGCGTTCTGCGAGAACAAGCGCACTGTTTGGCTATCTCATCAATATCCATCGCTAACTCAGGTGAGCGTAGCGCTTGAGCATCCATCACGGACACTGCTTTTTGCGATGCCAAAAACGGTTTGGTACGGCAAGGTTCGATATCTAAAGCATCTAAATGTCGCTTGATATAGTCCAGCAAACATTGCGGTGAATCCTGCAACTCTAACTGCCATAGACCTTGTTGAAAGGGCTCATCAAAGGCCGCGTTAAGCCAATCAAACCATTCGCATTGGTTAATTGCAGCTACTTGGGGTGCATCACTAAACCGTGATTCAATGGCATACAAACCCTCTGGGCGAAAGGTGATGCCGATACGCTTGATAGGAGCCGTATCTTCCAACAACAGCAAGTGTTCGTTAGCCGTTAATAAGTGGCAGCCTTTGCCAGCAAGCTTTGTGTCTCCCGTGTCGTAGCTGTAGCCTTGCTCTAGTGGCGTAAAGAGTAAATGAGCACGCGGGTTTGGAATAAGGTGCGGCTTGGGGTCAATGACTTCACCCTCTGGCACTTCCAAGTACCAAACTTGATGAATGAGCCATTCGTACTCTGGCAGAGTGTGTTTCCAAGCTATCATGATTGTCCTAGCGGTTAGTAAAGATAATAAGCGCAACGTTTTTGCTTAAACATCTGTTAGTTGAGTGTGACTGATTGACGCGCATCTCGCCACGCATTTCTCACCCTGCTCCCTTGCAAGCTTGTTGGATTGCGGTAGGCTTTGAGCAGAGAAAACAAGCTGAACAGAACAAGGAAATACCCCGATGCGCGTCGACTACCACCAACGACTGGTTCCTGTGATTCGTTATTTAGAACAACACTTTAATGAACCACTCAACCTGCCAGAAGTGGCCGCGCTGGCAAACCTTTCCCCTTATCACTTTCATCGCACCTTCAAAGCCGTGCAAGGCGAAACACTGGCCGACTTCATTCGACGTTTACGTCTAGAAGCCGCCGCCGATGACTTATTCAAATCCAAACAACCGGTATTGAACATTGCCCTAGAGTACGGATTTTCTAGCTCACAGAGCTTAGCCAAAGCCTTCAAACAACATTATGGTGTCACACCTACGGCCTTTCGTGACTGCGAAAACTACCAGCAGTTTTCTGAATTAGCACGAAACAGCAAGATTGGACACACGTTGCGCAAGAATGGAAACGAAGTAACACCAAGCGATTCATATACTGGCTCTGAACTCACCAAATGGAGCATGACAATGGAAACGCAAAACTTTGAAAAAGCAAAACTGGCTTACATTCGCGTAAACGGCCCTTACGGCCAAGGCTATGAAGAGCCATCAGGTCGCTTGTATCAATGGGCAGGAATGAAAGGTTTGGCAGGCAATACCTGCATCTTCATCTACCATGACAATCCTGAAATCACGCCAGACGAGAAGTGCCGTACTGATATCTGCTTGATGGTGCCAGAAGACACGGAAGTTCCGAAAGGCATTGAGCTGCAAGACTTCCCCGGCGGTCAATATGCGGTGATGCGCCAGCACATTACTGACCCGAGCCAATACTCAAAAGCGTGGGATGATGTCATGAGCAAGGTAATTGAATCCGGTATTGAGAACGACGACCGCCCTTGCTTTGAGCTTTACCACAGCTTCGACCCACAAACGCACCATGCAGACGTTAGCTTCTGCACTGCCATCAAATAAACCAAAAGCCTGCATCGTTGCAGGCTTTGTCATTTCTTACTCTGGTTGCTTAAATCCGTTCTTCCAAACGCCGTTTATCTTTTAATCCAATTACTTAGAACACGAACGAATACCTCAATATTTTCGTGATCCTACTTCGCGTTTTGACCACGCGCATTCATTCGCTCGGCTGAGTTGGGATTCATTTCACAGATTATTCATGAAGCGAACCTAGACTGAAAAAATTCTATCGACCCCGTTCGACCTACAACGCTAGGCACAATAAAAACTAGGTACTACAGCACCTCTAGGACATTCCATGAAGAAGAACTTACTTGCCATTGCTCTTGGTAGCGTAATTGCGCTGACTGCTGCCCCATACTCTATCGCGGCTAACGATGCTGCTATCCAATCTTCAGCGGACTATTCACAGATCGTCACCAAACGTCAGGTTGTTGACCAACTGCTGAATGACGCGGTACAAGCATTCAAATCTCCTGCGCGTATTTCGCATGCGGGTTTTACCGCCAAAATGCCGAGCAACATGGAGATTGTTACCGACCGCTTGCTAGAAGCCTACAAACTTGAGCCGTACCGCACTGACCTACTGATTTCTGCGGCAAACGCGCAGATCTACAACAAGAATGCAGACCGCGCGATTGAACTGTTCGAACAAGCCCTTTCTGTTGCGCCAGACGATGTGGATTTGCACGCTTACTTAGCGGTATGGCAACGCTTTGAGGGCAACCAAGCGGAATCAGCGAAACACATGGCGACGCTCACTAAGCTCAATGCAGGTAAAGCGGCAGACATCCAACGCATCTTCGACACCGTAGACCGCGTACTTGCTACGCCACTAAAAGAGAAAGCCGACAAAGGCAAATTGGATGACAAAGGCGCAATCGTCACATTGGGATACGCGCTGAACCCAGATGGTTCTATGCACCAGATCTTAGTTGAGCGTTTGGAAACCACGTTAGCAATGGCGAAAGCAAATCCAGACGCATTGATCGTATTGACGGGTGGTGTACCGAAGAACCACAAAACCGAAGGCAAGTTAATGGCGGATTGGCTGATTGAAAAAGGCATCAGCAAAGATCGCATCATTGAAGAAAACTACGCCACCAGCACGGTAGGTAACGCCCTATTCAGCAGCTACGCATTGGCGCGTCATAACATTAAACACGCGACCATCATAAGCTCAGCGAGCCACGTACGTCGTGGTCAAACCTTGTTTGAAATCGCAAGCTGGCAAACTGGCCCGCAAGGCATCACTTTCGACACCGTAAGCTACCCAGACAAACCACTGAAAGACTTAGCCAAAGCCAGCGATAGCGAGCTGCTTGGTATCTACCGCGATGCACTGCGTACATACGGCATGTGGAGCTACCGCTCTTACCCGCTAGAGTCGCGTTAAGTATTCTCGACTCATACCAATCAAAAAAGCCTGCGTACTTGCAGGCTTTCTTGTCTTTGTGCAGTGATAAGAACCGCTTAAATTGCTTCGCCGTTTACCGTTACTGCGACATCAATGTTGCCACGAACTGCGTTTGAATATGGGCAAACTTGGTGTGCGATGCGCGTTAGCTCTAATGCTTGTTCTTGTGGCATATCTAGCTCTACCGCTAGGCTCACTGTCAGTGCAAAACCGCCGTTATCGTTAGGACCGATGCCCACTTGCGCTGTTACGGGTGCACTTTTCAGGTCTACTTTACCTTCACGCGCTACGTGCAGAATCGCGTTAGAAAAACATGCTGAATAGCCCGCTGCAAAAAGCTGTTCTGGGTTAGTTGCTGCGCCTGTGCCGCCCATTTCCTTCGGGTATGACAGCTCTAGGTCGAGAAGACCGTCATCAGTTTTTACTTGACCATTACGACCAGCCAAAGCGGTAGCTTGAGTTTTGTATAGAGTAGTCATGCGAGTGTCCTTCTTAATTTAAGTTGCGCACAATTTAATTGCTTACAATCTTATATCGAAGTGAAGATAGTTTGCAACTATATTGTGCACAATTTATTTTATAACTCTCTTTCTCTGTAAGCAGGTAGGCAACACCAATGAGCCAGTGTTACACCGACAACACCATGACCGACGACGATAAACTCTTACTCGAAAACCAAGTTTGCTTCCCGCTCTACAGCGCAGCAAATGCAGTGATCCGAGCTTACCGCCCGTTGCTGGACGAGCTTGATCTGACTTATTCGCAGTACTTAGTGATGATGGTGCTGTGGGAGAAAGATGGTGCCAGTGTGAAAGAATTGGGGTCACAACTGCATTTGGACTCAGGCACACTCACACCGCTGCTTAAACGTTTAGAAGCAAAAGGCTATGTAGAGCGTGGTCGCAGTGAAACCGATGAGCGCGTTCGCGTACTCAATCTAACCGAGCAAGGTCGTGCCCTTAAAGAGCAAGCTAAGTCGGTGCCAAACGCCATGATGTGTAAAATCACCCTAGAGCTGGATGAAATGATCATGCTGAAGAAGTTGTGTGGCAAAGTGCTCGACAATCTGAGCTAACAAGATAGAAGCATCCGCTTCACCACTTCCTATTAGAAAGAGCCTGCCGAGATGCAGGCTCCTTCGATCTTATCGAGAAGATCTACTCAAAGTAATCATCGGTATTCTCTATTGCTAATCCGCCTTCATCTTCAATAAAACCTATCAAAGCAAACTCACTTACATCGGATTTCCCTATCAAGTGAAATAGGAAATGGCTATCAATAGGATAGTTACAAGCGATTTTCCTTAAACACACTCCGATGAGAATATACTTTCCGAAAGCAACAACAGCTCAGCTTAAAACATTCAAAGGAAAGTAAATTATGATTAATACTCAAATCAAACCATTTGCAGCTACAGCGTACAAAAACGGCGAATTCGTTGAAGTAACAGAACAAGACGTTCTAGGTAAATGGGCAGTATTCTTCTTCTACCCAGCAGACTTTACGTTTGTATGTCCAACAGAACTGGGTGACCTAGCAGACCACTACGAAGAGCTACAAAAACGTGGCGTAGAAGTTTACTCAGTATCAACTGACACACACTTCACTCACAAAGCATGGCACGACAGCTCAGACACAATCGGTAAGATTCAGTACTACATGCTTGGCGACCAAACAGGCAACATCACAAACAACTTCGGTGTGATGCGTGAAGGTCAAGGTCTTGCAGACCGTGCAACGTTCCTAATCGACCCAGAAGGTACTATCCAAGCAATGGAAATCACTGCTGAAGGTATCGGTCGTGACGCAGAAGACCTACTACGCAAAGTGAAAGCAGCTCAATACGTAGCAGCACACCCAGGCGAAGTTTGCCCAGCTAAATGGAAAGAAGGTGAAGAGACTCTAGCTCCATCACTAGACCTAGTTGGCAAAATCTAAGCCACTGAAATTTAAGTTCTAATCAGTTCCCGATTTCCTTTTTCTGATTAGAACTGAATTAGAGAGCACTTCAGGTTAGATACCTTGACGACCTTCTGCCTGATTTGCTCTCTCCCCCTCAGGTTTTATCTACAGTAACCACTTTTTATTACCTATCTGAATAAGTAGGTGTGCAGTAATTGCGTAGAAAAAATCGTTTAGAACCAGGCATAGATTTTCGATAGCTAGTTCCTCTAACTACAAAATCTATAACGCAGTTATCAACGATTTTAGCTAGCAAGAATGAACAAATACTTGTTTTGATTGGTAACTATTTAATTAAGGTAGTAACAACTATGTTAGACCAAGCGATCCAACAACAACTCAAACAATATCTGGCTAATGTAAAAGAAGAAGTTCGTTTAGTGGTTAGTCTAGATGAAAGCAAAGCATCGAATGACATTTTGTCTCTAGCGAACCAAATCGCAGAGATGAGCGACCTAATCACCGTTGAACGTGACGACAACGCAAGCGCACGTAAACCAGTGATGGCGGTAACTAACCCAGCAAAAGGCACAGCACTACGCTTTGCAGGCTTGCCAATGGGTCACGAATTTACCTCTCTAGTATTGGCACTGCTTCATTCTGGCGGTCACCCAATCAAACTAGAACCAGAAGTGATTGAGCAAATCGCAGCACTAGACAAAGATCTAGACGTAGAAATCTTCATTTCACTGTCGTGTCAAAACTGTCCGGACGTGGTTCAAGCGTTCAACATGATGGCGGCGATCAACCCGAAAGTAAAAGCAACCATGATCGATGGTGGTTTATTCCAAGATGAAGTGAAACAGCGCGACATCATGGCAGTACCAAGCGTATTCGTAAACGGTGAGCTATTCGGTCAAGGCCGTATGTCTCTGACTGAAATCCTAAACAAAGTGGATGACGGCGCGAGCGAGAAAGCCGCGAAAGCACTGAGCGAAAAAGCCCCATACGACGTGCTTGTAGTCGGCGGTGGTCCTGGTGGTAGCGCAGCTGCTCTGTACGCCGCTCGTAAAGGTATTCGTACTGGCGTTGTTGCTAAGCGTTTTGGTGGTCAGGTTATGGACACCATGGCAATTGAGAACTTCATTTCGGTAAAACGTACTGAAGGTCCAAAACTGGCGACTGATCTTGCAGAACACCTAAAAGAATACGACGTAGATGTCGTGACTGAGCAACAAGCTGAGAAGCTAATGGGCGCAGCACACACAGAAGATGGTTTGATTCACATCCAACTTGAAAGCGGCGCAACGCTGAAGAGTAAGAGTGTCATCCTTAGCCCTGGTGCACGCTGGCGTGAAATGAACGTTCCGGGTGAGCAAGAGTACCGCAACAAAGGCGTCGCGTACTGCCCACACTGTGACGGCCCACTGTTCAAAGGCAAGAAAACCGCAGTTATTGGTGGTGGTAACTCAGGCATCGAAGCGGCTATCGACCTTGCTGGTATCGTAGAACACGTAACGGTTCTTGAATTCGCAGACGTACTTCGCGCAGACCAAGTGCTTATCGACAAAGCGAACTCACTACCAAACGTAGACATCATCACGATGGCGCAAACAACAGAAGTAGTAGGCGACGGTACTCGCGTAACAAGCTTGAAGTACAAAGACCGCAACACAGACGAAATCAAAGAGATTGAACTGTCAGGTATCTTTGTTCAAATCGGTCTAGTACCGAACACAGAATGGCTAAAAGATTCAGAAGTAGCGCTATCTGAGCGCGGTGAGATTGAAGTCGGTAGCCGTGGCGATACTAGCCTAGAAGGTGTGTTCGCAGCAGGTGACGCAACAACCGTTCCTTACAAACAGATCATCATTGCGATGGGTGAAGGTGCAAAAGCAAGCTTAGGCGCATTTGACTACCTAATCCGTAAGCAAGGTTAATCTCCAATTTCTTGAACACAAAGCGCACGGTGCTGTGTTTTCTTCCCCGGAAAACCAATCGGGGCACCGTGACAGCGATGAGTAACAAGAAATAAAATCAAAAAACCTAGAAGCCCAAAGACTTTGCCAGCAGATATTAACTGCTGGCTTTTTTGGTTTGGGGAGAGGTGTAAGCAAATCCCTCAGCGCTCCGAGTTCAAACTGGAGGGAATGGCTCTACAATCACGGATAATTCAGTTCACTCCACCAGCATCACAACGCGCTGCGAATAGATACTGAATACTCGCTTAGGCTCCTTCAGAATGACGCTGTCCGTTTAGCGTTCTCTTCCCGTTATTCCCGCGAACCTAGGTGAGACTGGGAATCTACTCACCAAAAACTCGATCGAAAATGATTAGCAAGAACACGAACAAACAAAAGGTGAAAGAAGGTTGCAAACACCTAACCCAACATTCAGCCTCAAACCAACGACCCCACCTAACCTCCCCCTTATATCAAACTCTTAAGATCTCATCATTCCGAGCGCAAGGTGGCAAGTTTTACAGTCACAGATAATTCAATTCACTCCACCGGCATCAAAACGCGCTGCAAATAGATTCTGAATACTCGCTTAGGCTCCTTCAGAATGACGCTGCTCGTTTAGCTCTCTTTCCGTCATTCCCGCGAACCTAGGTGAGACTGGGAATCTACCTACCTAAAGCTCGAACGAAAGACATTCACACACATACACGTGACGCATCAACGGTTGGAGGGTTCATGAACATGATCCTCCTCTCAACCTCAAACCACCAATCCCATCTAACCTTCGCTTATATCAAACTCTTAAGATCTCAGCATTCCGAGTGCAGGTGGCAAGTTTTACAGTCACAGATAATTCAATTCACTCCACCGGCATCAAAACGCGCTGCAAATAGATTCTAAATACTCGCTTAGGCTCGTTCAGAATGACGCTCTTCGTTTAACACTCTCTTTCCGTCATTCCCGCGAACCTAGGTGAGACTGGGAATCTACTCACCGTAAACTCGATCGAAAATGATTAGCAAGAACACGAACAAACAAAAGGTGAAACAAGGTTGCAAGCCCCTAACCCAACTCTCAGATTCAAAGCACCAAACCCACCGAATCTCTCAATGTATCCAGATCCAAAGATATCAACCCTAAAAAATTTTAAAAAAGCCCTTTACCTAAACTTAACTTGAGGTTTTAGCATATTCATCGTTGGCTAGAAAATGACAAAAAGGAGCACATCATGATCCAACTAGAACATATTAACTTAGTCGTGAAAGATATCCCTGAAATGCTGAAGTTTTACCAAACTGCATTTCCACATTGGTACGTGCGTGATGAAGGTAAAGGCGAATGGAGTGGCAAACCAAGAAACTGGCTACATTTTGGCGACGAGTATCAATACATAGCCATGAGTGACCATGGCGAAGGAGAAAACCGCGAGTTGAGCGGGCACCAAGTTGGGCTAGCGCATTTTGCTTATGTGACCAACAACGTCGATGCAATCATCAAAAGACTAACCGATGCAGGTTATCCGATTGCCCAACCTGGTGCTGATGAACCATACCGCAAAAATGTGTATTTTGTTGACCCTGCCGGTTTTGAGATTGAATTTGTTGAATACCTGGCGGATGACCCAAAACTTCGTAACCTGACAAGCTAAAAGAGATGTAAATAATAAAACGCCAGCAGATAGTGACTGCTGGCGTTTTATTTTATCTATCAGGCTTCTTTATCGCATTAGCGCTGTTTGGCAAAAACCTGAGTCCAGTAATATCCGTAGCGTGCAGAGTGATTTTCGACAAGCGACGCGCCCATCTGATCAAAATCCGCACTCATGATATTAAGGCAGTGACCTTCACTCGATAACCAAGCATTAACGACGGCGTTAATGCTGCTTTGCCCTACGGCGACATTCTCACCAATGGCGCTCCAAGCATAGCCCGTTGCGTTAACTCGATCTGACATCTTGCTGCCATCAGAGCCTGTGTGGCTCATGAAATCGCTGTTCGCCATGTCGCTTGAATGTCGATAAGCGGCGCTTTCCAAATCGTAGCTCCAAGTCAGGGCCCCAACAGGTGGCATGGTGGTTGCACCACACTGTTGTGTAGTAGAGCGGGCGCTGTTGACCGCTGCAAGCATCTGCTCGGCAAATGTGCCTTGTGACGATGTGGAACCTGAGTTTTGTGAGCCGCTTTCTGCTGGGGCTGACGACTCCCCATCGCCGCCACATGCGCTGAGAAGTAGGGCCAAAGCAGGCACTAAGATCTTAGTTGGCATTGTATTTCCTTTATGAGTGACGAAGAGCAAACTGCGCTTTTCGATAATAACGCCCAATAAACTAACAAAAACCAATAAAAGCACCATATATCTTAGGGGTTTTTAACCAAAGACTCACATGAAGTTTTCAATCGCCTTGGTTCGGTCGATAAATCGGCAACGTTTCAGCCCAAGTATGGAATGGCGTTTCATCCATATCCTGTATTGCTTGAGTGATAAAATCGATGAACACCCTAACTCGGGCAGGCACATATTCCCGGTTGGCATAGAGAAGATACACGCCATTTCCTGCTTGGCGCATGCTCGGAAATATCGGCACTAAACGCCCCGCTTTAAGCCAGTCTCTCGCGATAAAATGAGGGATCTGAGTTAATCCTAAGCCTTCTGCGCAAAGCTCTGCCATAGATTCACCGTCATTTACAATGTAGTTTCTTTCGGGGTCATATTCACTCGCACCGTCTGGTTCTGGCATCCGAATCGGCAACAGTTTCCCCGTTTGTTTAAAACGAAAACGAACCCAAGAATGGTCATTGAATACATCCGAGCCACTCGGAACACCATGGCGCGCTAAGTAATCCTGACTGGCACAAATGATAAAATCGATAGGGCTGAGCTGACGCACAATCAATTGACTATCGTGAACGATACCAGAGCGAATCGACACATCAATACCTTGCTCAATAATATCAACGTAGGCGTCATCGTAATGAATATCGATAGTGATGTTAGGGTAGCGGCGACAAAACTCTTTTAATAAAGGACGAATATAGAGGCGACCGTACGAGACTGGCACATTAATCTTAAGCTGCCCTGAAAGTGCATCATTGTGACTTTTTAATGAATCCTCACATGCCGCCAGCTCTTCCAGTACAAACCTAGCAGTATTTGCGTACCGACGACCAGCTTCTGTCAGTCGGCTCTGTCGCGTAGAACGTTGAAAAAGCTGTATACCCAAATCGCTTTCAAGACGATGTATGGCTTTGCTCACGGTCGAAGGGTCAGTGCCATACACTTTGGCAGCCGCAGCAAAACTACCGCCATCTAAAGTGGCAATAAAAAATCGTAGGGACCGTATCTTATCCATATAACCAATGAACTCTATTCATGAATTTTATTCACTTTAGTAAAGACCAAGTGGCTCTTCAATCACTAATTAGCCTAAATATAATGAACCTCAATAACTTGATGCTCTGTTAGCGAGGAAAAAACCATGGGTAAAATCGGATTGAAGAATGCACTACAACTATTGATAGCAACACTAGTCCTATTCTTTGGGGTGCTTCAAACAGCACATGCCGCAGATAAACGAATTGGTATTCTAGTTTACGATGGCGTACTGACCTCTGATGTTACTGCTCCTTTAGAGGTTTTTGGCGTCGCAAGTCGTCTCACTTGGTTTAGTGATTATGACGTGCTCACCATTTCCGTCTCCGATCAGAAAACCATCACCACTGAAGAAGGATTAAAAATTGGTGTGGATGCTTGGATTGGCGATCAGCCGGAACTCGACGTATTGGTTTTAACATCCAGCTATGACATGGATGCACTAATCGAAAATAAAGATCTCATTCACTTTATTAAAACTACCTCAAAGGCGGCAGATTGGATGGCAAGTAATTGCTCTGGCGCGTATTTGTTAGCCGAAGCTGGCCTTTTAAACGGCAAAAAAGCAACAACTTGGGCCGGAGGTGAAAACGGCTTTCAAAGAGATTACCCTGCAGTCAAAGTACAAGTCGACCAGAATTTTGTCATTGATGATGGCGTTATCACTTCGAACGGTAGCCTAGTTAGCTATCAAGCTGCTCTTAAGCTACTTCACCTTATGACTTCAGAGTCTAAAGCTCAGGAAGTCGCAGATGCCATCCAGTACTCACGTTTTTCCAACCAACCATTTTAAGCGTGTAAGAAAGTAATCAGAGCCACCCTTCGATATTTCGAAGGTTAACTCTTCGAATTTATCTTCCTAATCGAACAACCCTTTTTATCACTGTAAAAGCGATAAAAAGGGTTGTCGTTCATCTGGCAGACACAACGTGCTCTCCAAACTTTTTATCTTAATGCTATGGAAAAACATAAACGTTACGAAGCACTGACGAAAGATCGATACCAAGAGATCTACCGTCTCGCGTATTGGTTATGCAAAGATCACCACCTTGCTCAAGATTTAGCGCAAGAAACCTTTCTGAAAGCGTGGCGATTCTTTGATAAATTAAATGACCCCAACGCCGCGAAGTCTTGGCTCATTACTATTTTGCGTCGTGAGAATGCTCGGCGCTTTGATAGAAAACAGTACGATTTTGTCGACATTGATGAGTGTGCAATACAGACAAAAACCTACCCTGGCAGTGACTACGACATGGCCCAAGATTGGCTTCAAAAACAAATGATGATTCTCGAACCCAAATACCGAGAGCCGTTGCTCTTGAGCTTAGTGGCTGGGTTGAATCATGATGAAATTGCCCAAGCCTTGAGGCTCAACCACAACACAGTGGCGACTCGATTATTCAGAGCGCGTAATCAGATCATCGCACAGAAGGAGAATCATTAAGACACAAAAAGTAGTCAACCATGTAAACTAACTGGCTATGCTCCGGTCTATTTCATAAGTCGTTACACAACTCGACGCTTTAACGCTTTACATCAAGCGCGACTAGATGAACACTTCTTGTCAAAGTACAATAACAGCCGACATAGAGTAGAGTCAGTAAAACATTATGAGTAACACGACGGCGAAAAAGCCGAATCCCTTATTTGAAATCCTTTTCAACGTATTTATCCCTTCCTTCATTTTGATGAAGTTTAGTGGCGATGAGCATCTAGGGACAGCAATGGCGCTGGTTGTCGCTTTGCTATTTCCTATCATTTATGGCGGTATGGACCTTGTCCGTAACAAGAAATTTAACTTTATTTCTGCTCTGGGCTTTATCAGTGTTCTACTAACTGGTGGCATCGGCTTGTTAGAGCTTGATACACGCTGGTTAGCACTAAAAGAAGCCCTGATTCCTGGCCTGATCGGTTTAGCGGTTTTGGGTTCAACGTTTACCCGCTACCCGCTGATGCAGAAGTTAGTACTGAATGACACAGTGTTGAACCTCGCGTTGATTAACCAACGTTTAAAAGAAAATGATAAAACCGATGCGTTCGAACGTTGCCTTATGTCTTCTAACTACCTGTTTGCAAGTACTTTTGCGTTCTCATCTGCAATGAACTACTTCCTTGCGACTTGGATTGTGACTAGCCCTTCTGGTACTGCTGCCTTTAACGAAGAGTTAGGCAAAATGACGCTGTACAGTTACCCAATGATTGCCATCCCAAGTATGTTGATGATGTTCGGTATTTTTTATTACATTTGGCGTCAAGTACGTGCGATGACATCGCTCGAAACAGAGCAAATCTTCCATCTAAAATAGCCCTATCATTACAAATAAACCCATAAAAAAGGGAGGATTTTATCCTCCCTTTTCTCAACAGACTCACTGTAAATCATAGCGTCAAAATGATTTTACCTGACACTGCTGACGAGCGTCGCTCAACCATTTCAATCGCTGTTTGAAAGTCCTCTAACGACAGATCATATGCAACGTTTAACTTTATGTCGCTGCTAATAAAGTGTTCTAACATTTCAGCGAACACCGTCTTTCTCCCGCCTTTACCTACCGATTCTTCCCAATACCGCAAAAAGAATGTACTAAAGTCGATGTTGTTGGCCTTCATCGATTCAAAAAACTCAGGCGTATAAGGCGTTAACGACAATGTTCCGTAGTTGATGTATTGGCCGTTTTCTTTCAAGGTACGAATGAGATCCGTGCCAGCCTCACCGCCTATCGCATCCAAAGCGACCGTTGGTTGTGGCAGTTGGCGCGTTTGCAGCTGCGCGTGTAAGTCTTGTTTTGCGTCCAACACTGGAATCGTATCGTACGGATACTTTTCTGGCTTTGAAGTCACAGCAATCAGTGTAAAACCCAGTGAGTGAGCAAGCTGGGCGAATATCTTACCGATCGCTGACCCTGCCGCATTGATGATTACCACATCGCCTTTGTTCAACTTCGCCACTTTAGTGGTGATAACCCACGCGGTTAGCGCGTTGATGTACAATTGGCAGGCATAGCCGTTCTCCAAACTCTCAGGTAGCGGAAAAAGATTCTCAGGCGAAGCATCTATGTAGTATTGCCAAGTACCACTCATCGCCACCAACACTTTTTGCCCAACTTGAAGGTCAGTTTGACCGACTGCACTGACTTCCACCACACGCCCAACCGCTTCAAATCCCGGCACGCGAGGTGGTACGTGAACGCGGCGGTATTGCCCAACACCATGAATGGAAAGCAAGTCACTTGGGTTAATGTTTGTAGCTTCGAGTCTCACCCGAACCTTGCCCTGAACAAGCGGATTGAGGGGCTCTTTTTCCAACGACAGCGATGTTTTGGGTTGACCAAAACAGAATTGATTCACTCGAGTATTTATCGTTGGTGCCATTGTTATTCATACCATGTAATTGAAATTCAAAAAGGAAGTTTCGCGACTTCTACTCAAAAGCATTAAGTGAAGTCGAAGCTCTGTATTTCTACCTGCGCGATGCGCCGTTCACTCTAAACTGTTGTGGCGTCATATCAAAATAGGCTTTAAATGCTTTGATGTAGGATGAGTCGTTTTGATAACCCACTAGGTCTGCAATGGCTTGGATTGACAACGATTCATCTAACAAAGAAAGCGAGTAAATTAGCCGAATTTGTTGCCGCCAAAGCAGAAATGAAGTGTTGAATTCCTTGGCGAACAACCGTGATAAAGTACGCTCCGATGCCCCAATTTTCTCCCCCCACTCTTTTAGCGAACAGCTCAACGCTGGCTCGTCAGTCAGTCGCTCGAAAATCAGTTTTAGTCGTCTGTCTTGTGGCAGCAATAACTGAAATGTCTGCACGTTGCGTTTCAAAATTTGATCATGCAGCACCGCCAGCAAATGCAACACTTCTTCGTGGCTTGTCTCACCTTCACACTGTCTGCGGATCTCTTGTAAAAGCTCATTTAAAAACGACGTTAAAGCAATGGTTCTCACTTGTGGCTCGTACGTCGCACCAAACTCAGGGTTGAGGTAAATACCAACAAATATCGTATTGCTTAGAGCAATCGACTCGTGTTGAACACCCGCAGGAACAAATAACGCAGAAGTGTGCGGAACCAAATGCTGATAATGCTCCGTTTGTGTTTGCAATAACCCTTTGATAGGAAAGATGATTTGATGCCAAGTGTGTTGATGCAGCGCATCAATGTAACCTTTTGGCATGTCGATAGTTTTCACCAAAACAGGAGAATGGGGATTCGCGGCCATCATCTCATTGGAGGTGATGACGCCTGACTTCGAATCAATTTGGCGAGTTAGCATTGTTTATTGTCTTTTCATCCCTATTCCGACACAAGTTCTCTAGGCTATCATGCTCCGCATCGTGAATGAAGGTAAACACTTTATCTCTCATTCAAATAATAAGGAGGTTATATGAAGAAAATCGGCGTCGTAAAAGCTGTGCTAGCAGGGAAAACCGTCCCTTATGCTCATGGAGCGCAAAGCGCAATCAACAAACAAGTGCTGCCTGAGCGCCAGCACGCAACAGAGCTTGGTTTTACCAGTGATGAGCAAGGCGATCCGCGCTTTCATGGTGGCATTCAAAAAGCGCTTCATCTTTACCCAAGCGAGCACTACCCAATCTGGCAACAAGAATTAGGCAAAAGACCAATTTTCCAATCCGCCGGCGGCTTTGGCGAAAACATCAGCTCCGAAGGCGTCACCGAATCCATGATTTGCTTGAAAGATAAAATTCGCATCGGCTCAACACTACTGGAAGTGTCGCAAGGTCGCATGCCTTGTTGGAAACTTAACGTACGTTTTGACCAACACGACATGGCGAGAAAACTGCAAGATACGCTTCGAACAGGCTGGTATTTCCGAGTGTTGGAAGAAGGTGATATCGGTGCAGGTGACGAGATTATTCTGTGCGAAAGACCTTATCCAGAATGGCCACTGGCTCGCATCATGGGCGCGGTTTTCACTGGCTGTTTAGATAGAAAAGAACTCACTCAGCTGTCTGAGCTGCCGTTAGTCGAGTCTTGGGGCAAGTTGGTCGAGCGCCGCCTAGAAACTGGCGAAGTTGAAGATTGGGAAATGCGCTTGGTTGGCCCAACTGTGGGTTAACACCCCAAAGTAAAATTTAAGCCACGCTCTGAACCGACTATGCCGTCAGAGCGTGTTTTTTTGGTTTACTTCGCACTCGGGGCTGGGCGTTTCGACTTACCTTGGAACTGCTTAATGCTCTTCTTAGCATTAGTTCGGCGGTTGGCTTTTTTATCGCGTGGCGCGCGTTTGCTCTCGCCAGTTGATGGCTTATCCGTTACTGGAAAACCAACCAGATCTTGCACTGGCAATGCACGTTGAGTCAGGTGACGAATCGCGTTTAGTGCGTCCATTTCACCATGACATACCAATGACATCGCCACACCTTGTTCGCCTGCGCGAGCGGTACGTCCTACTCGGTGAACATAAGTTTCTGCATGCATTGGCAGTTCAAAGTTGATCACTACAGGTAATTGCTCAATGTGAATGCCGCGCGCTAGTAGATCAGTGGCAATCAACACCTGAATTTGCCCAGATTTAAACTGCGCCAGTGCTTCTTCTCGCTCTGCTTGGCTCTTGTCACCATGCAGTGCATTGGTTGAGATGCCCGCTTTGTTTAGCTTTTTCGCTAAGCCATCAGCATTCTCTTTCGCACCAATAAAGACTAACGCCTGAGTCCACGCGTTTTTTTGAATCAGTTCAATCAATGCCTTGGTTTTACTGCCTTTATTGACCATGTACAACGTTTCAACGATGTCTTGATTCGTGCTGTTTTCTTGATGCGCTGCAACTTGCTTTGGTGCCTGCATAAGCAGCTTCGCTTTACCCTTCAAATCATCTGAAAACGTCGCCGAGAACATTGCGGTTTGACGCTGGTTTGAAATCAGCCCCGCAATA
Source organism: Vibrio sp. Vb1018 (assembly GCF_033338775.1). Taxonomy (NCBI): domain Bacteria; kingdom Pseudomonadati; phylum Pseudomonadota; class Gammaproteobacteria; order Vibrionales; family Vibrionaceae; genus Vibrio; species Vibrio sp. Vb1018. Next base: position 547,691 of record NZ_JAWOTI010000001.1, read on the forward strand.
TTTTGCACGTCAGGCCAAAAGCCCATATCCAACAGACGATCGGCCTCATCCAACACTAGGTAATGGATATTGCTTAAGTCTAAACCGTTGTTTGCCAGATCAACCAAACGACCTGTCGTCGCGACAAGGATATGAGGATTTGTCGCTAGCGCCTGCTGTTGTTGCTCTTTATCAACGCCGCCACACAAACACACTGCGTTGAGTTCAAGAACTTGACCAACTTGGTTAATTGCTTCACTCACTTGCATTGCCAGCTCACGAGTTGGCACAAGAATCAGCGCTTTTTGCTCTGGATTGACACCCAGCTTTTCCAACAAAGGCAAACCATAAGCAAGGGTTTTGCCGCTGCCTGTATTTGCCAAAGCCAATAGATCTTGACCAGCCAACAGCTCAGGAATGGCCAACGCTTGAATATCGGTCAGTTTCTTGAAGTCTTTTGGCAGTGCGTGAATCAGCTCAGAACTCAATGAGAGAGTAGAAAATGGCATTAGCGAAACCTTGTACTTTTGGTTGAAGAGGCAATAAAAACAATGAAGATGCGGTAAAACGCAGGCGCGGACTTTACCACAATCTGTTAGGTGAACCATCCTATTTTAGGCGCTTAAACCAAGCGGCGCCGATGCAAATCTTCAGAAAACAAAAAAGCGCAAAAAAGCCGTTAGTCTGTACTGCCACAGAGCTAACGGCTAAAAACCCTTGAAGAGAACGCTTCGTCAGCCTTTCACTGCGGCTGAAAAGAAATGTGCAGTTTATTAAAGCACAGCTTTACGATTCGGTAAGAACACTTCACCCAACATGCAACGAACCGAACCACCACCAATAGATTCTATGGTAGAAACGTCGAATGGCAGCAATTTACCGTGCGTTGCCAATTGCTTTCTTTGTGCAGGTGAGAATGCATCGTACGCCGATTGCGACATCGCAATCACCTTGTCGCCGTTGATCGTTTCTAGTTGCAGAATGTTACCGCAGAACTGGTTCATCTGATCAAGCGAAATTGAGATGACTTGCTTGTCTTTGGCGAGTGACTTCATTACAAAACGACGCTCAAATTCTGGGATCACTTCGTCACAAATCACGCAAAACTGTTCGCCAACCGCCATCATCACATTGGTGTGATAAATCGGCGCACCAGACGGCAAACGAGTTTGGAAAGAAATCACTCGTTCATAGCCAATACGATCGGCGTAATCTTCTAAAACCAGACGATCACAACGTTGTGAGAGTGCGGCGTAGACCGTTTTATTTAGGTGGTCAAACACCATCACACCCGTGCTTTCTAAATACGCTTGCTCGTCAAGATATTCAGTTAGACTGCTGCGTCGATGAACTTCTCGCCCTGCTTGCGCTAGTGCTGCCACAAGTGCATCGGGACGTACTTCTTTTTGACGGTTTTCACAGGCCATTGGAAAGGTGTACAACGTGCCATCTGGCGTAGTGCTAAACCAATTGTTTGGAAATACCGCGTCTGGCGTTGCAACATCTGAAGTTGGATAATCAAATTCAACAACTTGAACGCCCTCTTGACGCAGCGTTGCAACCATACTCGCGAACTCGGCCATTACTCGACGTGAGACTTCTTCTTGGCTGAGTGACACTTTATGTTGGAACTCATTATCTTGTGCGGTTTCTTCATTAAAACGAAACTCTTTCGGTGGCACCATCACTACGCAGTTCGCGGTTTGGCGCTGAGCACTTTGCGTGCTTTCTTCTTTCCCATTAGCAAATTGGGTCACTGATTCGTGTAATAGCATCCAATACATTCCTTATCACTAGAATGAGGAGATTGTAAATTTATTGTTAACTTCAGTTTTGCTGTTTTGACAATTAATTTAATTGCCCAAAAGTAATTTTTGCTGCATTAAGTTCATTTTTCCCTAAATTTTATTGTCACTTTGCAGGTTTAAGCTTTTATTGCACCGTGATGAACATGATAAGAATTCATCATAAGAATCAGAACCATAGACAATCACACTCATAACCAACTAGTTACATTTAAGACACAATCGGTTAGACTATTTTTTCGCCCCTCTCGTCAATCGGTCTGCTTTATCGAGGAGCAGGCAAGAAACTCTCATACACGCGGTTTCGTCCAAAGCAGCGTGAATCGATGGATTTAGCCACCCCAAATGGCACTGTTTTAACTTTAGGATGAGTTATGTTTAAACGATTTGAAGGCTTTACAGAGCCGTTCCCCAAATCTACACCGGATCAGCCTCCTTCAGGGATGTTCGCTTTTCTGCGTTATTACACTCGTGGTTATGAAAAGCCTTTGATCATCATGTCTTTGATGGCCACAATTGTGGCTGTTGTTGAGGTAATGTTGTTTGGCGCCATGGGACAATTGGTTGATTGGTTGTCTACCAGCAATCCAGAAACGTTCTTACAAGACAACAAATCGGATTTGATTTTCTACGGAGCCTTATTGCTGGTTGTCATGCCTATATTGGTGATCTTGTACTCGTTGCTCGTTCATCAAACGTTATTGGGCAACTACCCAATGTCTATCCGCTGGCTTGCACACCGGTATTTGCTCAATCAAAGCTTGAACTTCTATCAAGATGATTTTGCAGGTCGAGTCGCAACGAAAGTCATGCAAACCTCATTAGCTGTGCGCGAAACCGTGATGAAAGCTATGGATGTGTTTGTTTACGTTACGGTTTACTTCACCAGCATGATCATTATGTTAGCGACGGCAGACTGGCGTTTGATGATCCCAATGATTGTCTGGCTACTCGCTTACATCGCTATCCAAATCTATTTTGTCCCTAAGCTCAAAGACGTCGCTTCAGCACAGGCCGATGCACGTTCGACAATGACAGGGCGCATCGTCGACAGTTATACCAATATTCAAACCGTCAAACTGTTTTCTCATAGCCAGCGCGAAACCCAATATGCCGAGCAAGGCATGAAAGGATTTTTGAATACGGTCTATCGTCAAATGCGCCTAGTGACCGGCTTCGACGTCGCTGTAGAGATCTCAAACTATATTTTGGTCTTTTCCGTTGCTGCTTTATCGATTTACCTGTGGTTGGATAGTGCCATTAGCGTTGGCGCGATTGCGATTGCTGTTAGTCTTGCATTGCGCGTAAACGGTATGTCGATGTGGATAATGTGGGAAGTTGGCGCCCTCTTTGAAAACATGGGAACCGTTGTCGATGGAATGAAAACACTCTCTAAGCCTATTGATATTAAAGATAAACCAGGTGCAAAAGACTTGGTTGTCACTGAAGGAGGCATTCACTTTGATAACGTCAGCTTCCATTACGGTGAGAACAAAGGCGTAATTAGCCATCTCGATCTCAACATCAAACCAGGAGAGAAAGTAGGCTTGGTTGGGCGCTCCGGCGCCGGAAAATCGACTTTGGTGAACTTGTTACTTCGTTTCCACGATGTCGAAGACGGCAGCATTAAGATCGATGGACAGAACATCTCAGAAGTCACACAAGACTCTTTGCGTTCAAAGATCGGTATGGTGACCCAAGATACTTCTCTGCTACACCGTTCAATTCGAGACAATATTTTGTATGGCAATCCAGATGCGACAGAAGAAGATTTGCTGAAAGCCACTAAGCAAGCGCATGCCCATGAGTTTATCGAAACTCTGACCGACCCATTTGGTAATGTCGGATACGATGCGCAAGTTGGTGAACGTGGTGTGAAACTGTCTGGCGGCCAACGTCAGCGTATCGCAATATCTCGTGTGCTACTCAAAGATGCACCATTGCTGGTATTGGATGAAGCAACATCGGCTCTAGATTCAGAAGTCGAAGCAGCGATTCAGGAAAGCTTGAATGAATTAATGCAAGGGAAAACGGTTATTGCTATCGCTCACCGATTATCGACCATCGCACAAATGGATCGCCTCATCGTGCTAGATAAAGGCAGCATCGTTGAACAAGGTTCTCATCAAGAACTCATTGCGAATAACGGCATTTACGCCCAGCTTTGGGCGCATCAAACTGGCGGATTTATCGCTGAAGAACTAGACAATCAACACGCTTCTTAACGAGTGATAAGCTCAATAAAAACGGCGCTTTAAGCGCCGTTTTTTATTTAAATCCATGGCTAGATGCTCATATAGCCATTGTGGTTTCTCATATATGAAACACTCTCCATGATAAAGCTCACACTTTTTCTGCTAATATACCGCCTCGTTGCGTATCCATTGCAATGAACACAATACAGAGTATTGAGCCGTCTTCATTTGTCATTTCACTTTTTGAGAAACAGCTATACTCAATAGATGGCTTAGTTATTATATTAACAATAAGGTAATTAGCTTATGTGTAAATGTGGTTCAATGCAGATCGTACAACTCAAACCAAGTTGGGCTGACAAGCTATTTGGCTACTCAGAAAGATGGAAATGCCAACTTTGTTGTAAGATCTACCGCATCTAAAATTAAAAATAGAATCTTAGTTTTTCTAAGAAAAAGCAGTGGCCCGACAATGATTGTCGGGTTTTGTTTTTCTGAGCATTCATTTTTTGTCCCTTCTCTACAAGATTACTCATCACGGCAAAACCTAGCATCTTAATGTGACTTAGGTATAGAATCAGGCCCACTTATTCTTTCCGATATTCATATATAACTGGTCACTATGAACAAAAGTTTGCTAACGAATGTCCTCGCTATCGCTTTGATGGCTGGAGGTCATCAATTACAAAACGACTATCTTTGGTATGCAGGGCTGTTTGCGTTCTCAGGCGCCATCACCAACTGGCTTGCCATCCATATGCTGTTTGAGAAAGTGCCTGGATTATACGGTTCTGGCGTGATCCCCGCGCGATTTGAAGAGTTTAAACTGGCTATCAAAAACTTAATGATGGAACAGTTTTTTACTGAAGCGAACATTGACCGATTCTTGAATAAAGAAATGGCGGGCGGTGTGAACATCGATCTTCAACCAGTAATTGAGAAAGTAGATTTAAATCCAGCATTTGATTCCCTAGTGGAAGTAATTGAAGGCTCTCAATTTGGCGGCATGCTAGCGATGTTTGGCGGCTCGGAAGCGCTACAACCCATGCGCCAACCTTTCGTCGAAAAGATGCAAGAATCCATCATTGAGTTGAGCAAGAGCGATAACATCAAAGAAGCACTGAAAGAGCAATTCGAATCTCCTGCAATGATGGATGAGATAAAGCAGAACATTGAAGGTATCATCGATCAACGTTTAAGCGAATTAACACCGGCATTAGTTAAAGAAATGGTGCAAAAAATGATTAAACAACACCTTGGATGGCTAGTCGTTTGGGGCGGTGTTTTTGGTGGTTTAATTGGCGTTATCAGCACCTTTATCGGGGCATAATCGCTCACCGATTTATTAAAAAGGAGCTTCGGCTCCTTTTTTATCTTAAAAAAATAATACGCCAAGTCACGCCAAATAATATGCTCAACACATTAGCGCTGCGGTCATAGACATCAGCCTCGCCTAACCAAGGAGCTCAGGGTTCACGCCAAATCCCGTTTTATGTTCTTCAATGACCACTTCACTACGAGTTTGAATCACGCCCGGAAGCGTGCCTAACTTGCTCGACATAAACTCCTGATACGCTTTCATGCTCTTAACACGAACTTTTATCATGGTATCGAAATCTCCAGAGAGCGAGTAACACTCTTCAATTTCAGGCATCAATTCCACCGCTTTCGCAAACTTTTCAAAAATAGAAAAACTGGTTTGGTCTAAACGAATATGGATGAATACTTGCACATCCAGCCCCAACTTTTCCGCATTCAACTCCGCATGGTAACCATTGATATACCCTTCTTTTTCTAGTCGCTTTACACGGTCAGAACATGGAGAAGTCGTTAAGTTAATCAGCTTTGCTAGTTCTACAACTGGAATTCTGCCTCTCGAATGAAGCACTCTCAAAATATGTAAATCAATCCGGTCCAATTGATAACTCATTAACCCACTTCCTTGTAACCACTTAGAAAGCATCACATTAATCGTTGCTCAAACAATTGCAAACCATCAAATGCACAGCATGTGAAATTCAGCAGAGAATAACCAGAAAACAACGAAGGAGGGAAAGAGCTATGATTATTGCCGCTCACTTAGTAACCGTGATATGAAGAGAAAAAGCAACCTAGCGGCTCCCGCGGAGTCGCAAATTTGAAAGCGCATGACACGCCTGTATAGATATGTCGTTCGGGCAACACTGCCCTATTTAGCCATTAATCATGGCTATCACTCAGAATTAGAGTGCGGCCGATGTATGCCGTGTAGGATGTGGCACAACCTCTCCAATTGCACGATGATTACAACAACGGCAGTAGTATTGAGGCTCCATCTCGTAATAATGTTCACCTGATACAAATTTCGCCATCAGCTGTGTAAAACTCACCATTTTGCCTGTTAACGAGTCAACAGACTGAGGCTCGCAACGCTTCATAATCACTTTATGTTGCGTTGATTTTCTACAAGCTGCGCAATATATATCCGGCATTTCTCTTCTCCCTACTTTTTCGTCCTACTGACAATTGACATATTTTGTTCAAAATAATTCCACAATTAAAAAGCTCCTTTAATTTTTTGTGCCCTATCTTCAAAAAATTGAACGAAAGTATCAAAAAACTGAGACATTGGTCAGACCTCAACTTTTGTACCATCAATATGATCAAACGTGCTTATGTGTGTAATAATACGACACATTACACATAAGCAATTGTTCGGGCTTATTATTTAGTAAGGCGCATGACAACTTTACAGCTGGCTAGATCGAGCTTTCGAGACGCCTTGTTATCTTGATTTATCTCGCAAACCAGTTGCTAGCAGCTATAGCCGTCTCATCAAGGAAGAAATGCATGACGATACAACCGACTCTTACTACCGAAAGACTCGTCCTCCGGCCATTCAATATCGATGACTGCCAACAAGTGGCTTTACTCGCTGGAGATAAGCGAATTGCCGACATGACAGCAAACATCCCTCATCCTTATGAGCGACCGATGGCGCAAGCATGGATAGATAGGCACGATCCGATGTATCAGCAGCATCAAGGCGTGGCGTACGCTATTACCTTGCGAAACACTGGTGAGTTACTTGGTGCAGTGAGTTTACCGTGTATCGAAGAGGGCTACGGTACATTAGGCTACTGGGTTGGCGTGCCACATTGGGGGAAAGGCTATGCATTCGAGGCCTCCAAAGCCTTACTCGAATTTGCTCGAATGCACTTTGAGTTAAACGGAATAACCGTGATGCATTTGGTGGACAATCAGCGTTCTAAATCGGTGATCCAAAAACTAAATATCCCTTACATCGGTGACAAAACATTGCGCATGCAAGGCAAAGAACGAAAGGTTTGTGTCTACCAACTCACGTTCGTCGCTTCTGAATAAAGTCGAGGAATATGTCGGATGATTATCCATGAAACTTCACAAAATCTGCCCAAGAACAACCCTTTCTTGCTAGGAACTGTATTGTTGTCGCTGTTCTATTTTTCCTACCTAGCAGACAAGGTCGTCGAGTTTGGACTCGTAGCACTCACAATAATAGGATTGAAACTGCTCTCAACGTACTTCACGCGCCGCGCGTTCAATCCTAAAACGCTAGATATCGATGCAAGCACCAACACCTTGAAGTACCGCCAGGGCTCAACGGTTTACTTCCGTCTACCTCTTGATGACATTGTCAAAGTCCAAATACAGAAAGAGTTCTTCTCTAGCAAAAGTTTGATGCTCTACACAGTCAACGACGCTTACCAAGTGCCGAATTCAGACAATTTCGATTCTCTACAGTTAAAGGATTTAATGAAACAACTTGAAGAGAGAATTGATGATCAATCTCGCTAAAACGAAAAGAGAAGACATTCTAGAATGTTGCCAATTTGGTCTCTAAATAGAAAGACAAAAAAGCCAGCAATAACGCTGGCTTTTCTCTGTGTTAGTCTTGTGCGACTTTCACGCGAATTTTGCTTTTTTCTACGTTCGTCAAATTCAGTGCTTCAAGAGCAGAAATGGCTTCTGCTTCGTCCGGCATGATGACAAAACCGAAGCCTTTCGACAAACCCGTGTCTTGATCAAGCACTAGCGAACACAGTTCTACTTTGCCGTACGCTGAGAATAATTTGCGGATATCTTGCTCGGTCATGTGACGAGCCAAGTTTCTTACTAAAAGTTTCATAATGAACCTAGTTGGTTTGATAACGGTTCGATTCTCTCAGTTTCTCTCTGGCAAACCAAGTGAATAATATGACGGCGTTGACTAGATCATTCTAAGTACATCTGTTTAAATGATTTTCCGTTCATTTTTCACCCATAGGAGAGTCGGCATGGAAACGAAACGTCTCAAACTCATCCCTGCTTGTTTAGAACGAGCCGAAGAGGCGCATCAAGCTGTCGTTCGCAGCCAAAAGACTCTCGAAGTCTATCTGCCGTGGGTGCCTCATGTGCTGACATTAGAAGCGATGATAGAAGGGACAGAGAAAGCCATCGCAAACTTTGAAAACTTCGAAGAAGAGCTGCGTTACTACATCATTGAAAAGGAAAGCGATCGCTTACTGGGTGCGGTCGGCTTGATGATTCGAGATCCCGACGTACCATCCTTTGAGATAGGTTATTGGTTAGATAATGCTGCCGTTGGCAATGGTTATGTTGCCGAGGCTGTGCTCGAAGTTGAGCGCTATGCGTTTGATGACTTGGGCGCCAAGAGAATCGCAATTCATGCTGATAGCACCAACCAAAAGAGCTGGGCTGTAGCCGAACGCTGTGGTTATGAGTTCGAAGGAGAGCTCAGAAACGAACGTCTTACCACATCGGGAGAGCTGAGTAACACCGTTATTTACGCCAAAATTCGTCGCGACTAACACTCCAATCTAACCGAGCAATGCTAAGCTCTGATCTCAAGCTACCACCATTAACGCTAATTAAGTTTCAGATAAAACAAAGCCCGCTAAAATAGCGGGCTTTGTGTTCATATACGGGAAGTTACTAGTCTAGTTCAACCAGTTTTTTCTCGAACGACTGGTGTTGGTCTAACACGTCTTGCGCAGCACCGCCCGTTGCTTTACTTACCACAATGATAGCAAGCGTAGAGAAGATGATGCCCGGTACGATTTCGTACACATCAAACCAACCGCCAGTTAGCTGCTTCCAAACCACGATAGTGATACCACCAACAAGAATACCTGCTAACGCGCCGTTACGGTTCATACCGCTCCAGTAAAGGCTAAGTACAACCGCAGGACCAAATGCCGCACCAAAACCAGCCCAAGCGTAAGATACAAGACCAAGTACTGAGCTATCAGGCGTCATCGCTAGGAATAGCGCAACAAGCGAAATAACGATAACACCGATACGACCAATCATTACGATTTCTTCAGAAGACGCTTCTGGCTTGAATACTTGCTTGTAGAAATCTTCTGCAAGCGCTGAAGATGAAACAAGGAGCTGTGAGTCAGCGGTACTCATTACCGCCGCTAGGATTGCTGCTAACAACATACCCGCAACGACAGGGTGGAATACTGCGTTAACCAATAGCATGAAGATCTTCTCGCCGTCTTCTAGTTGAGTACCCGGATGACCCGTAACCCAAACCAGACCAACAAGACCAACAAGCATTGCACCGACCATAGATAGTGCCGTCCAAATCACTGCGATACGACGTGCAGTTGTTAGATCTTTGTTTGAACGAGACGCTTTAAAACGCGCTAGGATGTGTGGCTGACCAAAGTAACCAAGGCCCCACGCCGCTAGAGAGATAATGGCAATCGCAGACAATGGTTCGCCTTTCGCGTCATTCCATAGCGTTGCAAGTTCTGGGTTGATGTCATGTAGATCAGAACTTAGCTGACCTAAACCACCGTCCATTACCGCTATAGGAACAATCATTAGCGCAGCCGCCATTAGCAGACCTTGCACTAAGTCAGTCCAAGATACCGCTAGGAAACCACCGAATAGTGTGTAAGAAACGACACACACCGTACCGATGATAACAGCGTAGGTGTAATCTAGACCGAATACCGTCTCAAACAGTTTGCCCCCTGCGACCAAACCTGAGCTGGTGTAGAAAAGGAAAAATAGAAGAATGAAAAACGCAGAGATTGTCTGAATCAGTTTCGACTTATCGTTGAAGCGACGTGACAGGAACTCTGGCAACGTTAGCGCGTCAGTTTGGATACTGTAGGTACGGAGGCGTTTTGCACTGATGAGCCAGTTTGCCCATGTACCAAGAAGTAGACCGCCGGCTAACCAGAAGGCCTCGATACCCGCAGCGTACGCATAGCCAGGCAAGCCTAGCAGCAACCAACCACTCATGTCTGAAGCACCTGCAGATAATGCAGCAGGCCACGGACCTAGGCTACGGCCACCTAGGAAGTAGTCAGATGAATTGGAAGTCCTCTTATACGCGTAAACGCCAATAGCAACCATAATCAGTAAATACGCCACAAAAGTGGACGTGATAGCAAAGCTATTTTCTATCATTAGATAGTCCTCGTTATAATTATTTCCTTCCTTGCCTGCCCTGATATTTTACCGTCTCAGCAATACATCAGAGTATAAAAAACCAATCTGGACCGGCTCTCAGTCCAGTTACTCCAGATTGGCATTACAAGTCAGGTTAGTGAGTTTCGTTCCCCAACTCGAGTAGAGTTGCGTTACCACCCACCGCGGTAATATTTATCGTTCGAGTGCGCTCAGTAATGAAGCGCAACGAGAGATGAGGATCATGAGCCAATTTCGGTGACTCTAAATCCGTTTCAGAAACTAAGCCGACGATTGCACCGTCACGCTTAGCTAGTTGAAGATTGAGCGCATGCTCAACCTGTGAACGCCCAACATAACCCACACTACGTACATCGCTCTCAAGCAACGGGGCAGACGCATCGTACGCAACAACCTGGACTAAGTTAGATGGGAAGTTTGCCAACGCTACAGCTTGCTTAACCAATTGGTTTAGCTCTGCATTGTCACTGCAAACGACCACACTGTTGCCTGCAATTAAGGCACAGGTGATCATCGCAAAAGCACTGTATAACGCATTATCAGCAGGCTCGATGTTGTTTTCACAAATCACCAAAGCCACACCGCGTCCTGCGGCATACAGTTCGTTAGTTTCCCCTGTAGGGCCAACTAACTGGTGAGTTTCTGCAAGAAGAGCTGATGCTTGTTGCAAGTGGTAAGAAACCACTTTGGCAACGGTAGACTGCTGCCCTTCTAGTGCAGATTTAAATGCCAGAACATGCTCGCATTTGTAATCAAAATCAGTCAGATTCCACTGCTCCCACGCAGAGAATGCATCTTTAAAATAGGTGATCTGATGAACCATAATGCGACTCCTTATGCGTTTTCTGCTTGAGCAAGAAGATGTTGAGTAAAGCGGAATAGGTAGTGTGGACCACCAGCTTTCGGGCCAGTACCCGACAAGCCTTGACCACCAAACGGCTGTACACCAACCACAGCGCCAACTTGGTCTCGGTTGATGTAGCAGTTACCTACTCGAGCATGTTTCTCAATCCAACGGTACGTGGTTTCGTTACGGCTATGGATACCCATCGTCAAGCCAAAACCCGTTTTGTTGATCTGCGCAACCACGTTCGGTAATTCAGACGCTTTAAAGCGAACAATGTGTAAGATTGGACCAAATTGTTCTTCTTTCAGCACATCGATGCCCGAGATTTCAAACGCACTTGGTGAGACAAAGTCACCATGCTGGCACGATTCATCCAGCTGTAGCTGAGCGACTTTAGTCTGTGTTTTGCTCATTTGCTCAAGGTGAGCGAGGAGTTTTTGTTTAGCATTGCTGTCGATAACCGGACCAACATCTGTTTTGTGTAGGTAAGGTAAACCAACATGCAGTTCATTCATCGCACCCTGAATCAGGTTGGTCATACGGTCTGCTACATCTTCTTGTACAAATAGAACACGAAGGGCAGAACAACGCTGACCAGCAGATGCAAACGCCGAACGAATCACATCACGCACCACCTGCTCTGGCAATGCAGTACTGTCCACAATCATTGCGTTTTGGCCACCTGTTTCCGCAATAAACGGAACTGGTTTCGCGCTGCGCTCCGCGAGCGTAACGTTAATGCGTTGCGCCGTTGCCGTTGAGCCAGTGAATGCCACACCAGCAATAGCATCATGAGAAGTCAGTGCATGACCAATCTCAGCGCCGCGACCAGTAAGTAACTGAATCACACCTGCAGGGAAGCCAGCATCAAGCATTAGTTCAATAGCGCGAGCGGCAATTAAGCTTGTTTGCTCAGCAGGTTTTGCCACCACTGTGTTACCCGCAATCAGTGCTGCCGTCACCTGACCAAGGAAGATAGCCAACGGGAAGTTCCAAGGGCTAATACACACAAACACACCAAGACCTTCACGGCTAGAAATGCGTTTCACACCGTCAAAACCTTCTAGCTCAAATGGCTGTAGGTTTTGCGCTTGTTTCGCGTAATAACGACAGAAATCCACCGCTTCACGAACTTCATCAATGCTATCGTGAATCGTCTTGCCCGCTTCTTTGTGACAAATCGCCACCAGCTCAGCCAGATTTTCTTCCATTAAGTCAGCAAGCTTTTCTAAACAAGCCGCTTTTTGCTCAACAGGAACACCTTTCCAATCAGAGAAAGCAGTTTGCGCCGCATCAATTGCAGCGGAAACATGATCAAGTGTTGCAAATGCCACTTTGCCGACTTCAATTCGGCGATCGTACGGTGCGGTGATGATCTCAGCCGCATTTTCCTTGATCATGCTTTCGGCAAAACGCTCACCATTGATCATCGGGCCTGCAACCCACTGATTGTCCATGAAGCTTTCTACCTGCGCTTCAAATGGCTTCGCCTCACTGTCGATATCAATGTTGACGCCATATGAGTTCTTACGCTCAGGGAAAATATCGGCAGGCAATGGAATTTTGTCGTTGTGTAGCGTGTCAAAACCCGTCAACACATCCACAGGGTGATGGGTCAACTCATAAATCGGACAACGCGCATCAACTAGACGGTGTACAAACGAGCTGTTCGCACCATTTTCAAGCAAACGACGAACCAAGTACGGAAGAAGATCAGCATGGCTACCGACAGGAGCATAAATACGTACTGGCTGACCGTACATTTTCATAACATGGTTATACAGTGAATCACCCATACCATGCAGGCGCTGGAACTCGTATTCTTTGTGCTCCGCCATGACAGCAATTGCCGTCACCGTGTGAGCATTGTGGCTTGCAAATTGTGGGTAGATATTACCGCGAACACCTTCGCTAAGTAGGAAACGAGCACAAGCTAGGTATGCAACGTCCGTCGCTTCTTTGCGAGTGTATACTGGGTAATTTGCATAACCCGCTTGTTGAGACCACTTGATTTCGCTGTCCCAGTACGCGCCTTTAACCAAACGCAGAGGAATAACGTCACCTTGTTCTTTTGCGAGTGCATTTAGCCACACCAAGACTGGTAGCGCACGTTTTGAGTAGGCTTGAATAACCAAACCAAACTTGCCCCAACCCTTCACAAGATCGCTACGGTATACTTTCTCAAATAGCTTCAGGGAAAGCTCAAGGCGATCCGCTTCTTCTGCATCGATTGTGATTGCAACGTCGACTTCAATTGCACGTTTCAATAGCTGCATTAGTGAGTCATACAACTCTGTCATTACACGTTCTTCATTTGCGACTTCGTAGCGCGGGTGTAATGCAGAAAGCTTGATGGAAATCGAAGGCGCAGGGCTGGTGTCGTTACCGTAAGTCTCGCGACCCACCGCTTCGATCGCCATTAGGTAATCTTTGAAGTACTTGTTCGCGTCCGCTGTAGTTAACGCCGCCTCACCCAACATATCAAACGAGTAGGTGAAACCTTTGTCGCGCATTGGACGACCGTTCTTCTGCGCTTCTTCGATCGTACGACCACGAACAAACTGGTGACCCATGATCTTCATTGCCTGATACATGGCTTTACGAATCACAGGCTCAGAGAATTTATTTACCAGACGGTTTACAGCCTGACCTGGGCTCTGGGTGCCTTGCTCACCAAGACCAACCACTTTACCTGTTAGCATGAGGCCCCATGTTGATGCGTTAACAAACACAGAGTCAGAGTTCTTCAGGTGAGATTTCCAGTCTGCGACACTCAACTTATCTTTAATCAAAGAATCTGCTGTCGCGGCATCTGGGATGCGCATTAATGCTTCTGCAAGACACATCAGCAAGATACCTTCTTGAGTATCTAAGCTGTATTCCAGCAATAAAGCATCAATCATCTGGATTGACTTCTTATCGGCACGAATGGCTTCGATAAGGTGGGTCGTTTGGGTAGTGATCGCCGATTTTTCATCCTCTGTCGGCGTCGCTAGTGGCAATAGTTGCTCTAGCCATTGAGACTCGTCCACCATATATAATGGCGAGATCAGTGACCACAACTTATCAAGCGGCTGCCCGATAAATTCCGGTGTCAACACGTTCGTAGCTGTAAACATGTGTGTTCCTCAATCTCACTCCTCGAAAACCGCTTCGAGGATTATCAATGGCTGGCAGTGTATTTTGAGGCCGATAAGAATACTTGTCAAAAACTACGACATTTTTGCCAAAAACTCGCTTTTATAACAAAACATCCACATAGTCACATTCAAATAGGTAATATTTTGTGTTGTAAATTTTAATTTTTTCATTGCATTCACAACAAAATATCAAGAATATCAATAAGATTTTTGTGAAGAGCTCGTTCTAAGAGAAAATGTAGGATCAAGTGGCATATCAACCACTGCAAAGAACAGAGAATTTAAAAAAACGAGAGATAGGTCACGTGAATAAAACATAAAAAAACCATGCATAGTGCATGGCTTCATTCTGATTGATGATTATTTGACCTAAAAAAACGCGTTGTTATCCAACTTGTTTTTTATAACGGGAAGGTGATATTCCCTGTAAGCGAGTAAAAGTATGAGTAAAAGTACTCTGGCTTGAGAAGCCAGTAAACTCGGCAATTTGCCCTAAAGAAAGGTGCCCTTGCTCGATTAATTCACGAGCCATGTCGATTCGCTTTCCGAGAACATATTGATGAGGTGTAATCCCCATCTGCTCTTTAAACAAGCAATGGAACTGACTTTCCCCAAGAAACACTCGCCCGGCCAATTGAGCCACACTAATCTTATGACTCAGGTGCTGCTCAATGTAACGATCAATCGCCTCCAAATCAAAGCGCGACTCTTTTCGACTGGTCTCAAATGCCGAGATATGGCGCTGCATTAACGCAATCACAGTGTCGTTACACGCACGACTTAACAGCAGGTCATCCGGATGGTTTCGCATTTCCTGAACCAACATCTGTATCAGCTTCTGAATTTGACTATCTAACTGGAAGTAGACATGGTCTCTCTCCAGGTTATTGATTTTTTGAAGCATTTCGGGATCATCATTTGTCGGTTTGGGCATATTCAGCACCAAAATATCCGATTGATTGATGACGCCACCGAAAGCATGATCAGAGCATGCGGTAACCACACAACCTTGACCAGGGCCGACAAGATTACCTCGCCCGCGCACTTCAAATTCGGCTTGCCCTTTTAAACCAATCACGATCTGCGTATAAGAATGATCGTGGCAATCCATATAAGACGGAAGTGTGATCAGCTCCGCCGGCTTTGGCAGCATAATCTCTTGATATGAAAGGATTTTTTGGTTATCTGAATCACTCATTTTAAACAGTCGTCTTTACACGGTCAGCTTACGTCTTCGCATCATATACCTTCTTTGTTGGGTTGCAACTTTTACCCAACTCAATCGACAAGATCAAATCAGCATGCTCAAGTTCATTTACATGATCATAGTTCCGGAACGATGATCATGCGAGGTTAATTTACGGTCAGTGAGCAACCAATTTTATTAACAAAAACGGATAGATAGGCAACACCTTACGTATACATAATCAATCAATGTAAAGATCCTTATTACCGAACAATCTGTTATTTTGTAAAACACCGTGCTCCATATTAGATAACTCGTCCCTGAAACGGATCGAAACCCACTCTTAAACTCAACATAGAGGGATTTCCCCCCTTACTAATATGCTTCTGATTCAATACATTAGTTATCGAGCTTTAAGATGCATACGATCTAAAGCTCTCGGTATCTCATTGATACCTCTAACTTACTTAGCAGACCCTCGCTAGGTAATTTAGAACCTCTTCTACACGTCGACAAGATTATATCTTGTGTTGCCAGCCCGTCTTCAGGCTGGCTTTTTTTTTCGCTTCTCAACAATGAAAACAATGGCATAAGCTGATATCATAGCGTTTGTCTCACTGTCCCTCTCATATGCTTAGGTGCTGCTCTTTCGCTCACAAGTGATATGAACGTCAACCACATTACAACTGAGTTGTAGGAAGCATGATCAAGGACGATACGAGTTGTAAGCCGAACATTGGCGGACATCCGTGAGCGCACATATCTGTAATGAAACAGACCATTTTCCCAATTAAACTCTTCGTTCCATTTCGTCGTTGTCTATGACTACCTGACGAAAACATCGAACACCACGAATTTAATTGGATTGAGCGCCAATCAACGAACGTGTTCTAGCAACGTAACTGCCTACTTGGCAACATCAATACGAGCCATGTAACACGGACGTCTCTGTATTGGTAAAAGCAGTATGTAGTGAGTCCTTTTGTGAATATTTCAGTCGATACCATAGAACAATCCCTCCTTAAACAGCTACCAGGTTGTTGGGGATGCAAAGATAAAGATTCGGTATTCCTATACGTAAACCAGGAATACGCAGAACTGTTAGGGCACACGTCGCCCGAGGAGTGCTTGGGTAAAACTGATTTTGATATGGCCAGCCCAACCACTGAATGCGCGCAAGAATTTCAACGCCAAGATAAACACGTTCTCGAAACTGGCGAGTCACTAAAAATTCTGGATATCCACCCTTATCCAGATGGCCGCTGGCGAGCACATATATTTACTAAAACACCGTGGCGAGATGACAAAGGCGACATCGTAGGCACCATTTTCTACGGAAGGGAACTCACCGACACCGCCGTGATTGAAGTCGGGTATTGGGTTTGTCGTGCAATCAGTACCAACCCAAATCAACAATCCATCTTTCGTTTTTCTGACTTACAACCAAAACCAGAGAAGCTCACATGCCGCGAGCAAGAAACGCTTTTCCTCTTGCTCTATGGCAAAAAGCCTCAATTTATCTCTCAGGTCATGGGCATATCAACAAAAACCGTTGAAGGTCACGTCGCACGCTTACGTAATAAGTTTGCAGCGAACAGCAAGAACGAGCTAATAGATAAAGCAATGGAAGCAGGCTACGGCTCTGTTGTACCCAAAACGCTGCTTAAGCATCAATTATCGGTTGTGTTGAATGGAGAGCGATAATTCGCATCGCTTCTACCTACAAAAACACCGCCCCAATTCGGCGGTGTTTGTTTATTCATGAGGGACCATAAGCCTATGGCGCTAGACGATCAATGTCCCAACTTCCATCATGCTGGGAGAAAAGAAAACGATCGTGAAGGCGATGTTCGCCACCTTGCCAAAATTCGATGCTCTTTGGTTTTACGCGAAAGCCACCCCAAAAGGTTGGTACTGGTATTTCACCCTTAGCAAACTTCTGTTTTAGCTCTAAAAACTTACCTTCCAACACACCTCTGGCAGAAATACGGCTACTTTGTTTGCTCGCGATTGCGGCCAACTGGCTCTCTTTAGGACGAGAAGTAAAGTATTTCATATTCTCTACGGCGGTAAGCTTTTCAGCCACACCAGTAATATGAACTTGGCGCTCTAACGGGTGCCAAGGGAAGTGCAAACTAATATTGCTGTTATGCTCTAGCTGCTGGGCCTTGCGACTGCCTAGGTTGGTGTAAAACACAAAACCATCTTTGTCGACGTTTTTCAATAGAACAATGCGTTGAAACGGCATGCCATTTTCATCAACCGTTGCAACTGTCATCGCAGTCGGGTCCGTTAAACCCGCTTCAACTGCTTGCTCTAGCCACAGATTAAATTGATCAATAGGATCAGCTTTCAAATCTTTACGACGCAGCCCACCTTTGGTGTACTCACGACGAATATCAGCAAGTTCCATCTTTACTCCTTCACTCGTTTTTGTCGATTGTGCTCCCGATACTGAGGAAATACAAGGACATCATTGTGCTTGTTATCGTTGCCGCTCACAGCATCACAGTGCGTCATTTGATACCATGACACAAAAAACCAGTGAGCCGATCGTGAACTTACTCAACCCCAAAGCCCTACGTCATTTTTTACTGCTACTGTGTGCCGTCGGCATTTCAGGGCTTGCGCTTACTCATCATTACGCAACTCAATACCAACATGATCAATGGCAACAAAAGCTAGAGAGACAAGCCGCGCAAGTGTCACAAGAAGTGGACTACGAACTGGCAAAGTTTGAACAGATACCAAACCTATTAAGTCACGACCCAAGACTACTCAAAGCAGTCGAGCGCGGAACGCCCTCTCAAGAGCTCAACCTACTGTTATCAGATTGGTTGAAGCAAAGTTTGGCCGATACGATTTACGTTCATGACCGTACCGGGTTAGTCATAGCCTCAAGTAACTTTCAGCAAGAAGATACGTTTGTTGGCTCTAGCTTTAGCTATCGCCCCTATTTTAAAAATGCGCGACGCGGTGAGCCCGCTCAATACGTTGGATTAGGCGTACGCTCGAATAAACGTGGGTACTTCTTCTCATCTCCGCTGTGGGTAAATGAGGAAGTCGTTGGCGTGATCACAGTAAAAGTGAATTTGGAGCAATTAGAACAGCGCCTTTCGCAAACCACGACTGACGTACTCATTACAGATAAACACAATGTCGTGTTTATGAGCAATTTACCAGACTGGCGCTATCGTGCACTTTTCCCACTGTCATCGAGTGCAATAAATGAACTTACCGAAACGCGTCAATATGGCGATACCTTACCCGAATATTTTGGTGAGTTAACGGCACACAGTGGTGTCACGGAGTTTGATGACAATCAATTGCTTCTATCACCGAATTACCTCGCATACGCAACACACTTATTGGATAAAGGGTTTCGCGTCGTTGCCTTAATTAACCACAACAGCGTTCTTGCCGCCGTTTTACAGGCCGATATCGTCTTCCTGATCTTATATGCGCTCATTGCTCTAATTGCGTTAGCGTGGTTCCAAACCCTAGTTAACAAAGCACGCCTTGCCCATCTCAATGTGAGCCTAGAAGAAAAAGTAGTGCAACGGACACTAGTTCTGAGTGAAGCCAACCAAAAGCTACAACAGACCATCCGCCAATATGAACAAAGCCAACAAGAGCTTAAACAAACACAACAAGAGCTGACGCAAGCCGCGAAATTGGCACTGTTGGGCGAGCTGTCTGCCAGTATTAATCATGAGATAAATCAGCCACTTTCCGCACTAAGAACCTATACCGAAAACTCGCAGCGTTTGTTGGCAATGGAAAAATACCCAATGGTCGCCGACAATTTGGGCAAAATGCTGACACTTAATGACACCATTTCGGAAGTCATTGCCCGCTTAAAAGTCTTTACTCGGAAAGCCACGCACGATTCACACAATGAAATCTCAGTACTGCACGACGCGGTACATACTGCCACCAGCATTTTGAGCAACAAGCTTATTAAGCAAGGAGTAACACTAAAAGTTCCGGCCATCGACTATGATGTGAAGCTGGCCATTCACAGCGTTGAATTAGAACAAGTGCTGATAAACCTCTTCCACAACGCGGCACAAGCGATGGAAAACCACTGTATCGATCCGCAAATATCCATTGCTGTTCAGTGTCATGATGACAGTTGCGACATTCTTGTTTCCGATAACGGGCCTGGCATGTCGGACGAAGCCCTAGCAAAAATCTTTGATCCATTTTTTACGACTAAGCCAGAGGGCTTAGGATTAGGTTTGACCATCTCCAAACGCATTTTAGAGAGCTATCACGGCTCCCTCTGTGCCTATAAACATCAGAGCACAGAACAACAAGCAGGAGGGATGACCTTTATCGTGACGCTACCAATAGTCAATCAGAATAAACGTACCCCAGAAGTGGAAAACGACCATGAATAACCCAGTTTTCTTTGTTGATGACGAACCACACATTCGTGATGCCGTGTCTCAAGCCCTGCTGATTGAAGGGATAGACGTCACCTGCTTACCAAACGCAGTAGAAGCCTTACGCGTAATCGACTCAAATATGCCTGCGATTATCATTACCGATATCCATATGCCCGTGATGGATGGCTTGGAGTTTATGCGAACTTTGCGAAGCAAAAACGATCACTTTCAATTCATCGTACTTACTGGACATGGAGATGTGAAAACCGCGGTAGATGCGATGAAAAGCGGCGCGTACGACTTTCTAGAAAAACCGTTTTCAACGGAACAGCTCATGAAATCGCTCAACAATGCCAGCGATAAACTGAACTTGTTGCAAGAAAACATCTGGCTTAAGAAAGAGCTCGACATGCAAACTCATGTTGGTCCGAAAATGATTGGTCACAGTAAGGCCATGGTGAGCATTCGTCGCGCCTTGATCAGTGCGCCCACAAGCCAGCCGCTCATTTTTGTAGGTCAAGATGGTACGGGTCGGCGACTCGCTGCACAATTTGCCCACGACATACATGCAACACCGGACAGTGAGCTAATCGCCGCTTCTGGTGAAGACCTCTATGAGCTTTCATTAGAAGCGCTCGACAAAGCCATACACCGCTTAAGTGAAGGAAAACGCCACTGCAGTTTGTACTTACATAGCGCAGAGCATGTATCATTTGAGCAATGGGAATACTTATTCAAGCACCCAAAACTTGAGCGTGTTTTTGGCGCGACCACCCAAGCCGAGCCACCTCTAAAATCCCTGGCGACTCTAATTCACTTACCAACGCTCGATGAAAGAAAGGAAGATATAGGGCCTTTATACAAGCACTTTGTGCGCCACACAGCGAGTCGATATCAGTTACAGCCACCACATATCAGCCTAGAAGAGGTCAAACACCTCACCAGTCTCGAATGGCCAGAAAACGTTAAGCAGCTACGCCAATTTGCTGAACTTCGTGCCCTCAAGCCAGATACTTTTAGAATGGAAGATTGGAACAGTGAGAAAAGTCTTGAAATTCAGAGTATGACTCAGCGCACAGAATACTTTGAATATTGCTTGTTATTCGATGCATTGCAAAGACATCGCGGCAGACTCAAAGAGGTTCAACTAGAATTACAGGTATCACGCAAAACCTTGTACGACAAACTAAAAAAACATCAGTTGGATAAAGCCAAGTTCAAGGCGTAATAGCTATACTCCGGCGCTAATTATGCTTTTGTTTGATTTAGAAAGTGTAAGAAAGCTCATTTGAAGAGAGAATAACCCTCTTCTCATATTTTATTAGCCGAGCATGCTGACATGATCGGTTAATAATAATAAGATCAAAAAGATAATCCGTAATTATATAAGCAGGGACTGTGATGAGCCGAGATAACTACAACAAACTCAACGATGAAGAGTTGGATTTTGTTGATGACAAAACTGCAGCATTGCTCCTCAATACCCCCAACAGCGCGCGTTTTATGCTCTGGGTTATGGTGCTATTTTTCATTGCAGCAATAGGTTGGGCATCTTGGGCTGAAATCGACAAAGTCACGGTTGGTCAAGGCAAAGTGATTCCCTCCTCACAGATACAAGTAGTCCAAAACTTAGAAGGTGGCTTAGTCAAAGAAATCTTGGTCAAAGAAGGTCAGTTGGTTGAAAAAGGCCAACAGTTACTGCTTATCGATGACACCCGCTTTCGCTCAGATTTTCGTGAACGTGAGCAACAAGTTGCCAACCTTACCGCATCTGTGCTGCAACTATCCGCTTCTATTAACAGTGTTGCCGTTAATCGTGATTTTGAAACGGAAAACTGGCGTCAAAGTGTACTACTTGATTACGGTAAACTGACCTTCCCACCAACCTTGGAAGAGACTCGACCTCAACTCACACAGCGTCAAAAAGCAGAATATCGCGAAGATCTAGATAATTTACGCAACCAACTTTCTGTTATTGACCAACAAGTGCAGCAAAAGCAGCAGGACTTGGTAGAGATCCAAGCACGAGTAAGGAACTTGCGTCAAAGCTACCAATACGCGAAAAAAGAACTCGATATCACCAAACCTTTGGCAGACGAGGGCGTTGTTCCTCGTATTGAACTGCTCAAATTACAGCGCCAAGTCAACGATACCCGTCGTGAAATGACGTCCAGTGAGCTCAAGATTCCCGTATTGCAATCAGCGATTCGAGAATCCATGCTCAACCGTATTGATGTTGCACTCAAATTCCGCTCTGAACAGCAAGAGAAACTCAACAGCGCCCAAGACCAGTTATCTGCTTTGGTTGAATCAGCGGTGGGCTTGGAAGATAGAGTAAACCGAACGGTTGTGAATTCGCCAGTAACAGGCAAAATCAAAACACTGAACATCAATACTGTCGGTGGTGTTATCCAACCTGGTATGGATATCGTCGAGATCGTACCAACAGAAGACACACTATTGGTAGAGGCGAAAATTGCGCCAAAAGACATCGCATTTTTACGCCCAGATCTTCATGCTATCGTGAAGTTTACAGCTTACGACTTCACAAAGTACGGCGGTTTAGAGGGAGAGTTGGAACATATCAGCGCGGATACCACTCAAGATGAAGAAGGCAACAGCTTCTACATTGTTCGTGTACGCACCGAAAAAACAAACTTTGGTCAAGATGCAGATTTACCAATCATTCCAGGAATGACTGCATCGGTCGATATCATCACAGGGAAGCGAACCGTTTTGGAATATCTACTTAAACCGATTTTAAGTGCCAAAACGAACGCCTTGAAGGAGTAAACCACATTAAGGTACTCGCGATAGGGAGTATTGAGCGATAAGTGATTAAATAAAAAGCACTTATTTCTCACTGACGAACTCTCTAGAAGAGTATACTTGTGATACGAGTCGAATATGCGATCCAATTTGCAGCGTAAAGTTACATTATTAATCAGCTTAAGTTGTTTGTCGTTCCAACTTGGTGCGCTGAACAGTAAAGAACAACGATGGGTCAATACGGTCACAGCGGTGTACGGCGAACGTGCGGGATTGCGCGTAAATACATGGCGAAAGAACCTCGACTTATTTAAACAATTAGAGACTCATGAACAGCTCGCTGGCGTTAACGACTTTTTTAATCAGCTGTATTTCGTTGACGACATAAAACTGTGGGGAAAGACAGATTATTGGGCTACGCCACTCGAATTTTTAGGGAGTAACGCAGGAGACTGTGAAGATTTCACTATTGCTAAGTACTTCTCTTTACTCGAGCTAGGAATACCAGATTCAAAGATGCGGTTAATATACGTAAAAGCCATCGAACTGAATCAGTTTCACATGGTATTAGCTTACTACCCTACCCCAAGTTCTGAGCCGCTCATTCTCGATAATATCAATCCTGACATTGTCCGAGCCTCTAAGCGTAGCGACTTGCTACCGATATACAGTTTTAATGGTACAAACCTGTGGTTGATGAAGTCATCTGCTAGCACTGGAGAGCTGGCAGGGAAAGCATCACGGTTGAGCCTTTGGAATGACTTACGCTCGCGCGAACGTAAGTTGCAGTTAAATAAACCTAAAATTAACTATGACGAGTGAGAAACATGACCCTATATAAGAAGCTTGTGGTGGGGATGGTTACGGTCTTTATACTCTTGTTGGCATCAGTATTCGTAATCCAATTCAACACGACTCGAGACAGCTTGGAGCAACAGCAACGTTCAGAGGTCAACAACACTATTAACACCGTAGGTTTGGCATTGGCTCCTTACCTAAAGGACAAAGATAAAGTCGCGGTTGAGTCCGTGATTAATGCTCTATTTGACGGCAGCACCTACTCAGTTGTTCGTCTTACAGCATTAGATTCTGACTACCAGATCGTGCGTACTTACCCAGTTAAACCAAGTACGGTGCCACAATGGTTTATCGACATGAATCTATTTAAAGCGATTCACGATAAGCGTGTTGTGACCAGTGGTTGGATGCAGCTCGCCGAAGTAGAAATCATTAGCCACCCAGGCGCAGCTTACGAGCAGCTCTGGCAAGGTTTTATTGGCTTGCTGTCTGTATTCAGTGTCATTTTTCTGGCTGGTTTAGTGGCAATTTCATACATCCTACGTCGCTCGCTAAAACCATTAACGGCCATCGTGAATAAAATGCATGAAATCGCGAATAACCAATTTGGTGAACCGCTTGCTCGTCCAAGAACCAAAGATCTTATCGCGGTGGTAGATGGCATTAACATGATGTCTGCTCAAATCGAGCTATCATTCAAAGAGCAAGCCAAAGAGGCGCAACGTCTGCGTGCTCAGGCTTACCTCGATCCTATATCTAAATTGGGTAACCGCTCATTCTACATCAACCAAATCGACCAATGGCTTGCAGAGCAAACGCAAGGGGGTATCGCGCTACTCCATGCTGAATACATTGGGGACATTTACGAGACCAAAGATTACCAACGCGCAGATGCCCACGTTAAAGAACTGTCTCAACGTTTGAAAAACACCATTGATGTACCGGGTGCCACTATTGCTCGCTTGTCTAGTGATGAGTTCGGCTTGCTTTTCCCTCATATGGATGAGAGCGAGTTACGCATTTTATCGGACAGCATCGTCAATTGTGTGAACGGCCTAAATACTGACCCAACAGGCTTAGCAAAACCTAAAGCGTCACTAGGGGTTGCACACAGCAAAGATCAGAAAACGCGTTCTGAAATCCTCTCGATGGTGGACAACGCACTATCGAAAGCCAAAGCGCAACCAGACAAGCCATACGGCTTCATTGGCAGTGATACACCTTCTAGTTTGATGGGTAAACAGCAATGGAAAGCGTTGGTTGAAGAAGCCATTCACAGTGATTGGGTTAAATTCCGTTTCCAAGCTGCGAAAAACACATGGGGTAAAGTATTCCACAACGAAGTATTTTCAAGCATCGAAAAAGATGGTGAAACGTATCGTGCGAATCAATACCTATTCGCACTAGAACAGTTAGACGCCACCAACATCTTTGACCAGTATGTCATTGAATCAATGATTAAGATGCTAGAAAGTGGTGAACTTAATGACCCAGTCGCGATTAACATCGCGCAAAGCAGCTTATCTCAACCATCGTTTATTCGCTGGACAACTAGCATGCTGGAAAAACACGCCAAAGTGGCCTCTAAGCTACATTTTGAAATTCCAGAGGAATGCTTTATCGATCAGCCTCACCACACAGCACTGTTATGTAATGCCATTCGCCAATCAGGTGCTGAGTTCGGCGTAGATAACTACGGACGTAACTTCCAATCTTTGGAATACATCCAAGAGTTCCGCCCGAACTATGTGAAGCTCGATTACCTATTCACACACAACTTGCACGACGAAAAACAGAAATTCACGCTAACGTCGATCTCTCGTACTGCCCACAACCTTGGTATTACGACTATCGCATCGCGTATCGAAACTCAAATCCAGTTGGATTTCCTCACTGAACATTTTGTTGAGGTATTCCAAGGATTCATCGTCGACAAGGAATAAAAAGGTTTATCAACGATGAAAGACCCTTTACTGAATTCGCTCATCTACGTTAGCCGTTACTATGGGTTAGCTAACTCGCCAGAAGCGCTAGTCAACGGACTACCGCTATCTGACGGTAAACTGACCCCATTTTTGCTACCAAGAGCAGCGGAAAGGGCCGGATTGGTTGCCAAGGAAAACCGCGCAGAGCTGGAGAGCATCTCTAGCCTAATTCTGCCGGCAATCTTAGTTCTTAAAGGCGGTGACTCTTGCGTTCTCAACAGCATCAATATGGAGAAACGCGAGGCCGAAGTCACCACCCTAGAAAGTGGAATGGTGCCGATCTCTATTCCATTAGAAGACCTACTTGAGCAATACACTGGTCGGTACTTTTTAGTTAAAAAGCAATTCCGTTTCGATGAGCGCTCTCCCGAAGTGCTCAAAACCAACGAAGGCCACTGGTTCTGGTCCACCTTGTGGCAGTCAAAACGCATCTACCGTGATGTTTTAATCGCATCACTTCTTATCAACCTCTTTGCGGTTGCCGCTCCGCTATTCACTCGCTTGGTGTACGACAAAGTGGTTCCGAATCTTGCGTTTGAAACCCTATGGGTACTAGCGAGTGGCATCTTTGTCGTGTTCCTGTTCGACTTCATTCTCAAGTCGCTGAGAAATTACTTCATTGATGTGGCGGGCAAGAAGTCTGACATTCTAATTTCATCCAAACTGTTCAGCAAAGTGATGGGGATTAGAATGGAATCAAAGCCGCCTTCGGTCGGTGCCTTCGCTCGCCATTTACAAGAATTCGAATCTATTCGAGAGTTTTTTACTTCAGCGACCGTCAGTGCTCTCATTGATTTGCCTTTTGCCATTTTGTTCTTAGTGATTATATGGCTAATGGCTGGCGATCTTGTGTATGTACCGATGGTGGGCGTGGTCATTTTGATTATTCACTCGCTACTGATACAAGGGCCGCTGCGCCGCTCCATTGAGGAGGGTTCACGCCTAGCATCGCAAAAATATGCCAATTTGATAGAGAGCTTGGCTGGGTTAGAAACCGTAAAAATGCTCAGTGCGCAAAGCCAATTCCAATACCGCTGGGAAGAGGCAGTTGCGCACATGGCGAACTGGAATATAAAAAGCCGCCGAATTACGGATAGCATTCAAAACGCAGCAGGTTTTGTGCAGCAAAGTAGTAACGTAGGGATGATCATCCTAGGCGTTTACTTGATTGCAGAGGGCGACTTAACCATGGGTGGCTTGATTGCCGCAACCATGCTTAGCGGCCGCGCGATTGGTCCTTTGGTTCAGTTATCCTTACTCTCTACGCGCTACAACCAAGCGAAGTCTTCTATGACAATTATCAATCAAGTCATGGAAATGCCGGATGAACAAGAAGAAGGTAAACGTTACATTCACCGTCCAATAGTACAAGGCAAAATTGAACTTGAACGCGTGACCTTCCACTACCCAGATTCACCGGTGGCGTCGATTCGAGATTTGAGCTTAACCATTAACCCAGGCGAAAAAGTAGCGATCATAGGCCGTATTGGTTCGGGTAAAACCACGTTAGAGCGTCTCATCATGGGCTTGTATCAGCCGACGGAAGGTCATGTTCGCATTGATGATACCGACATCGCACAGCTGCATCATGTCGACATTCGCCGTAATATTGGTTGTGTGCCGCAAGATTCCAATCTGTTCTTTGGTTCTATCCGCGACAACATTACGCTAGGTCGCCCATTAACCGATGACCGTGACGTACTAGACGCAGCGAATCGTGCCGGTGTTACTGCGTTTACGCAATCTGACCCAGCGGGCTTAGAACGCCAAGTTGGTGAAGGTGGTGCAATGCTTTCGGGGGGTCAACGTCAAGCAGTCACGATCGCTCGTGCATTTTTGGGTCGTCCTCCTGTTCTACTCATGGATGAACCAACCAGTGCGATGGATAACCGCTCAGAGATGCACATTAAGCATCAATTAGCACAGTTGAAACCTAGTGAAACGCTGATTCTGATTACGCATAAAACGTCTATGCTCGACATCGTTGATCGCGTAATTGTGATGGAAAAAGGCAGCATCATTGCAGATGGTCCTAAAGCGCAAGTGCTGAACGATTTGAAACAAGGCAAAGTGCGTGCGGTTAGCTAGCCTGAATTCACATTGATAAAAGACAAGGGCCCCGTTTAACTTGTGTTTAACGGGGCTTATTTTATTGGGAGCCCGAGATAATTAAGTTCTTCAAGCGCGACCCAAACGAGTACAAGGCCAACAATCACGAATAAAATCATAATCGCCTTTTCATCTTCTTCCATTTTTCAACGCCCTAAAAGCTATTTCAATTAATACACCTTAGGTTATCAGGACAAAAGTCATATTCAGCTCGTTTATAGGGAACTAGCGTCATAGAATGTCGGATATGGGATACAGCTCAAAGATTGCTCTCTTCAAAATCACGTCAGCTTTGATTGAATATAAGTAATGAAGCCAAAGAGTTCGTAATACTCACTAAGTCTTTGATTAACTTATATAGTACTCTGTGGAACCTCAACACAGAGACAAATGGTGTAAAGAAAAATTGTGATTACTTACAGCAAAAAATCAGCTATAAAAGCCGCTTTCTAGATATCGTCGAGATGAAGAAATGAATGATTGGATCCAATTAGAGCAAGTGAGCCAGTATTTCACTACGGGCTCCCTCGGTTACAAACTATTGATGGGCATTTTTGTCCTGATCGCGTATCGCATCCTGAAGAGGATTGTAAATAGAGCCATCCTAAATTTGGCAACAACGAAAGGTGTAAAAAAGGCTCGTTTGAGTTTTATTCAGCGCTGTTTCAATGTCGCGCTGCTATTTTTGACCGCCTCTATTTTTGCCATTATCACAGGTATTGGCTATGGCGATGTGTCTTTGTTCCTATCGTCCATTTTTGCCGTATTAGGTGTGGCGTTTATTGCGCAGTGGTCAATTCTGAGCAACATCACAGCCAGCTTTTTGATCTTTTTTGTCTTCCCGTACCGAGTGGGTGACCGAATTAAAGTCGTAGACAAAGATGAAGACATCTGCGGTGAGATTCAAGAGATCAGCATGTTTCACGTGTTAATTAAGCACGACAACGGTAACTTGATCACTTACCCAAACAACCAGATTTTGCAAAAAGCAGTGCTAAAGCTGGCGAAAAACAAGCCAGAGCCAAGTAAAGTAAAATCTCGGATTTATACTCGCAGAAAGAAATAATGACCCGTCCTGATATGGGTTGACACTTTTTAACTAAAACGCTCGATGTACTTCATCGGGCGTTTTGTATTTTAAAG